>CAZDEC010000031.1:0-3407 GCA_964504295.1 uncultured Thioalkalispiraceae bacterium
TACGAGAATTTTCTACTTAAAACGCCTGTTATTTTTCGGGGGGATTACAGATACGTCACAAAATCTCCATATCGTCCGACCATATAAGTTACTACTTCATTCCGTGTTGATCCTTTTTTCAACTGTTGTAGCACTTGCTTTCAAAGGTCAATCGCCAGTTGTGTATTGGCCTCGGCTAAAGTCTGGTTTTGACAAACATTACATCGCAGCTCACTGATTAGTTGATTATAATCCGATTCTACTTGAGGGCTTTCAAACTGAAATGACTCAGCTCTAGCCTGAGTGGAAAAAGGTAACGCTATAATTAGGACTAGCAAAAGTGACTTAGCTGTTATTAATGACATTATCCTCTTCCCCGTTTTGAGAAAAATATTTCTTGTATTATAGGTACTAAAAGCGAATATTCCGCCCATTCTAATTCAGAAAAATGACACTCCAGGTCGCGCTCAACATATTTACCAACTAATCTTCCAGTGAAAATGTCTATACCTGTAATACCATTATCCATTTTTACACATAAATTGTATTAGACAGACATCTGCAATTTACTTGTTATACAGATGTCTATGTAAATAATTTTAAAGTTAGTTACACAGTACCAAACTTACATTTCCTCTGCGAATTAAAACACAATAAAAACAATTAGTTGGTTAATAACCATACAGATAATATATGCATATTCTTAAATTAAACCTAAAAATAAACAATGGATTCCCATCCGCATGGGAATGACGGATACAGAAATACCATCTGTTACTGAATAATTCCCTCTCCCAATTAAACCCCATATAATACCGAGTAATTTACTCAAGTATTAACTTATCTACACATTAGAACTCTCTAATTCTAAATACCTGAGTATATGAGTAAACTACACATCAAATTTTAGAGAAGTGATAAAAAGCTTTACATTCAAATACTTAGCAACGAGGTGTTCTATGAGTTCCGAAGAAAATATCCAAGATTCAACTGTTTTACGTACAATTAGTGTTTTAGTGGCATCACTATTTGGCTTCTTTTTAGCAATGGTGTTTTTAGCGCGTACTATCGTATATTAAGCTAATTGCTGCCCGTTAAACGGCTAAAACCAGTGTGCTTTTTAGTATGCTGGTTTTTTTATGGGGGATGGTAAAGATTAGGTTGTCATTGCGCACGAAGGTGAAGCAATCTGCCTGCTTTAGTGGTATTAGCTAACAAGATTGCCGTGCTGCGCTCGCAATGACAGGTTATTTCAGATTGCCGCGCTGTCGCTCGCAATGACGGCGTTTATTACTAACAATTATTCTAAAAATAAATCAACAATTACATTTGGGTTAGACGGAAAATACAGGTGCAAATAGGTTGCAAGCAATCCTTTGTTTTTAATAATCGGTTCGCCCGGTGCCGGGTGGCGTGTTCTGCGACCATGGGCGAAGGGTTCCAGGGTGTTTTGTGAACGTGAACGGTGATGGGCATGTGCTCTTACTTCACCGTGTTCATTACCTATTCCATGTAGTGGCGCGTATTGCATGCCCTGGCAGCCGCCCCGTTCTCGCATAACGCCATCGCCGGAGATAATACCAACCATATTAAAGGTGTTGCCATTTAAGTTGGTTAAGGTATTTTGCAAGTAAAGCATGCCGCCGCATTCGGCTAATATTTTTTTACCGGCATTAAAAAATTCATGAATACTTTGTTTTAACGTTGTGTTGTTTGCCAGCGCTTCTATATGTAGCTCGGGGTAACCCCCCGGAAACCATAGCGCATCGGCATCGGGCAGCTCTTTATCTTGCAGTGGCGAAAAATAAACAAGCTCAGCCCCCTTTTCTTTTAAGAAGCGTATATTAGCGGCATAGATAAAACTAAAGGCATCATCTTTTGCGATAGCTATTTTTTTACCCTGTAAATTATTTTTAGTGGATTGCTTATTTGCAGCCATATTAGCGCTACAAAATTCAACCGCAGCAGGCATGGTATTTAAATCTGTTGTTGCAATAATGTTTGCAATATCATCCAGGCGTTGCTCAATATCATCTACTTCATGCGGTGACACCAGGCCAAGATGACGCTCTGGTAATATCATTGCATCGTTACGTTGCAGGCAGGCTAGTAAGGCAACATCTTCCGGCATTGAATCTTTAATTAAACTAGCATGGCGTTCGCTACCTACTTTATTTGCAATAACACCAGAAAATTTTAGTGTATTGGTAATACTTTTATCGTACGACGACTCTGGTCGATAGGTTGCCAAACCGTAAGCGATTGCAGAAAAAGTTTGTGCCATTGCACGTGCATCTATAATGGCGACAACAGGTATACCAAAATACTGAGCCATATCGGCACCGCTTGGGCTGCCATCGAACATACCCATAACGCCTTCTATTAATATTAAGTCAGCTTCAAGAGCGGCTTCATATAAATATTGTTTACAGGCTTGTTTGCCTACCATCCATAAATCGAGCTGGGTAACAGGGTTACCCGATGCTTGTGCGAGTATTAAAGGGTCTAAATAGTCGGGGCCGGTTTTAAAAACGCGAACGTCTAGACCATTATTTCTATGATAGCGGGCAATACCTGCGGTGATAGTTGTTTTACCCTGTCCAGATGCAGGTGCGCAAAAGAACTGTGCCGGACAAGATGTTTTGCTTACTTTAAACTTTACCATTCGATACCCGGCTGAGCTTTAACGCCAAGACGGAAAGCATGTTGAATGTCCTGTACATCGCTGATGGTATCGGCAATTTTTTGTAATTCGGTATGCATTGTTCGGCCAGTAATAATAACATTTTGTTGCTTTGGCCTTGCGCTTATATCGGCAATACATTCATTTACATCAAGGTACTTATACTTAAACATATAAGAGAGTTCATCGAAGACGAGTATGTTATAGCGTTCGTCCTGTAGCATTTGCCTTGCAAGCGCCCAGGCTTTTTTGGCTGCATCGATATCCTGGTTTAAGTCTTGTGTTTCCCAGGTAAAACCATGCCCCATTACATGGAAGTTGACCATTGGGTGATCTTTAAAAAAGATATGCTCGCCGGTTTCCTGACGGCCTTTAATAAACTGAATAACGCCGGCCTTCTGGCCGTGCCCCAGGGCACGAGCCATAGTACCAAAGGCAGATGAGCTTTTACCTTTGCCTGAGCCTTTGAGTAAAATTAATACGCCACGCTCTTCAGTTGCTTTGGCAATGCGCTTATCGACTATTTGTTTTTTGCGAAGCATTTTTTTTTGATGTTTGTCTTCGGTGGTTAAGTTATTTTTGTCGGGATCTTGTGACATTTTTTGTTCCAAATTATATACATGGATTCCCGCCTGCGCGGGAATGACGAGTTCATGTGTCATTGCGAGCGCAGCGCGGCAATCTTGCTGCTTCATACCACTAAACCAAACAGATTGCTTCACCTTCGTTCGCAATGACAAATTAG
>CAZDEC010000031.1:3507-34128 GCA_964504295.1 uncultured Thioalkalispiraceae bacterium
TGCGTCATTGCGAGCACAGCGTGGCAATTTTGTGGCTTCATACCACTAAACTAAAAAGATTACTTCACCTTTGTTCGCAATGACAAATTAGTGCGTCATTGCGAGCACAGCGTGGCAATTTTGTGGCTTCATACCACTAAACTAAACAGATTGCTTCACCTTTGTTCGCAATGACGCATAGTGTTGTCATTGCGAGCGCAGCGCGGCAATCTTGTTGCTTAATACCACTAAACCAGACAGATTGCTTCACCTTCGTTCGCAATGATGACAAACCAAATCACAAATGCACATATTGCGCATTTAAACTATTCGCCAACATTTCACCCAAACCTAATTTAACATCTGCATTTTCGGTATCAACCAGCATAATATCTGCATCTATTGAAATATTACAAATACTTTCTCTTGTGCGTCCATCGGTAAATAAATAAAGCCTGCATTTTTCATATTGGCAAGCCTGTTTTTTAACAAAGTCTTTTACCTGTGTTAACGCCTTACGTAATGGCGTACCGCCACCGGCACGAATACTTTCTAAAATGGCTTGTATATTTTTTGGGGTGCGTTGTGGGTGCAGTACTATTTCTATTCTCTCGTTACCAAAGGTTATTAAACAAACTGATTCACGCTTTAAATATGCCAATTGAGTTAAAGACTTAATCGCACCCTTAGCCTGCACCAGGCCATTTTTATTTAGTGTTGACGCAGAGGTATCTAGCAAAATAATATTTAACGGGCTTTGCATTTTTACCGGCTTTAGATAATGCAGTTTTATTTTGTTTGATTTACCTTTCGATACCAGGCTTGCAAACCAGTGTGTTTTTTTAATAATGTCGCTCTCTTTTGCTGGGCGACTAAAATGGCGATTAAAACTGCTGCCAACAAATTGCCGTTTAGAATAAACGGCTTTAATGCTTAAGGCTTTTTTTTTAGGCTGGCGGCTTGTTTTAACTCAGGCAATTCAACGCCCTCACCAACAGCAACGGCTTGTGCCTGCATTTCACCCCAGCTACCTTGTATGGATGAGCCTTTAGAGTTTTGCTCTTGTTGTTTAGTATTTGGTGATGTGTTCTGGCTTTGAGGGAAATTAGGTAAAGATGTATTACTACGGTGAGCCAGTACAAATTCTTTTACTGTATCAACATCTTCTTTTGTTACTGCTTTTTTATTATGTAAAGCAGTATAAGATCGTGCAGCCCGGTATAAAGTTATATCGGCACGTAAACCTTCCACATTTGCGACATGGCATAATTCTGCAATATAGGTTTGCATTTCAGTGCTAACGATAACATTCGATAAATTCTCTTTCGCCGCTTTAATTTGTGCAACTATGCTTTGTTGCTGCGTGGAAAATTGCGCACAGAACTTATCAATATTTTCATCAAAGGCCAAACGTTGTTGCATAATTTGTTGGCGTTCTTCAATTTCGTACTGGTTATTTAAGCTAACCATTAAACCAAACCTGTCCAGTAATTGTGGCCGTAATTCGCCTTCGTCCGGGTTCATTGTTCCAATTAATAAAAACTCAGCCGCATGTTGATGGCTGATGCCATCGCGTTCTATTTGATTAATACCAGAGGCGGAAACGTCTAACAATACGTCGACCAGATGGTCGGCTAATAGATTAACTTCATCAACATACAAAACACCCTTATGTGCTTTGGCTAACAGGCCTTCGGAAAATACCACTTCGTTGTTGCTTAGTGCTTTGTCGAGATCGATACTACCAATAAGTTTTTCTTCACTTGCACCTAAAGGCAGATTCACAAAAACATGATCATTAATTAAGTCGGCTAGACTGCGGGCAATTGTCGATTTAGCCGAACCCCGTGGCCCACTAATTAATACACCACCCATACGCGGATCGATTGCCGATATTAACAAGGCTGTTTTTAAAGGCTGCTGCCCTACAATAGCTGTAAATGGGTAGTTAGTTTTTATCATGAGGCTTAAACCGACTGCGCGTCTAATTTAATAAATTTTTTAACCGCATAGCCCGAGCCTGCACCAAGCACTATAAAAAATAACGCTGTCCCTATGGCCGTCATCGAAAAAAATTGCTGACTAAGTTCGTTTAACTGTGCTACTGCAACTGGATTAGTGTTTTGAAAAATTAATTGTGCATTGCCGGAGCTAGCCATGATATAGGGAGCCGCAGCTAAAACAACACCGACTGCTTTAAACTTAAGGGGTGCATAATATAAAACAGCAACCGCTAACACGGTTGTAAGCACACTAAACAACCACCAAACCTGGCGATGTTCTAAACCTGCTGACATTGTACCCGGTACTTCCGGGTGTAAGCCCACCAGGCTGGGTGCAACAAAAATTGCCAACAAGCCTACCGCTCCCCAACCTATGCCCTGCACGACATCGACTTTGGGTTTATGTGATTTTAAATCATGCAAGGCCATTAACGACAACATAACTAACGCAAAACTAATACCGGTTAATACGTTGGCAAGCAGAGTCCAGAAAATACGCTCGGCACCATCGTTAGGTGACCATGTTGTTTCTCTAGCTGATTGAGCTATTTCAAAATTTTCTGCCGCATAAATAATTGGGCTAAGTTGTATTTGCTGGAACGCACCATAAATAAGCCCGGAAACCAGGCCCACTAATACCGCTGAGAAAACAATATTTCTAAAAATCATTTTGATTATTCCGATTAAGATGCCTGCTTCTAAAAGCAGAACAGTTAAAGATTAATTGTAAAATCTTGTTTCGAAATTAATGACAGGGAAAAGCAAAGGTATGACGTGAGTCATGCATTGCATTATGGGCAACATCAGCTGAGGCAAAGCCTACACCGTAAAGAAGCACAACACCTAAGATAATTGCTGAAGCCAGTTGTAAACCAGTTGATAGTGTTACAGAAGATGAACGAGTTGTTGATAAAATTGTTTGCATTGTTTTCTCTCTTGGTACACCGACCCGTGTACGAATAGTGATTTAATATTTTATGGTGCCTATTTTGGTAACCATATCAGGGCAGGTTCCGGGCTTAAAACACAAAATGTGTTCATTACCGTTGCGGGGGCAGCGTAGGCTTAAAGAATACTTCGTACCTAACTTCCCATTTACTTATTACAGCCTTAATGCCCTGTAATAACTCCCTGATATTCTGTCTAACAATACAGTATTTTTTCGTTTGAGCAAAGATATAATTGGTGGATCGGTTTTATGGGTATAGAGCATACAGGGGAAACTTTTAGGTTGGATAGTAGCCTACGAATTAGCCTTTTTTGGATTCCCGCCTTCGCGGGAATAACGGGGCTACGAGGATGATAGGGATTGGATTTGAAGTGAGGGGTTAATCCGTTAGTACGTCATTCCCGTGCAGATGGGAATCCATTTCCTTGGCCGTCATTCCCTCGAAGGCGGGAATCTATTTCAAAAATAGGCATTTTCTCAGCATTAAGAATAATTTACCCTACTTCACAACTTATCCCGTACCCGCCTTTACCTGAGCTAAACCTATTTCCTTTAGCAGCCCCTGAGTCACTATTTGAAAACGTTCAACATCCTTGTCTGCACACAAGCCAAAGCGAATAATGGCTTCATAGGGAAGATTCGCCTGAGTCAGGTCGATTAAACGGACTAAAATCCCCTGTTGTCCATAAAAACTGTGCATGGTTTGGGCGAGTTCCAGGCTTGTACGATAGCTAATAAAGTAATCGGTTGATGTAAATGCATTGGCGCTGTGTTTGGCGGACAATTTGGTATTGAACGTTTCATCTAAAAACCGCATTTGCTGTGTTGCTATTAATTTTAACTGCTGACGAGCTTGTTGCTGCCAGTCGAAGTCAGCCAGGCAACGCGAAGCAATATATAGCCCCGGCCCGTTCATTGCCCAGGCACCCAAATACTCTTCAATTTGGTCATGCCAATACTGTGCGGCTTTAACAAAGCCCACCCGAACGCCCGGTAAGCCAAAAAATTTACCTAAAGAGCGTAAAACGATAAGGTTATCTGAGTCGGTTGCCGTCAGGCTATGTTCAGAGCTTGTATCTATAAAAGCCTCATCCACGATCAATAAGCCCTTTTCTTTTTCCAGTAGACGCAAAACAGATTCTAATGTTTGTTTGTCAAAAAGCTTACCAGAAGGATTATTCGGATTAATCACCACGACAACATCGGGTTTATTCTGGCTAACCCAATCGACAAGGTACACATTGTCCGGGTCGTAGGGAATACATTTATGCTGATTTTGTTGCCAATGGTATAAATGCTCCTCATAACCTGGCACAGGTAAGGCCACTTTTTTATTTTTTAATAATCGCGGGATAGCCTGAATAGCTGCCTGACTACCCGGTACAGCCAGCAGCTTGTTTTTGCCGGAGTTATTATAGTAGCGATTGGCAATGCTATAAAAAGTGGCATCGGGGTAAGGTAAATGTTGATAATAACTTTCCGGGATCGGTGAATCCAGCTGCCAGCCATGCGGGTTTAAACCCGTGGAAAGATCCAGCCATTTATCTTTTGCAATAGCAAATTTAATTGCCGCTTCATTAACATTACCACCATGTTTAATCATTGGTAATTAATTCCTTTGCATCGGTATTTTGCACTTCTGTTTCACAAGCGGATTCACCCCAACTATTTTCATACACTAACTTTTCTATATCGGTTTTGCTTGTCCACTTTTCTGTTATTAGCATAGGTTCATCATAAAATTTTTCGACGTGGCCGATGCATAAAATAGCAACCGGCTCACTACCCTCGGGCATATTTAGTAGCTTAGCTAGTTCGATAGGGTCAAACAAAGACACCCAACCCATGCCAATTTCTTCGGCACGCGCCACCAACCACATATTTTGAATAGCACAGGCTGTTGATGCTAAATCCATTTGAGGCATGGTTCTTCGGCCAAAAATATGCTGCTCTCTATCGTTAGGTAATGCCACCACTATTAATTCACCACAATCCAGGATACCTTCAACTTTAAGATGCATAAATTCATCTGCTCGTTTGTTTAAGGCTTTGGCGGTAAGGAGTCTTTCTTTGTTAACGAGTTCATAAATATTTTTGCGTAAACTATTCTGTGTGATTCGTACAAATCGCCACGGTTGCATTAAGCCGACACTGGGAGCTTCGTTGGCGGCATTAAATATTTTAGTTAGTATATCGGCAGCAACGGGTTTTTTAATAAAATGCCGCATATCACGGCGTTCGGCAATAACACGATAGATGGCTTGTTTTTCTAAATTGGAATACATGATGCTACTTTATTTTTCCTTAATAAACTTCGTCGTTATTTGTGTGCCATAAGCCAATATGGATTCCCGCCCCACCTTCGCTAGGGGCAGGCTCTGCGCAGGAATGACGAGACGGTATGTCATAGCGAGCACCTTTATAGATAATGACGAAACGCCATGTCATTGCGAGCGATAGCGCGGCAATCTTACTGCTTCATACCACTAAACTAAACAGATTGCTTCACCTTCGTTCGCAATGACGGTTCGTGCGTCATTGCGAGCGATAGCGCGGCAATCTTGTTGTTTCATACCGCTAAACTAAACAGATTGCTTCACCTTCGTTCGCAATGACGGTTCGTGCGTCATTGCGAGCGATAGCGCGGCAATCTTGTTGTTTCATACCGCTAAACTAAACAGATTGCTTCACCTTCGTTCGCAATGACAAAGTAACACTAGTTACTAGTTACTAGTTACTAGCTTCAAGGCTCTCATCAATTTCCAGCAACACATCAGTAAGCCGTTGTTTATATTCATCAGGATTGTGCCACAAACCACGTTGTTGTGCCTCAAGTAATCGTTCGGTCATTTCTTTCATTGCATGTGGATTATGCTGTCTTAAAAATTCCTTGTTCGTTTCTTCTAGCAACAAAGCATCGGTGACCATTTCGTATTGATAATCATCGATAAAGTCTGTCGTTGCATCATAAGCAAACAGATAATCGACCGATGCCGCCATTTCAAAAGCACCTTTGTAACCATGCTGTTGCATTGCACTTATCCATTTAGGGTTAACGACACGCGAGCGCACTACTTTATTAAGCTCTTCTTTTAAGGTTTTAATTTTAGGTGCAGCAGGATTGGAATGGTCGCCATGATACACCTCGGGCATATCACCTTTTAAAACCCGAACGGCATTGCTCATGCCGCCCTGAAATTGATAATAATCGTCGGAATCTAAAATATCATGTTCACGGTTATCCTGATTTTGAACCACCACATCAAGTTGACTTAATCTTGTTTCAAATTCCTGAAAAGCTTCGCCACCAAAATTATCCTGCGTATAAACATAGCCACCCCAGTTAACATAGGCTTTGGCTAAATCGGCTTGATTATCCCAAACACGTTCATCGATTAAGCCTTGTAGACCCGCCCCGTAAGCGTCAGGTTTGGAACCGAATACACGCCACTGCGATTGTTGCTGTGCCTGTTCTTTGTTGCAACCCTGTTCTATTAATGCTTGTTTGTTATCTTCAATATTTAAGCGAATCGTATTCATATCTCCCGGCTCATCATAACTTGCCAGGGCATTAACGGCTGTATCAAATAATTTTGCGACATTGGGAAAAGCATCACGAAAGAAACCGGAAATTCTTAAAGTTACATCAACACGCGGCCGCCCCATTTGCATTGCAGGTATCACTTCTATATCAACAACACGATTCGATGCTTCTGCCCAAACAGGTCGAATACCCATTAGCGCAAAGGCTTGCGCAATATCATCGCCACCGGTACGCATGGTTGAAGTACCCCACACCGAAATACCCATTTGTTTCGGGTAATCGCCATGTTCCTGCATATAACGTTGCACAAGTAATTCAGCCGATTGCTGCCCGAGTTCCCAGGCACTTCGAGTTGGAATGGCGCGATTATCGATTGAATAAAAATTTCGCCCTGTTGGTAAAACATCCAGACGGCCACGCGTTGGAGCGCCGCTTGGGCCGGGTGGAACAAATTTACCACTAAGTGCACCAATAAAGTTTTTAATTTCATCTTCGCCGGATTGATTAACGGCTTGCAAGACAACATTATGCATATACTTTAATAAAAGCGTTGTTTTAGGTAAGGCCACAGGGTATTTTTGTTCTTCTAATACAATAGCAATAAGCTGCTGTGCATATAGCTCTAACCGCTCACGGGTATCGGCATAGGTGCGCCAATTAGCAGGGCTTGCCGATTCTAAACATTCAGGCCGATTACCTTGCCATGGTTCATTGGCTTCAAAAACCAGCGGATCAAATAAAATTTTATCGGCAGTAAAAAGTTCTAAATCGATTGTTAGTGCGTGCAATAAGCCTAAGTCCTGCTCGGCTTCACCGCGTGGTAGCCGCATTAAGGCAACCAATGTTTCGGCAAGTGTTTTACCTGCCGCTATTTGGCCATACACATGTAAGCCATTACGAATTTGTGCTTCTTTTAGTTCACATAAATAGGCATCAACTTCATTTAATAAAACTTGTTCGTTAGCATTACTGTCTAAACTCAATTCAGCTTGTAGATTAATATCCTTAATTAATTTTAATATTTTTTTACGCAGATAATCTTCTCGACGTGGATCAACACCGAGTGCCTGATAAAACTCGTCGACATAGTTTTCTAAAACCTGTAGTTCACCATAAGTTTCTGCACGTGCCATGGGTGGCATTAGGTGGTCTAAAATAACGGCTTGTGCGCGGCGTTTCGCCTGTGCGCCTTCGCCGGGGTCGTTAACAATAAAAGGATATAAATGAGGTAATGGGCCAAGCAACAAGTCTGGCCAGCACTGATTACTTAGCGCAACACTCTTACCCGGCAACCATTCTAAATTACCGTGCTTACCTATATGCGAAATAGCATCTACTTTATAAATATGTTGCAGCCAGAAATAAAATGCTAAATAACTGTGCGGTGGTACTAGATCTGGGTCGTGGTAATTAGCAACCACATCAACATTAAAACCACGAGCAGGTTGGATGCCCACAAACGTGCTGCCTAAACGAATACCGGCAAGCATTATACGACCCTGTCTAAATTTAGGATCGGCTTCGACATTGCCCCAGCGTTGCAAAACGGCATCTTGATTTACTTGCGGTAGTTGTTGAAAATAGTTCTGGTAGTCATCGACTGATATACTTTGTAAACAGCCTTTAATACTTAGTGTGTCAAGATCATTCGTTACATTCTCTAGCAGTTTTTTTATAAGCGCATTGCCCTGCTCTGGAATGTCATCAACATCATAGCCTGCCATTGCTAAGGCATTTAAAATATTAATTGTTGATGCGGGCGTATCTAAGCCCACACCATTACCGATGCGGCCATCTTTAGTTGGGTAGTTTGCCAGTATCAATGAAATGCGTTTTGTTTTATTTGGCACGCAGGCAAGCTGTGCCCATCGACAAGATAGTTGCGCAACATAACGGGCACGTTCGTGATGTAGTTCATAACGCACAATCTCTATCTGGCTGCGCGCTGAGCGCTTTAATATTTGTTTAAAACTAACTGCGCGACTAATAATACGGCCATCATATTCCGGCAAGGCAATATTCATGGCGATATCACGCGAACGCAGTCCGTTACTATTTTCCAGCCAGTCCTCTTTATCGTTAGACGCCATAATGGCCTGAATAACCGGCACATCTAATTCAAAACAACGAACAGCTTGCTGTTGCGGTGTAGACGATAAATTAGCATTACCCTGTGCAAGTTGAGAGAAGCTAGTTGTATTTATAATTACCTTGCACTGTGCACGTTGGCTTAAATTATTAATCAGTTCTAAACATTCAGGGTTCTTTAATGAGCTGGTTGCTATAGGTAATACATTTAAGCCATTATCCTGGATAATTTTAATAAAATCATCAAAGGTTTGAGTATTACCCGTTTGTAAATGACTACGGTAAAACAACAACAAGGCTGTTTGATGTTGCGGGTTGATAGATTGCCGCCACTCGTCATAGGTTATGTCATGAGTATGACTTGAATAAATAAGCGTATGCGGTAATACACGTGGCTCTTCCCATTGGCTATTGTCATTCGAGGTTTGTTTAAAGAAAACGTCATTCAAATAATAAAAAAGGTTTTTACTATTACGCTGGCCACCCTCTCGTAGATAACGCCAAACGTGAAGACATACATCATTATTAACGCTGGACAATGAAAATAATTCGGCATCCGGCGCGTCATCACCGGGAACTAAAATCAAGTTCTTATTATTTTTTTTACATAGGTTAACAAGTTGTTCAACGCCATAAGGCCAGTAATTTTTACCCCCCAATACCGATACAACTATCAACCTGGCATGTTCTAAAACCGTATGTTCGTATAAATCATACGCCGCAGCATTGTTCAGGTTAATTAAATTAGCCAGCCGTACCGAAGGAAAAGATTCAGGCAAGTTTTCAACCGCATCGGCAAGCAAACCAAGCGAAGTATCTTGTGCCGATAAAATAACAATATCGGCCGGAGTTTGTTGAAGGTCGATAATACCTTCGTTATCATTAAAACCACCGGGCTTCGCTGCTAATAAATGCACCTGATATACTCGTTTAAAGCAACATATTCATTAAACACAAGCAGCTGTTAAGCTGGTTTTTATATTCTCTTCGCTTAGTTCTTTACCAATAAAAACTAACCGGCTGATTCGCGCTTCATCCTCTTGCCACATGCGATCAAAGTATTGTTCTATTCGTGTGCCAACGCCTTGCAATATTTGTCGCATTGGTTTGTTGGGTAGTGCTAAAAATCCTTTAACCCGGTAAATGGTATTTGCAGCGATTAACTCATGAATAATTTTTAAGGTTTTATCTGCATCCATTTCGCCTAGCTCCAGTGAGACAGAATTAAAATGATCATGTGCATGGTGATGGTCGTGTCCATGCTTATGATGAGCATCATGATGTGAATGTACCGCATCTATTCTATCTTCAGTTGCCGAGCCTAAGCCCATAATAAGCTCACTGGATACTTCGCCATTGGCTATATTTAATGTTTTAATTTCATCTTTAACATGTGCACGAACAATTGCATCTACTTTTTCTTTTTGCTCACTATTTAATAAATCGGTTTTACTGATAATAACAAGGTCGGCCGAACCAAGCTGGTCTTCCAGTAATTCCTGTAACGTTGGGTCGTGATCCAGGCTGTCATCCTGCTTGCGGAATTTTTCGATTAACTCCGGGCTATTGGCCATTCGGCCATCTGCAACCGCCGGGCCATCCAGTACGGTTATAACCGCATCCACAGTACAAAACTGTTTTACTTCCGGCCAGTTAAAAGCCTGCACCAATGGTTTTGGTAATGCCAGGCCTGATGTTTCAATAAGAATATGGTCGATATCTTCACGCCGTTCCAGCAATTGCTTCATAACAGGTAAAAATTCTTCTTCGACAGTACAACAGATACAACCATTTGCTAACTCATACACACCGTTTTCCTGATCGGCAAGTACGCTATTTGCACTGTTATCATCACATCCATCAATTGGGCAATTTCGTAATAGATCGGCATCAATATCTAACTCACCAAATTCATTTACAATTACCGCAATACGTTTACCGTTTGCCTGCTTAATCATATTAGATAATAAAGTTGTTTTACCGCTACCGAGGAAGCCTGTAACTACCGTTGCGGGAATTTTATTAAGTTGCATTTTATATAACACCTTTAGTTTATACGCCGTATGCGTATTGTATAATAAATAAGTCTTACTGGCCTAAACTCTTTGCCGGTATGCCTGCCATTTGTTACGAATATCTACACTGACAACATATAAACAAGGAATTAAAAAAAGCACATAGATTGTAGAGCTAACCATTCCCCCCACACTCGGAGCGGCTATTGGCTGAGTGACATCCATCCCGGAGCCAGTAACGAGTAATATCGGAATTAAACCCAAAACAGTCGTTGCTACCGTCATTAATTTAGGACGAAGCCTAGCTACAGAACCCGTAACTATAGCTGAGATGTAAGATTCACTTTCAGTACGTTGTTGTAAAGCGCTTCGGATAAATTCAATCATTAATATACCCGTTTGCAAAGCTATAGCTAGTACCGCAATATAGCCAATGATAACAGCAGTTGTTACAGGAAAACCTTGCCACCATTGTATAATAACACCTCCAATAAGGGCAAAAGGCGCCGATAGCAAGATAAGCAAACTTTCAGCTACCGACCTGAATGCAACAAACAATAATACAAACATGATAATTAAGGTAATAGGCACTATCCACAATAAACGAGCATTTGCTGCCTGTGCATATTGATAGGCACCTGTCCATTCAAGAGTATAGCCGACAGGCATCTTTAACTTCTGCTGCAAATATTTTTTTGCCTTATTGACATAATCAACAGCAGTGACATCTTGAATATCAATACGAATATATCCTGCCAGCTCACCATTATCATTGCGTATCATTTCCGGCAACTTCTTTATACCAATATCGGCTATTTTATTCATTTCAACAGAACGACCATTGTTTGTAATAACCGGCGTACGTTTCACTTTATCAAGAGTATCAACATACTCGGGTGAATATTGCATACTAAAAGGAACGCTGGTTGAATCGGCTTGTTTTATAACAAATAGGTTATCTCCGCCTATACCATAACGTGCTGTTAGCAGTGCATCATCAACGCTAACATTAAGCTTTGCCATACGCTCAAGGTTGTTCTCAATATCAATAAAATATCCTTCAGATATTCTCTCTGCAATTACTGATTGCGTTTGGGGAAGTTGCTGTAATAATAATTCAACTTGTTTGGCTATTTCTTCAATTTTTATTATATTTAAACCTTTCACCTTAATGCCGACAGGTGTTTGTATACCTGTATCCTGCATCACAATACGACCGGCTATGGGTTGCGTCCAGCTATTAATAAAACCTGTTATTTTAAGACTGTCATTCATTTCATTTACAAGTAGTATTTTTGTTAACCCCTTGCGCCATTGTGATTTTGGCTTTAGTAGTATTGTACTTTCAATCATTGTAACAGGCGATGGGTCAGTTGCTGTATCCGCACGACCTAATTTACCAAAAACATGCTCCACTTCAGGAAAGGCTTTAATTTTTTTATCAATTTGCTGCAGAATCCATCCTGCTTCACGTATGGGCATGCCGGGCAATGTTGTCGGCATATACAATATAGAGCCTTCTTCCATCTCAGGCATATAATCTTTATCAAACTGAATCATTATAAAAACAGAGCCTATAAAAGCAGCAATACTTAAACTTATAAACCAATATCGATATTGAATAGATAAATTTAATAAATATCGATATATACAAACAAGTTTATTGTCTTTAGCGTCGACTATTGTATTAGATACAACATGACCGCGTCGCGCAAATATCCAGCTAATTAGAATCGGCAAAAGAACAAGCGTTAATAATGTTGAAAAACCCATTGCAAAGGTCTTACTAAAGGCTAAAGGGTCAAATAATCTGCTTTCTCTATGCTCTAAAAAGAAAACAGGAAGGAATGAAACAAGAATAATAAGCAAAGAAAATAACAAAGGCCGCATCAGCCTTGATGTTGCTTTTATAATAATTTCATTTCTATCTTTATTTGATAACCTGTTCCTTAAATTAGCTTTGGCAAGTTCATTACTGCAATTCTCAACAATAACAATTGTTGCATCAGCCATTTCTCCAATAGCTATAGCTAAGCCAGCAAGAGAAAACAAGTTAATTGTTTGACCAACGAATGATAAACTAACGAGTGTATACAGGCAGCCTAATAAAATAACGACGACTGGTGCCACAGCCGATCGGCCGTTGCGTAAAGCCCACAAAATAACAAGAAAAACAACGAATAACTCATAGATTATAGCTGACGTGAAATTTTTTAAGGTTGACCAAATTAATGAAGATCGGTCATATGCCATAATAATTTCAACACCTTTAGGTAACTCATGCTGTATCTTCTTAAGTGTTTTTTTAAGTGTTTCTGTTACAGAAAGAACATTCTGTTGTTGTTCCATAATAACGATACCGCCGACGACTTCTCCATCACCATCCAATTCAGCAATGCCTCGTCGAATATCATAATTTACTTGCAAGTAGCCAATATCTTTAAGTAAGACGGCTGTACCTTTATTATTGTAACCAATAATAAGATGTTCAATTGAATCAAGATCATCAATATTAACTACTGCCCTTAAATTGTAATCTCGATTTGTAATTTCAATTGTACGACCTCCAACTTCCTGAAATAAGTCACGCAAAGAATTTATTATTTGGCGAAGAGTAATACCAGCCTGTTCAAGTAGAGGAGGAAAAATCTTTAATTCAATCTGTCGTTCTAACCCACCAACTGTAGCAACTTCTGCTATACCCGATACACGCTGTAAGCCAGGTTTAACAAATGACTCATTCAATGTTCTCAGCTCACGCAGGTCATGTGTTTTAGTTTTGTCGATTAACGCATATTGATATATCCAACCTATACTGCTGGCATTAGGAGCCAGCACGATAGATGCTTTCTCGGGTAGTTGATAACGGATAGCATTAATGCGATTCTGAATAATTTGACGGAGTAATTCTCTTTGTTTTATTTCATCGATAATAATATAAATAAATGAATACCCGAGATTGGTTGTTGCACGAACACTTTTAATCAGCGGGATAGTCAATAAAGACTGAACAAGTGGATTTGTAATTTCGTCTTCAATAATGTCCGGGCTGCGTTCCCATTTAGCATAGATAATAATTTGCGCATCCGAAATATCCGGTATCGCATCAAGCGGTGCGGAGCGGATGTAATACAGACTAATCAATACCGTAATACCAAGAAGCACCAGAACGATTAGCTTGTGACAAATAATATTTCTAATGATGCTGGTGAGCATAGCTGCCTCTGAACTGTTTTAACTTATATTCAGCATCAATAAAAAAACTACCAAAAGTAACAGCTAAATCGCCTGTCTTTAACCCCATTGTTACCTGTGTATATAATTCCCCCTTTACACCCATAGCAATAACTTTTGGAACAAAGTGATTTTGGTGTTGCTGAATATAAGCAAGAGTATAATTTTCTTCTTCAATTATCGCTTCATTGGGAATTGCGAGATAAACCCCGCGTTCAATAATAACTTCCAGAACATATGTTTTATCTACACCAAAGGCTTTCCTGGTTAACTCCACATTAATAAGAACACAATCTTTATGCCTCGTTAATTGAGTAACCCGAGCCTGATAAATTGACGATTTAGATCCAGGTGGGAAAGCACGTACTCGCTGACCTGCTTTTATAAATTTTGCTTCGAATGAACAAATATGTGCAGAAAGATTTTTTCGTGATAAATCAATGTTAGCCGCAGCTCTTACCCATGTTTGTATTGCCTGCTTTTCAATCTTAACTAAAGTTAAGGTTAATTCATGTGCCTGTGATGGTGTTACAGACGTATTATTTTTAATTCGTGTATGATCACGAATTCCTTTTGCTGTCCCAATACCAGACAGCATAAGAAACAGAAACAGTCCAAAAATATGGGATGAGCAACGGCTAATCATTGTTTAATGACAATAGTTATCTTTACTATCAAGTATATGTGTACCCCAGGGATACAAACCCACGTTAGCAACACGTGTTACTTTTTCAGTTTTACCCTCAATGACATACACGGAGTGGTCTGTTGAACTAGCCAGATAAATTTTCTCACCAGCAGTATCAGTAGTTGCTGTTTCAATTTGTAAATTTGCACCAATCTTAATGCGCCCTGCCGATTTCAGGCTATTCATATCAAATACATACATAAAACCTGTACTTGAACTACTAACAAATGCTTTACCGGCTGAGAAATTAATTCCCATCATATCCGGGCCCGATTCAAGCGTTGCAACAACCTTATTCATTTTCAAATCAATAATAGAAACCGTTTCATCACCATTATTAGCAACAACACCATAGCGACCATCATGACTCATATAAACACGCCACGGATCTGCACCAACACGAATTTGTTTAATAACCTTATCTTCACGTGAATCGATTACGGTAACAAGACCAAGATCACTATCAGCAGCATACAAGGTCCGGCCGTCATTACTAATGCTCACATTTGATATACCCTTTATGTCACCTAAATAACGTTCTGGATCGAGTTTAGCAATACCTGGCACAGTACCCACTTGAATTTTTTTGAATAATGCATGACGAGTAACATCTATAACACCTACCCAGTGCGCACCATAATTTCCGACATAGGCTTTAGTACCATCAGCTGTAAACGTAATATTTAATGGCTCTGCAAAACCGTGGATACGCTTTATTTCTGTTAGTGAAACCATATCGATAACGGATACTGAGTCACTATCAGGATTACCCTGATAGTAGTAACGTCCATCAGGTGAAAAAGCAAGATGCTCTGGTGCGTAATCAACTGCAACAACCTTTTTTAAGGTCAATGTAGCAACATCAATAATGTAAGCTTTACTCGAGCGCGTGCCCCCCGTTACCACCCAACGACCATCAGGAGACATCATAGCCATATGTGGATTCACATTATTACCCAGAAAAACACTACCGATAATTTTATTTGTTTTAATATCCATAAAAGCAATATCGTTTGAATCACGGTTAACGATAACAACAACTGATGCAGGATCTTTTATTTTAACCTTGTCTTTAACAGCAATAGCATAATGACTATTCAGACTAAAAATAACAACAACAAATAAAGCATACATATAATTTATATTAAATTTTTTCATTTTTATAACTCCGCGCTAAAAACTGGCTTGTAGACGTGTACCGGGTACTAAATAACTAACTTTTGTACCACTTGCAGGTTCTTCAGTTAAATAGCTAAGATGGAATGACAGTTGTAATTTTTCAGCTATTCTTAAGTTGTAATAACTTTCAATTATTTCTTCCTTGTCATTTGATACTTTGTCAGTATTTGCATAGCCAATGCCCCATGTATCTTCTGGGTTAAACCCAAGTCCAGCACTAAACTGTAAACCCGCACTGTAGTATTTATCACGATTTGAATTTGCGTTAACTTCAGCCGAACCATAGCGAGCAAAAAAAGTTATCGCCGAGGTTAGTTTTTGATCCAGACTAATACCATACGCACTTAAGCCATTGCCAGTATTATCACGTCGGTACCAGGCACGGTAATTACCTTCACCGCTATTAAACGGGTTAGCCCTATAGTCTATTTCATAGAGTTGGTAAAATGAGTCTGAAAGATTTTTAGCTGAACTACTACTTTGCTGGTAGCCAGCTCTTAGAATAAAGGATGACTTGGGGTCATAAACAAAGGCCATACCTGCTCCATTTTCAGATAAACCAAGAGCCGGGTTATTAACAAGTGCATCACTTAGGAATTGTGACGTTTCATCATTAGCGGCTGCGTTAGAATCAAAATAGTTTGTTAAATCAAGATGGCCTAGTGTTAGAGTAAGCTCTTGAGCAAACAACTCGGTCATTAACCAGGCTTCACGTAAGTTAAGATCATTTTGATTAACCAATCGAGCGGAGTAGCCATTAACTGAGGTAATACCACTAATTTCGCCGTCAGGCTGGGTGCCACTTAAAGCTACAATATCAGCGAAGAACACCGTGTATTGAGCAATACCCGCTGTAAAGTATAAATCGGTAGATGCAAGCTGATAACTATTTCCATCAGCCGTTTGTTTAGCGCCACTTGTTTGTTGTACGTTTTGTAAAACTATAGCAGCATCAACATTTAAGTTTACACGTCGATTTTCTGCATCTTCCAGTGCTTCACTAATTTTTTCATTGATTGTCTGACGACGATAAACACGCTCACGTTGATAGGTAACAACTTTCTTCGCACCCACTACTGGTTTTGAAAATTCTGTGCCTTTTTCATTAACATAAACTTCTATTTTCTTTACTCTGGTTTCAGGGTCAGATAATACTGTATTTGTTTCAAGCTCATTAATTCGCTTTTCGAGGCTTTCAATTTTTTCGATTAATTTTTCTGTTGTGTCGTTCGCATATGTATTTAAAGGAGCACACAATACAAGCAATACAATTAGACCGTGCTTTATTGTTAGTGACGTTTTACGCGAATGCTTCTGCATGTCACCTTTATATTTATTATTTTTAATCATTTTTTCTCCAAAATTTAGATAGTAAATTTATTCGTAATAAACCAGTACGCACAAAGCAACATCGTTTAATCGAATCTAATTTTGAGAAATATGAGGGGGAAGTAAGACGAACGAGTTTAATAAAATCGAGCCCGAACAATTCACTATCAATAGCCCCACGCTATTTCATTGTAAATTCTCAGGCCGGTATACGGACTTATGATGTGAAAAATTCTAAACGAACTTCTCGACTGATTCGCCTTCCCATGTAAACACAGTGGCTAACAAATAATCTTTATAAATATTTGTTGTGAATCAGCGTAACATCAATCACCGTTGCGGGGGCAGTATTGGAATAGTATTACTAAAAATTACTTAAGTAACGCGCACCAATTTCCCGTTTAACAAGGATGCACCTAAAAACAGGTGAGTAGGATACTCTACAAATTAGACGAGAGTCAATAAAATTAATTAATAAGTTAAAGGTTAACTATTAACGTTTTATTGATCGTGGTTGAGATTGTTTAACTTTTGGCCGATAGAGGTGTGCTTTATCACTATCGTAAAGATATGAGTCGTTGAACTCATTAGGATTTAAAACCCGGCCAACAAGAATTAACGCTGTTCGAGTAATTTTTTTATCACGTACTTTTTTTACAATATCATCGAGTGTACCTTCAACCTTATCCTGCTCAGGCCAACTCGTTCGATAACAAACTGCAACCGGGCAGTCTTTACCATAATGTGGTATTAACTCTTCAACAATTTTATGAATATGGCTAATACCTAAATGGATTGCAAGGGTTGCACCGTGTTGCGCCAGGGAACTCAGATTTTCATTTTCGGGCATGGGTGTTTTTGAACCATAGCGTGTATAGATAACTGTTTGGGTAACACCCGATAAAGTAAATTCTTTTTTTAACCAGGCTGCTGATGCACTGGCAGCAGTAACACCGGGAATAACGTCATAAGGAATGTTTAACACATCAAGCTGGCGCATTTGTTCGCCAATAGCACCATAGATAGAAGGGTCACCGGAGTGTACGCGCGCAACGTCTTTGCCTTGCATATTAGCCTGACACATTAAATCTATAATTTCAGGTAAGGCAAGGTTTGCGCTGTTGGTTACTTCGGCGCTGTCTTGTGCATATGCCAGTATTTCTTCTGGTACGAGTGAACCGGCATACAAAACAACCGGACATTGTTTAATTAAATTCAATGCCTTAACGGTGATAAGTTCCGGGTCGCCCGGTCCTGCGCCTATAAAATATACAGTCATGTTTTACACTCTATCATTTACAATAATTCAGCCGTTAAAGTTTTTTTGAATAGCCACGCGGAGTATACACCCATTGCGTATTGCCATTAATAATATGTCGTGACTCGCTATTGCCGATACTTACCAGTGTAAACATATCAACATCATGAGCATCGAGTTTATCGAGTGTAGTTATTGTAATATCTTCTTCCTTACGAGTTAGTTGTCGACCAATTAACACGGGGGTTTTTGCTGGTCGATATTCCAATAATATATCGCGTGCAGTATTAAGTTGCCAATCACGTTTTTTAGAGACGGGATTATAAAATGAAATAACAAAATCACCCTGCCCGGCACTGTGTATTCTTTTCTCGATAGTCTGCCACGGAGTTAATAGATCCGATAATGATATCGTGCAAAAGTCATGGCCAAGTAAAGCCCCAACCTTGCTCGCACCGGCCTGCATTGCAGAAATTCCGGGGATAACTTCGATTTCAATATTTAGCCATTGCTGATTTTGAATTGGTTCTTTATTTTGTATCGTGTTGTCGAGTAACTCAAACACCAGTGTTGCCATTGCATAAATACCAATATCACCACTGGAAATAAGGGTAACTGTTTTACCACTAGCGGCTAAATCTAGTGCTAAACGTGCACGACCAATTTCTTCACCAAGTGGCAGGTCATGGTGCGTTTTTCCTGCACAGAGTTCACCTAATAAATCCAGATACAAACCATAGGCAACCAGATCGGTACTTGCTTCGATTGATTTTTTTGCCTTAGGGGTGAGTAAGTCGAGATCACCTGGCCCTGTTCCTACAATAAATAATTTACTCATAATATATTCGCTATAATTTTTTCTGTCATTCCCGTAAAACGGAAATCCATATGTTACCTGTCATTCCCGTGTAGATGGGAATCCATATGTCACCTGCCATTCCCGTGTAGATGGGAATCCATATACTTATCACCTCTAATCAAGCTTTTCTGGATTCCCGCCTTCGCTGGGGGGCAGGCTCTGCGAGGGAATGACGCATTGAATTAATAATAACTTCTAGCAATTGCCACAGTGGCTCGTTTGTTTTTTATTTTATTCAAAACCAGTTCAGCTGGATTACCTGTAAGCTCACTTGCTGCAACCAGGGCAGCGGCTTCTGCAACGCCATAACAACCTACTTCTTTAAAAACGATATCCGATTTTATACTAAGTTGATCTTCAACTTTTCGTAGCGCATCTGCTGCATAGGTTTTAAAGGGTAAATCAAGTTCATCTGCCAGCGAAACTAAACCTTGTTCATTTTGTTTAATATCAATCGACGCTAACACCGATGAAATAACGCCTTCTTTTAATTCAGCCGTTGCACTGCTTAATATCTCAAGGAGGATTTCTTTCGGGCAACCTTTATCGCAGCCCATTCCAATACTATAAACAGCTTTAGTATATTCTGCTGAGGAGGTAATGACTAACTGAGCTTTAAGATAGCTTGCGATTTGCGAGGCTAAAGCATTTGCACCACCTTCATGCCCTGATATTAACGGGATAACAAATTGACCTTTCTCGTCTAAAACCAATACAGCAGGATCGGTATATTTATCCTTTAACACAGGTGCAAGTGCTCGAACGACAATGCCAGTAGCACAGATAAAAATACAACGTTCACCGTTTAAAAATTGTTGCTGTGCTGTTTTAATAAAATTAACTGGTTTATGTAAATGCTCAGCATCAGATACGGCGGATTTAAGATACTTTGCAAGTTTATTACCTTCATCGGTTAACGAAAATAGTGTTATCTTGCTCTGTTTTGCTAAAACAAGCATCTTATCGATAATCTCGTTTGGCATTTATTAAAAACAAAGAAAAATAAGGACCGGCATCTTCTTTAAGTTCGGTAATATCATAAACAATTTTTTGTTCAGCTTGACTCGCATACTCTATATAGCAGGCATCGTTAACGCGACCAGCTTGTTCAATTAAAGCAACCAATTCTTGCCTTAGTCGCCCAGCTTTTAAGATAACAATGTTTTCAAAGGTGTTTAAAGCATTTAAAATTTCTTCATTTGAATGTCGGCCGGAGAAAATAGCTATTCGTTCTGATAATAAGCCAAGCGGAACCTTGCTTGCTGCTGCCGCAGCATGTATAGAGCAAATTCCCGGAATAATTTTAATAATATGCTGTGATTCTAAACGTGCAAGTAAATAGGCAAAGGAGCCATAAAACATCGGGTCACCTTCACATAGAAAGGCGACGTTTTTACCTTGTTGTAAATATTCAGCAATCTCGACGGCAGCAGCATCATACATTTTGTTGATTGCTGTTCTGTCGGTGCTCATGCTTAACTTAATCGAACACTCTGCAAAACTGGATGCTGATTTTTTATTGATAGCGTTAATTGCAATACTTTTAGCTAATGAGAAACCTGAATCGTTTGAGATATAGGCGACAACATCAGCCTGACCGATAACTTCATCGGCTTTTAATGTGAGTAACATTGGGTCGCCAGGGCCTACGCCAACACCATATAAAATACCCTTAGTGTTCATATTATATTACCACCCTGTAAACGTCATTGCGAGGAAGTAAAGAATAACAAGTGTTATTCTTTACTGACGCGGCAATCTTATACTTCAAACCACTTATGAGCGAGATTGCCGCGCTCACGTTGTTCTCTCGCAATGACGCTGGTTTTTTTTGAATACCGCGCAAACTAAAAAGAGAACCGTCATTGCGAGAAAGTAAAGAATACCAAGTGTTATTTTTTACTGACGCGGCAATCTTATACTTCAAACCACTTATGAGCGAGATTGCCGCGCTCACGTTGTTCTCTCGCAATGACATTTAATTTTTTATTACCTTTAATATGCTGACTGGTTTTAATTTATTTAACTGATGTATATTTGAAAGTGATTTTATTTTACTTACTTCAAGCTGTACCCATTCACCCTGATGATATTTATATTTATCAGCAAACGCTTGTAACACAGCAATACTCTCTGGCATGACGGCGGATGCAACTAACCGCCCAGCAGGCTTAAGTGATGACCATGCAAACTCTAAAAGTTCTGACAAATTACCTCCATTACCCCCAACAAACACGACACTGGGTTTTTCTAAACTAGCACAACATTCTGGTGCTGTTCCAAATACAGACTTAACAAGCTGTTCAGTTCCAAATTTCAGGCTATTAATTTCCAGGTACTTAATGCGTTGTTGATTATTTTCTACTGCATAGATTATACCCTGCCGGCTTTGCAATGCCCATTCTATACTAACACTGCCGCAACCTGCACCAATATCCCATGCAACATCGTTTGGCTGGCATTCCATTAAACTTAAAATAGACAGGCGTACTTCGCGCTTACTGATCATTCCCTTACCCGGCTCGGCACCCGTGGTAAAACATTCATCGGCTATTCCTGCAACACCGGGTAAACATTTATTGCTACCAACGCATTTCACAATACAAATAGTTAACGGGCTAAACTCTTTTTGCGTTATATCAGCTGCTTTAAAATGACTTGTCCGTTCTTTATCTGAACCCAATGATTCACATAGCCAGATTTCTGATTCAGAAAAACCCTGTTCAATTAAACATTTTGCGATGGCAAATGGATTGGATACCTCAT
This sequence comes from uncultured Thioalkalispiraceae bacterium, assembly GCA_964504295.1. GTDB lineage: Bacteria > Pseudomonadota > Gammaproteobacteria > UBA6429 > Thiohalophilaceae > SZUA-37. The sequence goes on from CAZDEC010000031.1 coordinate 25,399, forward strand.
CTGTAAACAACCCCAGAACCAAACCATTTTGCAAACGGCTATGCAGCGTACTAAGCGGCCTACCATGTAAGGAATGTATAACCGCATTCTGCCAGGGGAAACCCACGCGATGAAATGCCACTTGCATTGCTGATACATTAGGGTGAAAAACAAGCGATTCTTTAGATAGATTCTCCGATAAATATTTACCCACACCATAAAAAAGTGCATCGCCCGAGGCAAGAACCACAATTTCTTTATTTTTATTTTGATCGAGTAGCGCTATTAACTTATTAAACGGTGAAGGGAATAAATTTTTCTCAGTATTGTTAGCAAGTAATTTATTAACCGTGTCTAAATGATGCTGTGCACCAATAACGACATCAGCCGTTTTTAGTGCAGCAAGTGCGGCTTGCGTGAGTGAATCGGTATCACCAACCCCTAAACTAACCACCTGAATTTGCCTACCGTGCCATTGCATAGATTAAAAATGTAAACCACGTTGCAAGCGCACCAGCGTATTAAAGGCGCCAGCGGCCAGTGCGCTACCACCAATTCGACCAGCAACAGTAATACACTCTACCCCTAATGCTTGATGTTCCTGCCATAAATAATCTTTTGATTCGGCCGCACCAATAAAACCAACTGGAATCCCAATAATTAAAGCTGGTTTTGCTGAGCCATTTTTAATGTTTTCTATTAAACGATACAAGGCGGTAGGTGCGTTACCAATAATGGCTATACCACCTTTTATATCTTCAGCCCAGTATTCCAAAGCCGTCATGGTGCGAGTTTCTTTATTCGCTTTTGCTCTTTTGGCAATACCGGCTTGATTTAAAAAACACTTGGGTTCTACATCTAAAAAGCGCTTGGTTAAACCTTGCTTAACCATTTCTACGTCACAATAAATAGCCTGTTTGTTTTGCAATGCTGTAATGCCCGCATGAATCGCAGCAGCACTTATTTTTATCTGTTTGGCAATGTCGGGGTTACCGCAAGTGTGAACCAGGCGCATAACAACCTGTTGCTGTAATTCATCGAAACCCGTTAGATCAGTTAGGGCTTTAATTTGTTTAAAGGACTCGTCTTCGATACGGGCAGGATCTTTTATATAATCTGGCATAGTAATTAAAATTAACTTATCACACTAATGTTCGTGATCATGATGATAATCGTCATCTGTTCCCGAACCACGCACATGATGATGGTGACCTTGCTGTGGTGAGCCGACTTTACTTTCTGAACCTATAATTTGCACACGGTACTGACACATCTGACAATTCATATTGCCGGTACCTTGCTCTGTTTCCAGCATACGCTCAACGAAAGTATCGATAACAAGTTCATGGTCATTTAAGTACGGTGCTTTTACAACTTCCACATCAGTATGTGCTGCTGCATAGTCATCTGCCCAGGCGTAAATCTTTTTGACCAGTCGCCCGGTAAACAAAAAGTAAGGGAAGACAATTACTTTCTTAAAACCTAAGCCATGCGCTTTTTCTAAAGCAGCATCAACTAGCGGTGAGGTAACACCACTAAAACAGGTAATCCCCCAGCCGAAACCCATACCTTCTTCAAGCATACGGGTTATCTTGCAAATATTTGAATTAGCATCGCTATCGGATGCACCACGACCAACTACAACGAGTAAACAATCTTCGCGTTTATAGCTTTCGCCGAACTCTGCTTCGGCTTCTTTAATACGTGCTTCAGAGGCTTGTAACATTTTAGGATGAACGCCTAACTCTCGACCATATTTAAAATTGACACCCTTATCATTGTGATGGGCATTTAATTCATTTATTTCACTTGGAATATCATTTTTCGCATGCCCTGCTGCCATTAACATACCCGGAATCGCGGTAATATTTTTTGCGCCCTGTTCAACAAGTTTATCTGCACCGGTTGCAATCATGGGTTTGGCAAATTCCAGAAAACCACTATCGCATAGCCTGTCCGGGAAACGCTTTTTCATATGCATTGCTAATTGATTAAACTCTTCAACTGCATCAACGTCACGCGAACCGTGACCACAGATAAGAATTGCCGGTTTTTCTGCTTTAGACATGGGTATACCTTATATATAGATCGAATAAATATGGGTTGTGTAGATTACCGTAATATTAACAAGATAGCAGCGACTTTAGGCTGGGAAGTGACATTTTATTTGCTCAATAATTTGCGAAGTGGATGAAAAACAGTGTTCTAGCGGGGCTTTAGCTGGCCGTTGTAGTAAAAATACCGGAATCTCTAATTGTGCCGCCACAGCAAGTTTGGCAGCAACGGCATTACCACCGCTGTTTTTGCTGATGAGTGCATCAACAGCATAGCGTTTAAAAAGAGCTAGTTCATCATCAAACTCAAACGGGCCGATAGATTTTAGCTCGGTAATGTTTCTGCTCTTTACTGATTGTATACCAGCCGAACGCACCAGCCATTGCTGTTCAGAATAACGTAAATCAGTTTTGGAAAAGACTTCACGCCCCACAGTAAAAAACGGCATAGTATAGCTTTTAATTTCCGCGATTATGTCGTTTAACGTAGCAAACTCTTGCCAATTATTTTCCCCTGTCATTTCCCACGCTGGACGCAGGTAACGCCAAAGTACCGTATTAGTTTGTTGTGCGGCTTTAACGGCATGCTCGCTTATTTGTATAGCGTATGGATGGGTTGCATCAATGACTAAATCATAGGATTGTTCTTGTAAGTGCCAGCACAAACCTTCGGTACCATTCTCAAATTGTTTTGTTCCGCTGGCTGTTTGTTGAATATGGAAGCCACCAGAGATAATCCTACAATTTAATTTTGGGTGGCGCACGATACCTGCAACGCTATAGGTTATAGCATAGTCACTTGATATCAGTGATTGTGCAATTGCCATAGCATCACTTGTGCCACCTAATATTAAAATTTTCAAATAATATTTCCCTGTATATTTTAGTCATTCCTGCACACGAAACAACGTCCACCGTCATTCCTTCGTACGAAACAACGTCCACCGTCATTCCCGCGCAGGCGGGAATCCAGTTTTTTTGAAATTGCCCGCTTAGTCTGGATTAACCACCCCCGCCTTCGCTGGGGCAGACTCTGCGCGGGAATGACGTAACTATTTTAATTCTTTACAAAACAAGACCAAGTCTTGGCAGTAGTGCACATAAATATAAATAACAAAGCCCAAAATGCATGAGTACGATTAAAACTCACCAACACACTCACCTTGTTTATTTATCGCAACCACATCAACCAGACAACTATCAGGTACAATTTGTTTAGCAACCGTTTGCGCCAAGAAACAGATTTGATTGCCCAATGCAGGATAAAGACTTAAGGCTTCAATACTGGTATTTGCCTTTAAGATTTTATCTTGTATAACTTTATCTGCACCAACTAATGCAGCTTGCTGCGCAAGAAATTCAAAACCGATACTCGATACCCGGCTATGCAAGTCTTTATGCCCTGCCGCTAACTTTGATATTTTGCCAAACCCACCACATATTGTTAGGCGTAGTATAGGCACTTTTTTTAAATGCTTTAAAACCGCCCCCACAAAGTCAGCCATTTCAATTAATGCTATTTCCGGCAGTTTGAGTTTTGCTTTTATAAAGTCTTCACTACTCGACCCCGTACACGCCGCAATATGCGTTATGCCATTGGCATACGCCACATCAATGCCTTGATGAATAGAAGCAATATAGGCCGAACATGAGAATGGTCGAACAATGCCGGTTGTACCTAAAATCGACAAGCCATTCACAATACCTAAACGCGGGTTCATGGTTTGTTTGGCAAGGATTTCGCCATTGATGACACCAATATAAACATCAAAGCCACCAGCATAAGCACACTCTTCGGCTAAAGCGGTTAAATGTTCAAGTATCATTTTTCGAGGTACCGGGTTGATTGCCGGTTCACCTTTAGAAATTGGCAAACCATCTCGCGTTACCATACCGACACCTTGCTCGGCAAAAAAACGTACGCCTTTATGTTTACATAAAATCACTCGAGAAAAGACAGTGGCTTGATGCGTTACATCAGGGTCATCGCCTGCGTCTTTAATGGTGCTGGCACAAGCCTCTGTTTTATTTATTTGCTCGCAAGTGTTTAAAGTAAATTCAACATGCTGACCTTTAGGCAAGGTAATGGACAACACGCTATAATTTTGTTGCTTTAACAATAAACTTGCTGCTGCCAAAGAAGTAACCGTTGCGCAAGCTCCCGTTGTAAAGCCACTGCGGAGTTTTTTATTTTTTTCAGGTGTTTCGTCACGCATAACGAATTATTGGTAAGCCGGTAGACAGCTCAAACAGCAAATAACCAGTAACCACCAAAACTGATGGAAAGGGTTGCAAGAAATAAACGGCTATAGTCAAACACACGACGGCTGTAATTTTCCAGTGTGTATTGTAGTCGGCTAAAAACTAATCCAAAAATTATCATGGTTAAAACCACGCCTGCTGAAAACATCGCAACATAGGTTAGACCAAACCAACCCTGCCCGGATTGCGCAATGGGCACAATCGCAAGCACTGGCGCACTGCCCGCCAGGCCATGGGTAATACCCACAAGCACCGGTCTATGATCATGACGCGACTTGCTGGTGTTACTTGAATCGGCCAAATGTACATGGGTTATACCGTTATGGCTATGCACTTGCAGCTGTATTTTCTTTTGATAAAACTGCCAGAATATCCACAAGCCTAAAGCAACAAGAATAACCCCCACCATTTTTTCGGCATAAAGTGATACATAATCGGGAATATGCACACCGGCAAATATAACTAGGCTGCCTAACAGCAATAAAATACCACCATGGCCTATCGCCCACTGCAAACAAAAAAATAGCGTTTTGCTGTAACGACGTTGATTGGTGTTTTCTGAGGATTGACTGGAGGCAAGCGTTGAAACAGCCATAATATGGTCGGCATCCAGTGCATGTAATAGTCCCAGGCCAAACCCGAGGCTAAGCAAGGCCAATGTACTTTCTTGCATAAGTCTTCTCTTTATTCTGCCTTTATTGTTGTGGAACAATTATAAAGGGATGGTTAAACTTATGTCACCTACTTTACTCATAAAAACGACTTAAATAAGATGCCTGCTGTTCACTGCTCCACATTAATGATTGCCTCTGCCTCTTCCGGCCAGGGAAAAACCAGTTTTACTGCCACACTGGCTCGCGCGCATATCAAGCTGGGACGAAACGTCGCCATATTCAAGCTTGGGCCTGATTTTCTCGACCCGATGATTCAGTGGTTAGCAAGCCAGCAAACATGCTACAACCTGGACTTATGGATGATGGGCGAGCAGCATTGCAAAGAGCTGTTATTTAATGCCGCCGAAAATAACGACTTAATCCTGATTGAAAGCCTGATGGGCTTACATGACAACCAGCCGTCCTCGGCTGAATTTGCGCAACTGTTTAATATACCCCTGCTATTACTACTCGATGTTGCCAAATATGCACAAACTGCCGCCGCTATTGTGCATGGTTTACGATATTATTCTAATCCTTCAAAAACAAAAGCAGAACCATTAACACTCTATGGCGTTGTTGGTAATAAAGTCGGTAGTGACAACCACCACCGTATTATTAATGAGGTATTAGAGGGATGTTACCTTGGCAGTATAAAACGTGATGAATTAGTACAGCTTCCACAACGACACCTGGGCTTGATACAGGCAGAAGAGCTTATTAATTTAGAACAGGAACTAAATTATGCGGCTGATACGCTAATTAATAATGAATATGCTAAAAAGCTTTTACAGTTACCTCCAGCCGTAGAATTTGTTCATGCTGATGTTAAGCCCACAACTCAATATTATAAAAATAAAACTATCGCCATCGCAAAAGATGCCGCCTTTAGTTTTATTTACCCAGCTAATATTAATTACCTGATAAATAACGGCGCGATGCTTAAATACTTTTCACCGCTCAACAACGAAGCTGTTCCTACAGCCGATATGCTTTGGTTGCCGGGTGGATACCCGGAATTGTATTTAGATATACTTGAAAAAAATACCAACAGCAAACAAACTATCACTGAGTTTTGTAATACAGAAAAACCCGTGTTAGCCGAATGCGGCGGCTTACTTTATTTACTTGATTTAATAACTGACAAACACGGTAATAGCGCCGCAATGTGCGGTGTTATCAGTGGCAAAGCCAAACTTGAAAAGCGATTTCAGGGAATTGGTTTACAAGAAGTAGAAATACAGAATCAGCAGGCTCGCGGGCATAGTTTTCACCATTCAAGCATTACAACATCGCTCAAACCAATATGTTATTCAAATAAGCAAGATGGCTCACAGGGTGAAGCAATATATAAGGTTAAAAATGTCCTGGCGAGTTATATGCATTTTTATTTTCCGCTAAATGACGGGTTTCAATGGTAAATAGCCTCAACAGGGCATAAGAATCTCAAATATGGAGTGGCACTGAATTTTAACAAGATTGCCGCGCTATCGCTCGCAATGACCTCAATTTTGTCTTTTCGTGTCCTTAGTGAGCGGCTTCGATAGTGCCATCCTAGCTTACCTCCCTCATTTCTTATCTCGTATTCAGCTTAAATACGTACTAAACAACCAGTTTATTGCAATTAACCGCATAAATAATGACTTATCAGGCCGATAATTAATGCATATAAGCCCATAAACCGTTACAATGCGCCTCCCCTCCACGGCACCTCGTCTGAAATTGAGTCAGATCTATGCCTATCAGGGCATGTATGAGTATCAATAATCGACCCGCCCCGTTGATTTTTTTCACTTTAGTTTATTCACTTAATTTTCAGGTATCCCCATGACAGTTGAAACAGTAACTGCGTTTAATCAATTAGCGCTGAACGAATCTTTATTAAAAGCATTAGACGAAGTAGGTTATGAATCCCCTTCTCCGATTCAGGCCGCAACCATTCCTTTACTGTTAGACCGTAGAGATATTATTGGCCAGGCACAAACCGGTACAGGTAAAACAGCAGCGTTTGCACTGCCACTATTATCGAACATCGACTTAAAAGGCAAAGATCCACAAGTACTGGTACTTGCGCCAACACGCGAGCTTGCCATTCAAGTTGCGGAAGCTTTTCAGAAATACGCTTCTAAAATGAAAGGCTTTCATGTATTGCCCATTTATGGTGGAGCAGAATATGGTGGACAGATACGTGCTTTAAAACGTGGCGTACATGTTGTGGTTGGTACGCCCGGTCGAGTAATGGACCATATTCGTAAAGGCACATTAAAGTTAGATAGCTTACAAGCCCTAGTTCTGGATGAAGCTGATGAAATGTTACGCATGGGCTTTATTGATGATGTTGAATGGGTATTAGAACAAACCCCACAAGATCGACAAATTGCTTTATTTTCGGCAACCATGCCGTCTCAAATTCGTCGTATTGCAACTAAATATTTAAACAACCCAGAACAGGTCACCATTAAAACCGTTACCGCAACAGCTGATACTATTCGACAACGCTTCTGGCCGGTAAGTGGTGTGCATAAACTTGATGCTCTTACACGTATTTTAGAAGCCGAAGAATTCGATGCGATGATAGTTTTTGTACGCACCAAAACAGCAACCGTCGAACTTACCGAAAAACTAGAAGCACGCGGCTATGCCACCGGTGCTATCAACGGCGACATTCAACAAAACCAACGCGAACGCACCATCCAAAATTTAAAGAACGGCAAGCTTGATATTTTAGTTGCAACCGATGTTGCTGCACGAGGTCTCGACGTACCAAGAATTAGCCATGTTATTAACTACGATATACCATACGACACCGAAGCCTATATTCACCGTATTGGCCGTACCGGACGCGCCGGTAAAAAAGGTGATGCTATTTTATTTGTCGCACCACGTGAAAAAGGCATGCTTAAATCGATTGAGCGCGCCACTAAACAAAGTATCGATATAATGGAGCTACCGTCTACCGAACTAATTAATGACAATCGTATTGCCCGATTTAAGCAACGTATTACCGACACCCTGGCAAGTGAAGGTTTAGAGTTTTTTGCTAATTTAATCGAGCAATACCAGCAGGAGCATAATATTCCTGCCGAGGAAATTGCAACTGCACTAGCAAAACTGCTACAAGGTGATGCGCCTTTCTTGCTACAAAATAAGCCCATTAAACAATCTAAAGAACGCTGGGATCGTGACGACCGCCCATCTCGCGGTAGCCGAGATAGAGGACGCCGTGATCGTAATAGCGAAGGCCGCGGTAGACGCGAACATTCACCTCGCGGCGAATCAAAACCTGAAGAAGGTATGCAACGCTTTAGAATTGAAGTCGGCCATAATCATAAAATTAAACCCGGCAATATTGTTGGTGCTATCGCCAATGAAGCCGGTATCGACAGCAAATTTATTGGTCGTATTAATATAAGCGACGACCATAGCCTGGTTGACCTGCCAAATGATATACCAAAAGAAATTTTTAATGACCTGAAAAAAGTACGTGTTGGCGGACAACAATTAAATATATCGGCTTTAGGTGAACGTAGCCATTCTAATGATAAAAAGCCTAGGTCGAAACCAAGACATAAAAGCAAAGACTCTAAACCGAAAGACAAAAAGCCTAAAAGCAAAAAGAACAAAGACTCTGATGCTCGTTCCGGCACAAAGAAGAATGATAAGAACAAAGATAACGCTAAAAAGAAATTTGGTGATGACAAACCCAGAAAAAAATTAAGCTTATAGAAAATATCACTGCTGTCCCGTTAACTTTAAGCCCCTGCTTTGAATATAGAAAGCCT
>CAZDEC010000032.1:0-33405 GCA_964504295.1 uncultured Thioalkalispiraceae bacterium
TTATTTCTAGCTTTAGCAAAGCTCGTGTAGCCAGCATTATCATGAAATTCAATATAGTGAAGGGGATTCATATAAACAAAATCAAAATCTTCTGAAGCACAGGCCTCCTCAAAGGCTGGAATCGTTCGTCTTGTGGCAAATCTTAGTTTAACGCCAGTTTCTCGTTCCAAATATTTAATAATGGGCACCCAACTTCTAACAAGCTGGCCAGGGCTTTGCTGCGGAACAACTCCAAACGTATAACTGTGGTTCGCGTAACAGATCGGCTTAAAAGAAAAAAGAAATACAATACTTATTGCAAGTCTGCTCACGATTAAGCCCCTTAGTTGTTTTAATCATTTAAATAAAATAACTCTCTTAGTCCATATATCGGTTAAAACCCTAAAATATTTAGATTTCCATACTAAACAAGCTATAAATAAAGGCAATTAGTGCATACTAAGCCCAATTTGGTAGCATATTAATTAAAGCTTAAAGATGAATTCACAAGAAAAAATACTACGAATAATAAAGTATCTTAAATTGTGTATTAAGGAAGGAATAAATCAGGATGACAATATGGCTTTGAGAAGAGCTTCCAGCTGTGGATAATGTGTTTCACTGGAGAAAAATTTGTCCGCTCGTTTTTTCCCAGCCTCTGCAATCCTTGCCCGATAGTCAGGCTCAGCATAAAGTTTTTCGATCACTATCCGCATACTTTCAACATCACGTGGTTTGACTAAGCAACCACTCACTTCATCTTCAATAATTTCTGGTACACCACCGGCATTAGTACCTACTACTGCAACACCCGCTCGCATAGCCTCAATCAAAACAAGTCCGAACGTTTCACAATGCGTTGAAAGTACGACCACATCAAAACAGCGCATATAGGAAGTTGCATTATTTATAAAATCTTTAAAGCGTATAAAATCACTCACTCCCTTATTCTTAATGTTTTTTTCCAACTGCGTCTGATAAGACTTATCCATTATATGGCCAATCATTGTCAATGAAATATTTTTAGTCTCATCAAGCATTTTATACACAGCTTCAATAACGATGTGTTGCCCTTTGCCTTCTTCTATCCGTCCAAAAATCGCAATGTTTAATACTCGTTTTTCAAAGCTTTCATTTTTAAATAAAATTTGACAGTTTGGTGCTTCTGCATCTGGCATAGATGTACCGAGATAAAGACGTTTTATCTTTTGTTCAGATAGGGTTAAATATTGGTTGGTGAGTTGCAGTAAAAGATCCGTTCCCACCAGTAATAAATCTATTTTATTGTAAAACCAACGATGAAAAATGCTTTTCTTATTTCGGGTGTAATTCATATGACGCGAATGAACTAACTTAACCCTGTCTCCAAGCATTGCCTTTGACAAAGCGGCAAGATATAAATCTTTCCCCCAGTGGAAATGTATAATATCCGCGTTAAATTGTTCTACAATTTTTTTTAGTTTTCGTGCGGCAAAAAAAGGAAACCGTTCAAATTTTAATTCAAGAGTTGTATGAGGAAGGCATTCTTTTTCCATCACTTCATGCATATAACTATTTTGAGAAACCACAGCAAAACAATTATGCCCTCTTTGTGCTAGTTGGCGCATTTCATCTAAAGCATACAATTCAAGACCACCGCGAGAGGGTGACAAACATAAAATAACTATGCGCATAGGTTTTGACTCATTTTATCAATATACAATTTCACAGTATATCAGTTAATAAAATTTAAGCGTAGAATAAGTCATCCATTAAATAATACAATTATTCACAATGACAAAAATACTCATTATTGGTTATGTCTGGCCAGAACCAAACTCATCAGCGGCCGGTAGCCGTATGATGAAATTAATTGAGTTTTTTCTATTGCAAAATTGGAAGATAACATTTGCAAGCCCGGCGACAGAAAGCGAGCATCGGTTTGAATTCGAAAAACTCGGTATAAGCAAAAAAAATATAAAGGTTAACAGCTCTTGCTTTGATGATTTTATAAAAAACTTTTCTCCCGATATTGTCCTGTTTGATCGATTTTTAATGGAAGAACAATTTGCCTGGCGAGTCGAAAAATATTGTCCTGATGCGATACGACTAATCGAAACGGTTGATTTACATTGCTTACGCGATGTCAGACATAACGCCTGTAAGCAACAACGTAAATTAAGCAATAATGACTTATTTTTGGAAATAGCCAAAAGCGAAATAGCCAAAAGAGAAATCGCCAGTATTTTACGTTGTGATTTATCTTTAATGATATCCAGCTATGAAATGGATCTACTTATCAATGATTTTAAAATTGACCTCGCACTCTTAATCCATTTACCTTTTATGGTCGACAATATTCAGTCCTCAGATATTACAAGCCTACCGTCGTTCGAACAAAGGCAGCATTTTATCAGTATTGGCAATTTTCGACACGCGCCAAATTGGGATGCCGTCTTATATTTAAAACAAACACTCTGGCCGCTTATCCATAAAAAACTACCTCATGCTGAAATGCATATTTATGGTGCTTATCCGCCACCAAAGGCAACACAATTACATAATCCAAAACAAAATTTTCTTATTTTAGGCTGGGCTGACAATGCTCAACTGGTTATGCAAAATGCTCGTGTCTGCCTTGCACCATTACGCTTTGGCGCTGGTCTTAAAGGTAAGTTACTCGAAGCCATGCAGTGTGGTACGCCAAGTATTACATCGACAATCGGTGCAGAAAGTATGCAGGGAGGGTATGAATGGAATGGCGTGGTAGCAGATACGCCCGATGATTTTACAGCAGCGGCAATTAATATCTATGCTGACAAAAAAAACTGGCTAGCGGCTCAAAGTAATGGCGTTACATTAATCAATAAACTCTTTTGTAAAAAAACACATTCAATAGCATTGCTAAAAAAAATAGAATTCATTCGAAACAATTTAAAGGAACATCGGCAAAATAATTTTACCGGCGCGATGTTACGTCACCATTTAATGAAAAGTACTCAATATATGGCACAATGGATTGAGGCTAAAAACAAACATTAATTAATCTGATCTCGGGATAAGAGAAATCAGTCATTAAAATCCACTAATGCGAGAACAGGAAGTTGCTATCCCGAGTTCAGGTTAATTATCTTTATTTGTCGTATCATCCATAACTGGTAATTTTTTTGTGATTGAGCCTTCCAGCGTACTATTTTTAGAAGACTTAGTATAAGCTGAAACATCTTTCCATATGCCGCCAATACAAAACTGTTGCCAGCCCCATTTTAACCAGCGCAATAAAGAAAAAGCCAACCACAAAGCCCAGCCTAGCATTAATAATCGATAAATAATTTTAGGAACCGAGACTAACCACGCTTGAGGTAATAGAGCGGCATTTCGATCTTGATACCAGTTAAAATGATAGGCTGATGAGCCATTACCCAACACTTGCATATCCGGTGATCCAAGCAAACCTTGTTGAATAACCACAAATAAACTAATTAACGCCAAAAATGTCAAGGCTCCTAGGCCCACTTGAATAACGTTAAATAAGACATCACTCGCGTCTTTAATCATTCGCTCTCGCAAACCAAGCATAAATAACCAGGCCACAACGATAAAGCCCATCCAGATTGGCACCTGGCTCAAACCTATGCCCAATAAGATCCAGGAGAACGTTCTTAATGGTGTTAAATGAGTAAAGCCCAGACCAATGGCTAACAGCAGTATCACCATTAACACACCCCAGAACAATATTGCCGGTCCCAGATTTGGCCCACCAACAAATAATACCCATCGGTCTTGAGGAAACTTCACATTAATGGAATGATTAACATTATCAATTTTAAGATCAATTTGCGGTGTCTCAAACAAGCTGTTGATAGCGCCATTATTACGCCAGACAATTTGTACGGCTTGTTTACCGGGTGTAATCGGCAAGGTTAAGTTGCCGGCAACTAAACGAATAGATTGAGCAGTATTATTAATGGCAACCGACTGTAAGTTAGATTCTTTCGGTAATACCAGTGAATACTGCCCCCCCTGGCTACTGCGCAAAACTAAATTTAGTTGCGACTCAATTGATCTTTTACCTGGCCTAACCTGTAAATGACTCTTCTCTATTGTTAAGGTATTTCCTTTTATTCCCTTTGGTCGACTAATACTTAATACCACTTCTTCACCCTGAAATGGATGCCACTGAGGAGCCCAACGGCCTTGCGTTGTTTTATGTTTAATAACCGGGATTCCGCTGTATTGTAAATGCCAGATAGGCGAGACACTTACCGTCCAGGTTTCGGTGGAAAAGCTATCCCTTGATGCCGTTAAATTAATCGTATTTGTTTTTTCAATCCGGGAACGCCAGAAAACACGTGCTTGTTGTGCTGACATATTAATAAGCACCTTACCGTCTTTACTTCGAATACCCTCGGTTATAACGGACTCGCCAACTAATAATGGGACGTTCACCACAACGGCACTACCCGTAGCTGAGATCCGTCTTACAGTAGTTTCGACAAACCAGTCCAGCCCGAGTTTAAGACGACGCTCTATTATTAAAAAAGGCGGTAAAATCTCTAACTGATCGTTCTGAAAATTATTATTTTTTTCTGAGATCGATTGCTGCTCACGCGTTAATTGCAACTGTGCATCTGGAATACCGTCTTTTTGTATACCTTCAATACTCCAGCCGGATAATTTTGATTGCACAATTCCCGGTCTTAATTGCATTGGCAACTGTAGATATTTTTTAGATTTCAACGAGCCAGTTAACATAACATTAAAACGTCCTTTGGGTAGCTCTAACCACAGCACACCGTCTGCTGCACGATACATCGCGGTTGCAGCACGACCGTCAATCGTAACCCTTGAAGGAAGCCATTGCTTATCTAGGGCGGGTAAAGGTATTGCAACTTTTTGCAAGGCATGTACATTTAGTTTTATTTGCATTTGCTTTCTATCTGCACGTAAAACCATTGATTGAATCTGCGCACAACTCGGCAAACATTCTGGTGGCTGGGTTAAACGCAATTTAAGTTCTGATAGTATCTGCGAATTAGGCGCGTCAATCATTTTTGCAAAACTATCCGCTGAGTTAAAAACTAAAGCTGGCAGAAGCATAAATATCAGCAATAGCCGACTAACCGTCGGAAGCCAGGGGATTGAAATAGCAGGAATACTTCTTAGTATTAACAGGCAAAGTAACGCGACAAAGAGCACTCTTAAAAAATTAAGAATCGAATGCACTGTTGGAGAAATAAGAACCAGTGATATCTTCTGCCCTTTTTGCACCGGCCCATTCCAGTTTAAATAAACCTTGTTCCACTTCCACTGAGGCAAACCGGGGCCTGTTTGTACATTCGTTTTAGGATCGAATGACTGCATATCAACGGCTCGACTTTTAGCTGCACCACTAGCACTATACTTATCTTTTTTCTTAAAGATGCTTTTAGCGGAGTAACTTGCAATAGACTCTGATCTTAAAATGTCTTTTTTGCGTTCAACGATATCGTTTTGAACAGCACGAGTAGTTCGTTGCGCAAAATCGTTGTTAGCCGTAACGTTTAACCATGATTTTTCCAGTTGAGGATAAATACCCGTTCGGACTTGAGTCACCATAAAGGGAATACTCAGGAGTAATAAAAAGATGACACTGATATTACGATACCAGATACAGGTTTTTTCAAACTTGCCTTCGGGTACGACTTTTAATAATGCAATAACGGCAAGCAGATTCAGCCAGATAAACTGAGGAACAAATCCCGGCTCCTGCCAAATAAGCGCCATGGTGACTAAACCAAATAGCCCCCATATCCACGACCACAGGCGGGCAATCGAGATTGATATAATTAAAACAATAAATAAATCAAGCAAGCTCCATTTTTGTAGCCAGGTTTGCGGAACATTATCAATTCCGCTGGCTGAAAAAATTCGCCAGCCCGGTGGCAGGTGTACAGTCGTTGAAACACTTTGAAAAGCATGATTCCAGCCCGTTGCAGACAGGCTTCGGACATCTCCACGATAACGACTCTCGGCAGTTAAATTTAAATTACCACGACGTATTTCAACCCCCTTAATATCCTCTTTATCATTTAAATAAGTAATAAACTGGGGAATATTATCGATAGCAACACGTCCCAACTCCAATTCGTTTAATGCTTCTAAACGCCAGGATTGGCTGATCGTGCCTTTAATATCATCCTTGATGGTATAACCGTTGCCATCAAAATTCAGCCACATTTGGCGCTTAAGATTCAGTTTATCTGCTTGTGGATATTCATCGCCCCGTCGTGTTTGCTTGAATGATAACGATGTATCATCCACAATTTTAAAGGTTGGGTAGTTACGCCATTTTTTAGGGATTTTTGTTTGTCTTGGATCAATGCGTGTCGCACCTTCAAGTTTAATGATACGGAGTTGATTTTGCGCTTTAAATGCCCAAACTTCATTTACTGGCCATTGCACACCGCGCTGTTTATTCATTGCCAGGCGGGTTATATTTTCTTTTGCACGCGAAGTGATATGCACCACCCAACGCCCTGGTTTCACTTGCAAGCGCAATTCACCAGTATTACTCAGTAATGATGGAAGCTTACTGGTTACAGAAACAGGAATTTGTTTGTTGAGTAAAACCTGTCCAAGGTTAATTTCTCTTGCATGACCTGAAATCTGAAAATCGAGTCTGGTAACAATACGCATGGGGATTTCATCATCAAGTAAACGATACACGCTAAAATTTAATTTATCCGTTTCAACAACCTGCTCTGGTGTGGTTTTATCTGCCAACCATATTTGGCCTTGCTGATTAAAAACCGGTGCAGTAACCTTTGCACCTTTTATATATAAATTAACAATTGCCGACTCAGCAGGAATTTGTAAACTTTCAGGAATACTCTCCCAGTAGAAGTTTCCTCTAATTTTATACTTGCCTTTCCGTAAAAAAACTGCTGGCCGATTATTACGGCTAGTCACCAGAGCCAATTTATTATTAACACTGATATTTTGTGGCCAGTGTTTTTTACTCCCGGGTAATGTTATCCATGATGGCTCAAACACCTGCCATGATTGCGCAAACCGGGCGCGATTACTGGAAATATTTAACTCAATACCTGCCGGCCAAACACATTTTTTTGCAGCATAATTATTATAAATAAACGGGCAGTCACGTTTTGTTTGATCAAATAAAACCCAGTCAACCCAGGGTTTTAACGGGTTAGGCACATCGTTTTTATTGAGTGTTTTTGCAAACAGGTTGCTGGTTAATGTTAATAATATTACAGCTAAACTAAAATAACGTATCACAGATTTCATTCCTTTTTATTATTAGTTTTATCTCTATCCTTATTCGCAATCATTGAGAAACAATGGTAAAAGTATAATCAAATTCTTATATTCGTTATAATATGGAAATATTCTACCGCATATTTAATACCATATTTTTTAAAAAAGATACTTTAATTATGGCGTTTTACCATAGCAAACCAATTCGTTTTAAATGCACTGAATGCAGCCGTTGCTGCTATGGAGGCAAATACGCCTATGTTCGGGCAAGCAGCCAGGAAATTGAAAAAATAATATCCTTTATGAATATTAATGCCGACACATTTAAAGCGGATTATCTAATCAAGCTTGTTGATAATGGTTATGGTATTCGCATGAAAATCACCGTCATTGCGCAAGCACTTAATAAAAAAGGCCCTTGCATGCTGTTAAGTGCTAAAGGCAAATGCAGTGTTTACCCTGTTAGGCCAATGCAATGTCGGACTTATCCGTTTTGGTCAGAAATTTTAATCAGTGAAGCAAAGTGGAATAGTGAGATAGAACGTTGTGAAGGTATTCAGCAAGGCGAGATTATTGAAACTGAATATATCGAGCAGCAGAAAGAACTCAGTGTTAACGCTGAAATTATTATTAACGAAAGTATAGAAAAACCGGTAATCTAATTAACCATAATACGATGAATACTACCAAGCTTACGCACCCACGGTGACCATTTTCTTAAGTCTTTTGGCAGTGTTCTAATCGCTTTATTTGCAAGATTCACACTGGGATAAGCGCCATAAACAAGTGCGTACCAGTCTTCTCCTTCTCGCCTGTTTTTATAATATCCCGCCTTACCGGCTAAACCATTATCGATGAAATATTTCTGGATAAGTTTGGCATTGGTACTGCTTGCGAGTTGTAAAGTGTAATAATTGGAGTTTTGAGATTTAACCCACGCTCGGGGTTCTAAATTAGAGTCTGCAGGCAATGTACCAGCAAGTGCAGACAAGTCCAGATTGGGTTTAATACTGGCTACTGACAAGGTACGATAACCATCAACCAGACCTTGATGAGCAGAAATTGAAAAATAACTATTTGATTTAGCGACATCAGCCTTGACTCCCAAACCCTGTTGATAAGCAATGGCTAAATTGTATTGCGCATTTGGATTACCCTGTTTAGCCAAACGTTCAAGCAAGGGTATTGCCGTTATATAGTTCTGATTAAGCAACGCATTGACGGCTTCTTTATTTAAGTCTGCATGTACATTAAAACTCACTAAAAAAATAATAAGACTTAATTTTATATTGTTTAGCATGCTGTTCGTTCCTGCTGTAAATTAAGATCAGATTGAAACCGGTTCAAATCGATAGTAAGTACGTGCACTGGACAACCATTCGAATAACAAACGATTAGCCTGGCGCTTCTCATCCTTTAGCAACATTTTTTCATTGGGATAAGTATAGTCGGGTAATAATTTTGTGACACCTGAACATGAAATTACTTCGGCAAGTGAAACGTCATGATAAGCTCGAATATTTAAACACAGTGAAGGCAGTAATTTCTTGTCTGTTTTAAATCGGTTAATAACCTGAATATGCTGAGTATAACGATTTACCTCTAAAAGCCGCACTGTTAAATATGCACCGGCCATATCAAAATCAAAGGTCATATTTCGTGCATAATCACTTTCTTTGCCAAGAGGAGAATTCAGCGGAATATCAGTCAGTTCAGTCCCTAGTTCCGGCACCAATTGCAACAAAGTATAGTAATTCATTTCGTACAAATGCATCGGGTTTGGTCGTGTATATTTTACAAATGACATTATGTTTTCAAAATCCTGAAAATCGAAGATTAGAATCTAAGCCTTCCCGATACATAAGGTCTGTATCGGCGACAAAAGCTAAACCTTTAACATAATGTGGTAATAAAAATAGAAAGTAAAGCCGCTCCAACAGCTAAAAAAAGTGTAGCCAAAAAGCTTACAAGGAATAGATAGAGCAGGAAAATACAGGCATAATAGCCATTTAAAGTAATGGTTATTATGCCTATTTGTGATATAAAACAGGAGGTTATTAGCAGGCGGCGTTGTGAGCACCTATTACCTAGTTAAAAAGTGCCTCTAATCGTTCCAGGTCGTTAATAACTTTCCATTCACCACCACCCGACTCAACACGTAGGCGCCAGTTTTCTAAACGATCCAGATATTCCCTGGGGTCAATGTTATCGCTGCGCAGTTTTGTGACATTTAAAGCAATAACGCGGTAGCCTTGTAACTGAAAATCGATATCGCGTTTATAGCCCTTACGCAACTCTTCTTTTAAATCAGAAAATATCAATATCGTTTTCTTGCCCGGAGCTCTTTCATTCAGGAATTCAATACCCTGTAAAATACCACCGGTAATATCGGTATAAGCACTACCCTTAACACTTTTTACAAATTTATCAATTTTTTCCAGAAAAATCCGCTTTTGTTGATTCATACGACTTGGACGATCTACAAAGGTTACTTTTGCAATAATATCTTTCTCACTAAAACTACCGGTGTCCACTCTTGCAACGGCAAACGAATCACCCGGCTTCAGCTTTAACAGTGAAAAGCTTATCACACGCTGAGCCTGTTTTAGTTCTTTCGTATAGGTTCCCGAAGTATCTAACAGCATGTAGACGCCATGGGTTCTTGCTACCTGAGGTTCGTTTGAACAGCCAAATAACCATACAATACTAATGCCGAGTATAAAGGACTTTATAAGATTCATTTTTTATTCCCTTTTCTTATTCTGTTAATTTATTATCCGATGATGACTTAATTTTTTGTTCAATAAATAACGGTAAAAATATGATTAAGTCATAGACATGAAGCAGTGATTTACCTAAGAATTTAAATATCGTACCAATAAAACGCAGTAACCAGGCTAAAGCACGTAATGCACCAACAGCAACAATACCTAATACCGTACGAAAAGATTGCACAAAGGTTTCAAATGGAATGGCGACAAACATCAGGACAAACGGCAGTATAAAACCAAGCGCCATCTGTGAGCCCGTTGTTATCCAGGTTATCGAACTTTCTAAAGCCGCCGCACCGGCTTCTTCGCCACGTAATAAAGCACCCGTTGCCTGATCGGCTTCCATTAAAATTTCACGTGTAAAACCAAGCCCCGCTTCAATGGTTGCCAGAGATAAAAGCATCACAAATAAAAACCAGGCAATACGAATACGTAGTTTGTCATTTAAAGCACCAACGATGGGAAACAATTTGGTAATACGTAATGACTCCATCAGGAAAATACCTAATGTCATTTCGACTAAAATCATGATCATTGCAGCAATTTGATTTAATTGAAAACCAAGGAACAAGCTCGTCGTACCACCAACCATTTCAGACATAGGCCGGGCAATCAACTGAAAGTTAACCATTGCAATACCCGCCGCAATAACCATCACCGCTAAAGATGTAAAGAAATGCTGCAAGGAAGAAGAAGATAACATTCGAATTGCGTTATCCGTTCCTTTAACAATATTTTCATATTCCCCCATGTGTCGGTCGATGGTTTGAGAGCGCGACAATATACTTGTTACATTTTTATCGACACTGGTCAGTACTTTTAACACCTTGCGCCAATGTGGCATCATGTTGCGCAGACGATCATGCCGCTTATGGCTCGCCTTACGGTATTCTTCAATAGAAGCCGTATTTGCTTTTACTAATGAATGGTGGATATCTTCCAGGATATTACCCACCATCGGATCACCTTTTGATGGTATTTTAGCAACCGCTTCGACGGCTTTTATCCACCCCGGTGGCTCGGGTGGAACTTCAATACTTGCCTGGTAATCTTCTTCTATTGCTGTAATTTCCTCATTCAGCAAACGATGCATCGCAGGGTATTCAGATAAATCCCGACGCACCGTTGAATCAATACGTTCAAATTCACGGTCGATCATCCGCTCACCCGCCTCCCGACCGGCTGCTAACAATACTTCTCTATTACGTAACGCCAAACGGGATTCAACACTCATAACAGATTTTGCACTTAATCGCATCGCATTATGTATCACCTGACTCAGGGAAATAATCGCTCGATGTGCCGGGCGGCGGGATATATAGAGAACAATAATGGCAACAACGGCAATCAGTAAACCACCAACAACAGGATTTAGTCCGAGCGAATCCAATAAAGGCATAGTTCAACTCCTAAATTTAAAATATTATTTTTATTACGTAGACCCTACGATAGATAACTGTAGCCGGTTGCTAACGTGAGTGTTAGCGAATGGTTCACAGACTACACTCAAACTCGAACGCAGATATGACACTATATATTAGTATAGGCAGGATATAACACTTTTCAGTTTAAAAAATGGTTTTTGTCGAGTTGGTCACTTAAATAGCTTATTGGAATATAGTGATATTGTCAGGATTTCTGATTTACCACTTAGAACAACACTAAGAAAGATTCATTATTAATCTATCGTGAATAGTCTATTTCTTCAATGTTCAAAATATATTTGTATTTTTTAAATATTTTCTTTGTGTTATTAAGAGTTATGCTATACAACTCGAGTGTATACCTTTAGGTGCCTTCGTAGTTAACAAATATTAAACAATCAGGTAACTTCTTCCTGCATCGTTAACCTTGTCCGCATTCTAAGATGCGCCTGGCTTAGCAACTGACTAATACGTGATTCACTCACATCGAGTACGCAGCCTATCTCTCGCAAATTCATTTCTTCATCGTAATATAAACTGATAACGAGCGCCTCTCGTTCAGGCAAACTACGGATCGCATCGACTAAATCATTTTTAAATTCCTGTGATTGCATACCTTCCAACGGTGTTTTTGTTTTTGAGGCGTCACCCATTACGCAGTCATCATCTACGCCCAGATCGCCAAAGTTTAAAATCCGACAACTATTCGTTTCCTGCAATACCTGATGATACTCAGCTAGACTTAAGCCCATTTCTTTTGCGACTTCGCTATTACGTGCATCGCGCCCAGTCGCATTTTCAATCTTTTGAATGGCTTTCATAACATCGCGGGCTTTTTTATGAATCGACTTTGGTGCCCAGTCATTTCGTCTCAACTCATCAAGCATCGCGCCACGTATTCGTATCGAAGCGTAAGTTTCAAATGCTGCACCTTGTGAAGCATCGTAATGTTCAGAAGCATCGAGCAAGCCTAAAAGCCCCGACTGAATAAGGTCATCAATAATGACGCTAGAAGGTAACCTGGCGATAAGATGGTAAGCAATCCGTTTCACCAGCTCCAGATGATCCTGGACTAATTGCTCGGCTTTTGCCTGCTCTTGTTTTTTTATTGGCTGCATTAGGCGCAAACCACCATAATCATATAACCAATAAAAGTATAAAATCTGTTTGAATTATCAGAATAGAACGACATTGCATCCCCTAAAATACGTCACACCAGGATATCGCTGCAAATTCTATACCGTTTGATTTATATCGACTCAAAACCAGCATTTACCAACAAGCTAAGCCAGCTGAGTTTCATATCAAAGGTTTTCGAGTAAAATAGGATAAAATTCACCACTGAAACAACCATGACTATAGTCAACCTGAGTTTGGGATAAAAAAATTTATACTGCTCTGTTACCGGGGTTACTAAGAAATAGCGTCATTCTCGCGTAATTTTGACGGGAATAACGTAATCTTTGTTATCCCAAATTCAGCTTAGTTAATAGTTTAATCAACCAACTTCATAATATTTGTAGCAATTCTATTCAGGGGATATTCGTTATCTGCCGCGCCTATTTTTGCCGCTGAACCCGGCATACCCCAAACCACACTGGTTTTTTCATCCTGAACCATTGTGGGCGCACCTGTTTCCTTCATTTCTAACAAACCTTTGGCACCATCATCTCCCATACCTGTCAAAATTATGCCAATCGCATTGGGACCAACATTTTGCGCAACTGAACGAAACATAACGTCCACACTGGGTTTATGGCGATTGACACGCTCACCATCATTCAAACGACAAATATATTGCGCACCATTACGCTCAACTAAAAGATGATGACTACCTGGAGCGATATAAACATGACCAGGAAGGATCTGCTGGCCGTCTTGCGCCTCGCAAACCGTCATTGCCGAGACCCCATCCATTCGTATTGCAAAGGGTGCGCTAAAAGCCTCAGGAATATGCTGACTAATAACCATGCCCGGTGAATCGGCCGGCATTTTCATTAAAACTTCTTTAATTGCTTCCGTACCACCAGTTGATGCGCCGAGTGCAATTATTCTATCGGTTGTTTTAAATCGTTTTGGCTTCGCCTGTTTTGCAATAATGCTATCGGCAGAAAGTTTCTTTTCTACCGTCATTGATGCTGTCGGTGAGCCCGTTGATATAGCCGATACATTTGCCTTTGCTGCATTTTTTACTTTTTCAATAATTTCTTCTGAATAAGCTTGAAGTTGCTCCTTAACGTCAAGCTTGGGCTTGGCTATAAAGTCAATCGCACCTGACTCAAGTGCTTCAAAAGTAATATCGGCACCTTGTTCGGTCAGGGTTGAAATCATCACAACCGGCAAAGGGTGTAAACGCATTAAATTTTTTAAAAAGGTAACGCCATCCATCTTTGGCATTTCAACATCGAGAGTAATAACATCGGGTTTAAGTTGTTTGATTTTTTCACGTGCTATAAGTGGATCCGCTGCTGCACCCACAACTTCAAGGCCACTATCAGAATTTAGTATTTCAGTTAACATTTGTCGAATAAGAGCCGAATCGTCAACAATTAATACTTTTATTTTACTCATTTAATTTATTCCATTTTAATTATTAACAACGATTAAAATAATTCTATATCATCAGATTCAACAGGTTTTGCTTGCAATTGTTTACGGTACTGGCTTTCACGTTTTTCTAATGTTTCATTATGCACTTTGCGTAACTTTTTCATTAACACTCGTCCAGATTGAGGAAAATAAATAACTTTTCGTGGATATATATCGCCTAAATCGGCGGTAACAACATTTAAACCTTCAATGGCCACATAACTTTTTATAAATGTTATATTTTGTTCACCAACATCAATTTTCGTCATCGAGGCAAGAACACGACCACCACCAAACAGTTTAACTTCGAGGTTTTTCTTTAATCCACCGGCCTTTAAAATTGCATTAATTAACATTTCCATTGCATAGTTTCCATAACGAGCCGAATCACTATTGTCGCCTGCTTTCATTGCGCTTTTATCGGCGGGTAGCATAAAATGATTCATCCCCCCAACACCATAGACGGTATCACGAATACAGGCAGACACACATGAGCCTAGAACGGTTGAAACAAGCTCATTATCCTGAGTAACATAAAATTCACCCGGCAAAATTTTAGCCGCATCAACTGCATGCACTTTGTCATAATAACGATTAATATGCTCAAAACCGGGTAGGCAACGGCTTCTAACTTCTCGTTCTTTTTTAAGCAAGCCTTCCATTAAAGCTAATCTGCCTTCTGATAGATTGTTTGGCCTAATAAATTAAAGCGGGTGCAAACTTTATGCAAGGATTCTGAATGGCCAATAAATAAATGTCCTTGCTCGGCAATTAAATTAGCATAGCGATCGAATAAAATACGCTGGGTTTCTTTATTAAAATAAATAACCACATTTCTGCAAAACATAAAGTCAAACGACCCTTTAACAGGCCATTCGTCCATTAAATTAAGTTGTTTAAAGGTAATCATTTCACGTAACTCATTCGACATACGAATTTGTCCGGCATTATCACCTTTGCCGCGTTTTACCCATTTTTTAGAGTGTTTTGCATCTAAGCCAGCAACACGTTCTTCGGTATAAATGCCATCACTGGCACGTTGCACCATATTGGTATCTAAATCGGTGGCTAATATTTTTATATCCCAACCGTCTAAAGTAGGAAAAACATCCCGAATGGTCATAGCGATGGAATAAGGTTCTTCGCCCGACGAACAACCCGCCGACCAAATACGTATGCGCCGATCCGTTTTAGTTCTTTTTAGGGTGGGTAAAACTTTTTCACGTAAAAAGTCAAAATGATGCTTCTCACGAAAAAACGACGTTAGGTTTGTTGTTATTGCATTGGTAAATTCGAGAATTTCATCTTCATTACCAGACTTAAGCATCGCAATATAATCAGAGAATTCTGTTAGCTTGAGTTGACGTAAGCGTCGAGCAAGCCGACTATAGACCATATCATGTTTTGCTTCTGACAGAACAATTCCTGTTCTGTCAGCAATAACATCGCTAATATATTTAAAGTCTTTAGCAGAAAATTCAAACTCACGGTTATTTAATAACTGTGCATTCTTTGCTGTAGCAGCCATTTAGAACTCTTCCCACTCATCAGATTCATCCGTTGTTTGACGACGGCGTGCAGGTGCGGCAGCCGAGTTTGCTGCTGCCCGAGGTGCCGCGGCAGCTCTAGCTGGCGCGGCTGGTGCTGCAGGTGGCTGCTCACCTTGTTCGCCCACCTGGAAAAAGTCCATTAACTCATTCATAGATTTAGCCTGATCGTTCATCGCTTCACCAGCCGCTGCCGCTTCTTCAACCAGAGCCGCATTTTGCTGCGTCATTTCATCCATTGAAGTAATCGCTTTATTCACTTCTTCTATTCCAGAAGACTGCTCATCACTCGCAGCAGAAATTTCAGAAATAATATCACTTACTTTTTTAACAGCGTTTACAATTTCTTCCAGGGTTGAACCTGATTCATCGACCAGGCGAGAACCTTCTTCCACCTTTTCGACAGAATCTTTAATCAGACCTTTAATTTCTTTAGCGGCACCTGCTGAACGTTGCGCTAAATTTCGCACCTCACCGGCTACAACCGCAAAACCTCGACCTTGTTCACCGGCTCGAGCGGCTTCTACCGCAGCGTTTAATGCAAGTAAATTAGTCTGGAATGCAATTTCATCGATAACACCAATGATGTCAGCAATTTGTTTACTACTATCATTAATAGCCGACATTGCAGTGACTGCGTTGCTTACCACTGAACCGCCTTTTTCAGCCTGATCTCTTGCTGCAGATGCAAGTTGATTAGCTTGTCGTGCGTTATCTGCATTTTGCTTCACAGTCGAGGTCATTTCTTCCATCGATGACGCCGTTTCCTCTAGCGATGATGCCTGCTCTTCCGTGCGTTGACTTAAATCCGCATTACCTTGCGCAATTTCACCGGAGGAAGACTGAATGCTATCCGCTGAGCTCCTGATTTCACTTACCATATTCAATAAATTTGTAATTGAAGAGTTGGTTGCATCACGTAATTGCGAAAACTCCCCGGAAAATTCACCATCCATTGTTTGACCTAGATCACCCTCTGATAAAGCCCCCATGACACGCTGTACTTCACGTGTGGGCGTTACCACCGCTTCCATCAGTGCGTTAACACCTTCACCTAATGTTTTCATAAAGCCTGAGAAAGACGAAACATCAATACGTGCATCTAGCTGACCTTGTACGGCATTTTCAATCAGCTCTTGAATTTGACGTTCGGCATTTTTTTGCTCAGTAATATCACGCCATTCAACCATATTACCCATCAAGTTGCCGTCATGGTCCGTTATTGCCGTAGCATTAATACCAAACTCTAAACCAGCCACTTTAATTTCGGCATTAGCAGGTAAATTAGCGGCTTTACCAAGTAACGAACGTTGATGCGCTGGATTTTTATGGAACTGATCAATATTTTGTCCAATCATATTATTCGCATCAAAGCCCGGGAAAATACCACGTAATTCAGTGGCGCGATTTGCCAACATAGAAACGACCGAAGGGTTTGCGTAGGTAATGTTTAAATCAACATCACAAATCATTAAGTTTGCTTCAGCGCCATCAACAGCAGATTGTAAGCGTGCCACTTCAAGTTCTTTAGCACGCTGTTCGGTTACATCGGCCCATTCCAATGCGTTACCAACATATTTACCTTCTGTATCTTTTATTGCGGTTACATTTAAGGCAAATTTTAATGGTCCGACCTCAATATCTGTTTGGTAAGGTAAATTACCTGGGTCGTCTAATAGCTGCCGTTGATGCGCCGGATTCTTATGGAAAATATCAATATTTGATCCAATTATCTTGCTAGCTTTAAACCCGGGAAAAACAGATGCCAGAGTCGATTCATGTTTAGTCAGCAAATCAACTGTCGAATTATTTGCATAGGTAATATTAAAGTCACGATCGATCATCATCATTGCGGTCATAGCACCATCGATGGTACCTTGTAATCGAGCCCCAGACTCTTCTTTCTTCCGAGATTCAGTAACATCGGTTGCGTACTTGACGACTTTAAAAGGTTTGCCATTCTGATCAAAAATAGGATTATACGAGGCCTGTATCCATACTTCCTTGCCTCCTTTGCCGATTCTTTTATATTGCTGTGCATCAAATTCACCGCGATTCAGTTTATTCCAGAACTCGGTGTAATCGGCAGTGGCCTTATATGCCGTATCAACAAACATACTATGATGCTGTCCTTTTACTTCGTCCAGCCTGTAACCCAGTACATTAAGGAAATTATCATTTGCGGTAATGATGGTGCCATCCATATTGAACTCTATAACCGCCTGCGCTTTTGATATGGCAGCGATTTGACCTTCATAGTCCATCATTTTTAATTTAAGATCGTCGTTTAATGTGTCATCGCTCATAGTGGTAGACTCCTGTGTCTCATATCCTGAAAGCATTACTTCTGCAATTGTGTTTAAAGCATGTTGCCATGCTGATTGAATCTGATCGGTCCAGGCATCGCCTGCCATGTCTTTCATCACACCCACTAAGGTGTTAGCGACTGCCGTATAATGTTCGGGGGCCGCACCATAACCTTGATGCTTTAGACCTAAACCTTTTAGTGCGTTACCTAACACATCAGGTTTACGAATATTTTCTATAACCAGTTTTATTGCTGCCAGCAACTTTTTCTGCTGTTCCTGTGGGTCGGTGTTTTTAAATATCGGAATAACAGCAGGGTGTTGCTTAAATAGCTCATCATAAAAGTTTTTAACAAGCTCTTCCGCTCGTGGAGCCAACAAATTAAAGCTTGCTTCCAACGTTTCTACATCTAAGCCTAAAGGCGAGACATAGCCTGTTTCATGTTCGCTCATTGCGCACCTACCTGATAGAATCTAGTCTTAATTACCATTATTCCTGTATACCTTTGTGTATATCGACAGTTACCAATATTTCTTAATGTTACAAATTTAATATTTCCGTTAAACCTAGTAAGGAAACTGATTTTTTAAGTGCATCGGATGTACCCTGCCAACTCACTTTATTATCATATTTTTCAGCCTGTTTAAATGCACAAGCAATTAATTGCAAAGAAGCGGCATCTATCTTCTCCACAGTCGAACCATCAAAAATAATATCTTGTGTGTTAATCATGGCCGCAACCTGTTTATGTAAGTCTGCAACCATTGAAATATCCTGCACATCATTTAAAGTTACTATTGAGTCGCTCACCGCATTCTCCTCTGGTTCGGTTTCTGTTGTCGCAGCCACCATTACTTCTTCATTGTTCGTTGTTTCCTCAGCCTTAGTTTCTATTACATCTTCCTTAACAACTTCTTTTTTTATATTAGCGATTGCATCTCTAGTCAGCTTCTTTTTGGCTGCCACTTTCTTTTTTGCCGTCACTTTCTTTTTTGCCGTCACTTTCTTTTTTGCCGAGGCTTTCTTTTTTGCCGAGGCTTTCTTCTTTACCACTAATTTTTCTTCTTCAGTTTTCTTTTTAGCCGCTACTTTATTTTTGGATTTTGTTTTTTTCTTGGTCGGCTTTTTTTTCACAGCCGTTCCATTATCATCTGATAACCATGCAAGTGGGTCTAAACCTATCATTGACTTAGCCATTACATTCCTACCGCCGCTTTAACCGGTGATTTTTTACGTCCAAGTGTTCTGCCTTTTGCAAAATCAATTGCAAGTTTTTGATAATCTTTTGCGCCGTTACTGCCTTCACGATACTCAAAAACTGTTTTACCAAAACCGGGACCTTCTGCTAATGCCGATGTTTCACGTATGGGTGTTTTTAAAACCTGACCAGGGAAATGGTTTACCAGGTTATCCAGTACATCCTGAGCTAAACGGCGACGTGGATGAAAACGTGTAACTGCAATCCATGTTTTGTGTTTAATTTTTAGTGAAACTTCAAATTGCGTTAACGTACCAATCAAATGAGACATGCCGTGTAGAGCCAGATATTCACCTGCAACAGGAATAATAATTT
Organism: uncultured Thioalkalispiraceae bacterium; assembly: GCA_964504295.1. Classification (GTDB taxonomy): domain Bacteria; phylum Pseudomonadota; class Gammaproteobacteria; order UBA6429; family Thiohalophilaceae; genus SZUA-37. Next base: position 19,430 of record CAZDEC010000032.1, read on the forward strand.
CTTTACTTGCGTAGAGCGCACTCACCACTAAAAACCCGGATGATGGCGGGCAATCTAATAATACATAATCTTGCGTTTTCATCTTTCTCAGTATTTTCTTTAAACTATTGGCAATTTCTGAGCTGCCTTGATGCATTTGTTCCAATTCAGCTAGCCTTGGCCCACATGAAATAAGTTTCATGTTATCCCGCACTTCATAAGTGACTTCTTTGATACTACTATCTTCAAGTAAAACTTCACCAATACCTGCAATACCTTGTTCAGCGACGCCTAAACTTACGGTTAAACTACCTTGAGGGTCGAGATCGATTACGGTTACCTTATTACCTTGCATCGCCAGCATATGCCCAAGGTTAGCAACCGTTGTGGTTTTTCCTACACCACCTTTCTGATTAACTATCGACACTAACCTCACTTATAAACTCCAATACTCTTGTCACTATCGAGTGACTAACCCGACCAGGCAAGCCCCGCCATAATTTCTTTAAAATACTGCCACTTTGAAACCGTTTTATGTTTACACATCGATACCGTTCGTAAGAAAGGACACTCACGGGGTTTTAATTCAACTAAATTTGCCCGACTTGCTATGCAATGTATCTTCTGTATTAACATATAAACCACCTACTTCTTAACTACTGGTTGTTCTTGCTGTTCAGATTGCTACTGACTATTCGTCAGCAACAATGTCTATAATCGATAATTCCTTTGAGTTGAGCATATGATCAATATCTAATAAAATGACCATCTTATCTCCAACTGTTGCTAATGATTTAACAAATTCCGTATCAACTGCGCCACCAAATTCAGGCGATGTCTTCATATCTTCACTCGCAACCTGATATACATCTGAAACGCCATCAACGACTATCCCCATAACTCGGTCTGAGTGCCCTTCTGTAATAACTTTTAAAACTATAACAACCGTTGTGCCGCTGTACTCAAGTGCTTGAAGATCAAATCGACGTCGTAAATCAATAATAGGGACAATTGTTCCCCTTAAATTGATCACACCACGTATGTAGTTAGGCATATTGGGAACGGAGGTCACGTCATCCCAACCTTTTATTTCCTGTACTCTAAGAATATCAACACCATATTCTTCACCGTCTAACATAAAGGTTAGAAATTCGTTAGCGATATCGTCTTCATCTTGTAAGTTTTCTGCTGCTTCCGCCATAAATAACTCCTTATGCCGCGATTATTTTATTAACTGTATTGGTATCGAGCATACTCGATGCTTTCATAACTGATTGGAAAAGTGCCATAACACCATTGATATCAAGAATAAGCGCTACCGTACCATTACCGAGAATGGTTGCACCTGATAAGCCATCAACCTGTTTCAAATTTGTTTCTAAACTTTTAATAACAACTTGCTGCTGACCTAATAACTCATCGACAAATAAGGCAATTTTTTTACCTTCATTTTCAACCACAACAAGTAGCCCATCGGCTATATCGGTTGAATCAGCTTCTATACCAAAAATGTCATACAACCTTACTATTGGAATATAATCGTCGCGTAGTTTATAAACATCCGCCGCACCCGAAACACTGCTCATCATTTCAGGATTAACCTGTAATGACTCAATAATTGAAATAAGCGGTACGATATAGGTTTCAGTTCCAACACGAATTAACTGGCCATCAAGAATTGCCAATGTCAGCGGTAAACGAATCGTAAAAACACTGCCCATGCCTTTTTCAGATTTCACTTCAACAGTGCCACCTAATGAACGTATATTTCGCCGTACCACATCCATACCAACGCCACGACCTGAAACGTCACTGACTACTTCTGCGGTTGAAAATCCGGGGGCAAATATAAGGTCATTGATTTGATCATCTGATAAATTATCATCTTCTTTTATAATACCGCTGGAAATAGCTTTACTTACAATGCGTTCGTGATTTAACCCGGCGCCATCATCTTTTATTTCTATAACGATATTGCCACCTTGATGAAAGGCGTTTAGCTCAATAGTTCCCATTGGATCTTTACCGTTTTCAACTCGTATATCAGGCATTTCAATACCATGATCAAGCGAATTACGCACAAGATGTACCAGCGGGTCACCAATTTTTTCCATGACGGTTTTATCTAATTCAGTTGCTTCGCCAGATAGTTTCAATTCAATTTGTTTGCCAAATTGATTACTCATGTCATGAACAAGTCTTGGGAAACGCTGGAAGGCAAAGCTGATTGGCATCATGCGAATACGCATAACACTCTCTTGTAATTCACGTGTATGTTGCTCAAGTTGAACAAGACCATCATTAAGTCGTTCTAAAGCGACAACATCAAAATCTTCTATGCTACCTATTTGACTTAACATGGATTGAGTAATAACAAGTTCACCCACCATGTTTATCAAATCATCAACTTTGTCAATATTAACTCGAATCGAGGTAGATTCAGCCGGTTTTTTGGCTGCCTTTGAAGCAGCACGACGTTCTGTTTTACGTCTGTCTCCTTCTCTACGTTCTTCAGGAGCAGCTGCTTCGGCTACCACTGGTACTGATTTTTCTGCTGTTTCAGTTTGTTCTACTTTGTTAGCGGTAATCGTTAAGTCGCATTCGTCATCAACCCATTCGAAACATTCATTTATATCGTCCTCGCTAACACTACCTGCAACCTGAATTGTCCAGCTTAAGTAACTTAGTTCTGGATCGAGTAAATCAAATTCAGGAAGATCGCTCGTCTCAACCTCAATATTTATATCACCAAGTGAATCCAGTTCACGTATGATTCTGACAGGATCATTGCCCGTTTGTAACATACCTGAATGAGGTTTAAAGTTTATTGTCCATCCTGTTATTTCTTCTACTTCCGAATTATCATTAATTACCACTTCGTTTGAGTTATTTGCAGACTCATTCCCTGATGATTCACCCTTTAATAAAACGGTTAATTCTTCATGTGTTTTTGTTATGGTTTCCTGGTCTAAATCTTCATTGTCTTTAAGTGACAATAACATTGAGCGTAATACGTCAACTGATCTTAAGAGTACATCTACCGCATGCTGCGTTACTTCACGTTTACCGGCACGCATTTCATCTAACAAGGTTTCCATCACATGGGTATAATCAGCAACGGCAGTTAAACCAAAGGTGCCACTTCCGCCTTTAATCGAATGCGCTGCTCTAAAAATAGTATTAATAACTTCAATATCGGCTTCACCCACATCTAACGTGAGCAGTTCCGATTCCATAATATCAAGCCCTTCAAAACTCTCTTCATAAAAAGTATCGAGGAATTGTGATATATCAATGGCCATGTGCTTACCCTTAATTTGTTTCGCGTTTGTTAAATATTTAACTCAAAACTTTATTCACAGTTTTTAGTAGCTGATCGGGGTTAAATGGTTTTACGATCCACCCTGTCGCACCGGCGGCCTTACCTTCTTTTTTCTTATCGCCTGAGCTTTCTGTTGTTAGTAAAAGAATAGGAATAAATTTAAAATCGCCGAGTTTTCTTAATTCTGCAACAAGTGTTAAGCCATCCATGTTTGGCATATTGACGTCGGATATCACCAGGTCATACTTATCGCCTTTCGCTTTCGTTAATGCTTCGACACCGTCGCATGCTTCTGTCACATCAAATCCAGCTCCTTTCAGGGTAAAAGACACCATTTGTCGCATCGATGCTGAATCATCAACTGCAAGAATTTTTGCCATTATTACTCTCCTTAAGTGGCATAATCAGAGATTTACTGACTACTTCAACTCAACATATCGTCAAATTTGGACAAAGCTTTAGAATTTAATCTGCTTTTTTGAAAATTAAAATGTGTTGCTCATTCAGGAAATTAATCGAGATTAAAGAGAAATATCAGGCAAGATGAAAGCCTTAATTCAGATGAACTTAGGCAAAGATGTCGAGTAGATTATCGTTAGGCGAGGCATTTATATTAGTAACAGCTAATACTCCATATTCCGAATCGTCCATTGTATTAGCTGACCCAGTAGCATTATTCTGGCCGAACTGATCTGAACCATCATTCTGAAATTGCTCGAAAGCGGACTGCTGTTGCGATAAATTCTGTTGCGAAACATCAACATTAACCAGGTTCAGCCCTTGCTGTTCAAACATTTCTCGTAGTCTGGGGATTGCAGATTCAATCGCTTCTTTTGCTGTTGCATTGCTAACGTGGATTAAAATACTCGCTTGGTTATCCTTTGCAAGATTCAGTCGAATATCTAAATTGCCTAACTCGGGAGGATCTAAACGAATCTCGGCTCGCTGCATATTGCTGTTTACCATCCAGTTTATTCTCTCACCAACCTGTGAATTCCATTGTGGGTTATCTGGCAAAACGGTTATTGGCGGTAGTATGGCTACGGATGAATGTGTGGACAGGCTTTGATGAATATTAATGCCTGGCGCCGCGCCTATCAGTACCGTGTTATCCGCAGTGGCTTGTGGTTGACTAATGGCCTGATTCATAAACTGGTTAAATAGCTGTGCATTTAGCTGCTTTGCTGTTGGTAGATTCTTTTCATTAAACAAACTGCTTACCTGGCTTAACAAAAGGTCATCATCACTTGTAGCAGATAGGGTCGTTGCATTCGATAAATTTAGCGCTGAATCAGGACTGAGTTTAGCTTGCGAGTTTGAAGCTGGAATCATTAACGCAAGACTGGCTTTATATTCTCCATCTATTGGCATGCTATTTGACGGCATATTTTTTAATAGATTATTTTCCGACAAGATGGCTTTTGCATTATTCAGTAAAAAATCATCTAAAGATAATTGTCCTGGCAATGTTTTGCCGTTGTTTAAATTTGTGACCGCTGCGTCTCGACTTAACAAAGGGTTTGCGTTAAGAAGCGCTTCAAGGTTAGCAACATTTGTATTTTCGTTCTCTTGTTGGATATTATCGAGTTTTCCAGAAAGAACCTCATCAAAATCAGATGCTTGCGTCTTAGTTTCTTGCGAGGTTTTACCACTAGCCACAGCTTGCGCTGTGTTTACCTCGGAAGCAACCTGAGATGATATTGCTGTATTGGACACAAAGTTTCTCTATACACGATTAAATAAAAGCTATATTCAATGAAATTGCAAAAGCTATGCCAATTTTAATATTGAATTGCTAATCAAATTCCATTCGCTGTCTATACGGCCTGTCATCCGTTTCTTTTTGCTCGCGACGGTTGTCTTCGTTTAACTCCTGTTTTCGGTAACGATCAACCGTAGTATTCATTATTTCTGTTTTAGAATGCACGTGCTGCCATATTTTCTTAGATTCCAGGCACTGCTGTTCTGATTCAAGTATCAAAACTTTCAATTCACTCATTGCGTGTTCTATGCCATCAATAAATTTTTTATATGTTTGCATGGTTTTAACATGCATGCCTTCCAGTCCGTCTTGTTTAAATTTTTCTAAATATTCCAGTCGATACAGTTTAAGTGATTCAAGTTTTTCTATATTCTCGGTATGAATACGATTTGACTGACCAAGCGCAATTGCGGCAGCTTGTTCTTTGTTTTTTGCTAATTCTGCAATTGTGGCAAAACGCTGAGATTTTTTCATAATAAAAAACCCTTGAAAAACAAGTTAAAACTAAATAATTTAATTATTGCAATAGTCGAGCCATATTCAATTATATATCATCTAATAATTTCTGCTTCAGCGACAGCCGGCATAGGTGTAAATGGATCGGTTGTTTGTAAAGCTTGTTCAGCTTCCTGCATCTTAATAAATATTTCGTCCAGACGTTTTTTACTCTCAGTATAAGTTGTTGGGTCATGCATATCTTGCTTTAAAAATTCCATTAATAATGGCTGCATCACAATAGCACGGTCAACACGTGTATCCGAGCCCGGAGTATAAGCGCCGATAGTAATCAGGTCTTCATTCTTTTTATAGATTGAAAATAGTTGTTTGAATTTTTGCACATTCTTCAGGTGTTCCCTATCAATAATATCAACCATTGCGCGACTGATAGATGCTTCGACGTCAACCGCCGGAAAATGTCCTGATTCTGCAAGCTCACGTGACAGCACAATATGCCCATCCAGGATAGCCCTGCTCGCATCAGCAATCGGATCCATCTGGTCATCACCTTCTGTGAGAACAGTATAAAAAGCCGTTATCGATCCTTTTCCTTCTGCACCATTGCCCGCCCTTTCGACTAATCGGGGTAAAAGACCAAACACGGATGGTGGATAACCTTTAGTTGCTGGTGGTTCACCAATCGCTAATGCTATTTCACGTTGTGCCTGCGCAAAACGTGTTAACGAATCCATTAGTAGTAAAACATTTTTGCCTTGATCACGAAAATATTCTGCAATACTGGTTGCCATAAAAGCACCATGTAAACGCATCACCGGTGTATGATCGGCTGGCACTGCAACAACAACCGCTCGAGCCATGCCTTCTTCGCCTAAAATATTAGTTATAAAATCTTTTACTTCTCGACCACGTTCACCAATAAGACCAACCACGATAACATCGGCCGTTGTATAACGTGTCATCATCCCTAATAGAATACTTTTACCGACACCACTACCGGCAAATAAACCCAAACGTTGGCCACGACCAACGCTTAGCAAAGAATTAATTGAACGTACTCCAACATCAAGCGGTTCAATTATTGGTGCACGATCCAAGGGGTTAATTGGTTTACCGTTTAAGCTCACTGTTTCCGTTGTATTAAGTGGCCCTTTGTTATCTAAAGGTTTACCGGTTCCATCTAATACTCGACCAAGCAAACTCTCTCCAACCGAAACTTCATAAATTTTATTCGACGGTATAACACGTGCATTCGGCTGTATGCCCTGCAAACTCCCTGTTGGCATCAGGTACAGCCTGTCGCCATTAAAGCCAACAACTTCTGCTTCTATTGATTCACCGGTTTGATTTTCAACTTCGCAACGTACACCAACGGCAGCCTGACACCCCAGTGCTTCGAGCGTCATACCAACCATTCGTGTAATTTTTCCTTCAACAATCATTGACGAGGTTGTTGGCATCCTTGCTTGATATTCAGATAGTTTTTGCAACCAGTTATTTTGATGTTTGGCAACAATATCGTTGGATAACGTATCCTTAGTCATCAGAATCACCCACTTCTGTGTTACGGTCCTCCGTACTAGATGAATCCGACAGCTCGGAACTCGATTCTATAACATCATCCGAGATTTCATTGTTAGTTTGTTTTTGTGTTGTGTCTGCATAAATATTTAAGTCTGAATTCCGTTCACCACCAAGTAAACTTGCTATTATTCTGTTGAGCCTGGTTTCTACACTTGCATCAATATAAGACTGCCCAGCCTGTAACTTGCAACCACCTCGAGATAAAAGTGGGTCTTCGATAATTCCCCAGGGTTGTGATTCGTCATCATGGGTCAGGGACAAAGCGTCTCGAACCAACGATGCATCTTCCGGTTGTAAATAAATATTCACTTTACGCTCAGCAATGGGTAATGATGACATCGCTTCACGAACAACCGCTACAATTTGCCCCGGTTCAGTGTGCAATTCTCTACGGATTAACTGTCCAGTGACAGTCATTGCTAGCTGAAATAATTGTTCAGTTACTTTTTCATCCAGGTCTTCAAGTGGGCGTTGTAAAAATTTAAGAATTTTATCCAGTTCAGAACAACGCTTATCTATTTCATGTTGCCCTTGCTTTATTCCATCGTTATAACCTTCATCATAACCCGACTTAAGCCCCTCATTATAAGCTGCGGTTTCAATGGCCTCGATCTCTTCTGCGGTAGGAAGTTGTGGTATATTTTTTAATGCATCATCCGATACATTGGGTAATTCCCAACGCTCATATGCGGTTTTGCTTCTGTCAATAATATTTCTAGACAAACTCTTCGCCTCCGCTACCACCTAATGAAATTTCACCTGCTTCTGACATTCTTCGGGCAATGGAAAGAATTTCCTTTTGCGCCACTTCAACATCACTCAAACGAACAGGGCCTTTTGATTCCAGATCATCACGCAACATTTCAGCTGCACGTTTAGACATGTTACCAAATATCTTAGCTTTTAATTCATCGTCAGCGCCTTTCAATGCAAGAATTAAATTTTCGGATGAAATTTCCCTGAGTAAAGACTGTATTCCTCTATCATCCACATCAATTAAATTATCAAATACAAACATAAGCTCCTGAATGCCATCACCCATTTCAGTATCATTTTCGCGTATACCTTCAATAATCTCACCTTCGATGCTTGAATCCATAAAGTTTAAAATATTAGCGGCTGTTTTAAGACCACCAACACCTGATGATTTAATGCTGTCAGCATTACCAGAAAACTGTTTTTCTAATACCATATCAAGTTCATTCATTGCACTAGGTTGTATTCCATCAAGTAGTGCAATTCGCATCATTGCATCAACCCGCATATTTTCAGGGATAGCCGATAGTATATCTGCAGCCTGATCGGGATCGAGATAGGATAAAACAATGGCAATTATTTGTGGATGCTCAAGACGTATAATATCGGCTATTGCGCGAGGTTCCATCCATTTTAATTGTTCTATGCCTTTAGATTTTCGACCTAATAAAATTCTATCTAGAATACTGCCCGCGTTATCTTTACCAAGTGCGCTTTCTAAGACATTACGGAGATAATCTTCATTACCGACACCCAGCGAAGTATGCATTTCGACAGAATCAACAAAAGTTGAAAGCACATCACTAACGGTATCTTTATCGATTCCCTCAATGCCCGCCATTGCCTCACCGATTTTTTGTACTTCTTTCGGGTTCATGTGCTTTAAAACTTCAGCAGCATCTTTTTCACCAAGAGTCAGGAGAAAGACCGCAGCGCGTTCAACGCCAGACATTTTTTTTGCTTCAGCCATTATTCAACTTTTAAATTAAGAATTAATTAGATAGATTGATTTATTACTCATCAGAGATCCAATCTTTAACAACTTGCGCAACACGCTTTGGCTCCTCGGCAGCTAAACTTTTTGCGGCAACAAGATCATTTTCATAGACGGGTAATTCATCAAGCAATGCGTTACCTTCTGGTCCTGTTAAAGTAAGTTGGTCTTCAGCCAACTCATCTTCTTCTTCCTCTGTAACAGAATGATAATTCGCAAGGCTTTTTATTGTAGGTCTTAAAACACCAAATATTAAAAACAACACCGCTAGTCCAGCTAAAGATTGTTTTACTACACTCCAGAACCAGCCTTGTTCCCATAAGGGTATTTCAGGTAGTACTTCTAACGCGGCTAAATCTGCAAAACCTGTATTTACAATATTTACGCTATCACCACGTAAACTGTTAAAACCAATTGCTTCACGTACTAATTGTGTCATCTGTGAAATTTCTACATCCGTGTACTTTGTACGTATTGTTTCACCATCTTTATCCAGACTGATTTTATCATCAACAACAACAGCCACCGATAAACGTCGCAGGGTTGTAGGTGAATTCTTTGTATGATTGATAGTTCGATCCAATTCGAAGTTTAATGTCGAACGTCGCTGATTTTTGCTGGGTGGTTGTTTTACAGCTTGCCCATTGTTCTTTTCGGCATTAACTTTCTCGGGCGCACTGCCTGCGGCTGGCGGCTCATTTGATAAAGCACCAGGAATACCCGCATTTGCATTACTACCAACAGATTGCTCTTCAAAGCGTTGTTCACTTCGAACAGCAGCGGGGTCAGGAGAGAAAATTTCGGATGTACTTTCACTACGAGTAAAATCAACATCAGCAATGACTTGTGCTCTGACCTTTTTATTACCAACGATTGGCATTAGTATATTTTCGATGCGCTTAATATAATGCTGCTCTAATTTTCGGGTATAGGCAAATTGCGTTTCGGCTATTGTCAGGCCATCTTCCTCACCACTATCGGTTAATAAATTACCTCCAGAATCAACAATAGTGACATCATCAACAGAAAGATTTGAAATACTTGATGCCACCAGATGCGTAATAGCAACAATATGACGTTTTGGTAGTGAATATCCAGTTGCTAACTCAAGCATGACAGAGGCTCGTGCTTTTTTCTGATCACGGATAAAGACGGTATCTTTAGGTAAAGCAAGATGGACGCGTGTATTCTTAACCGATGCAATAGTATTGATTGTTCTAGCTAACTCTTCTTCTTTTGCTCGATGATAACGCGCATTTTGTAAAAAGGTACTTGTGCCAATACTTTCATCTTTTTGCAGTAATTCAAAACCAACACCAGAGCCTTTAGGATAACCTTCAGCCGCTAGCTCAATTCTTGCCTGTTGTACCTTATCATTTTCGACCATTACCGAACCGGAAGCCAGGTCTATTTCATATTTAACACCAATTCTTTGTAATACCTGTATTACTTCGTTACTGTCTTTGGCAGAGATATTTGAAAATAAAATACTGTAGCCTGGAGCTTGAGACCACAGTACGATAGCTATTCCAATAGTTATACTTGCTGCCAGTCCCACAAGCAAACCAATCTGCCTGACAACAGGAAGTTCTGACATACCAACAAATGAACTTGTTACTTCGTCTGTTTTTGTTAAGTCCATAGTGCTTTTATTTTCTCCATAGCCATTACAATATTATATTTTACGTTCAGCTCGACCTTAAACTGGCATATTCATTATTTCCTGGTAAGCCTGAACAATTTTATTACGCACTTGCACCATTGCCTGAAATGATACGCTTGATTTTTGCATTGCAATCATAACCTTTGAAATTTCAACATTAGGGTCGCCGTTCTGAAAAGCTTCCTGCAACTTATTACTCTGCATTTGTGCATCATTCACATTATTGATAGAGTTTTTTAAAACCGAAGAAAATGCACTTGTATTACCTGCTTGTTCTGAATTATTAATTGAATTAACATCCAGCTTTGTAACGGGTAACTGTAATTCCTGTATTTGGGATTGCATTGCGCGCATTTGTGAAATCAAATCATTAACACCAATTGTATTACTCATATTATTTTCTCTACATTACCCTTCGACTATTTAAAAGATGTGGCAACAGGAACTTCAATTCCATCCTTGCGCATTCGTGCCATCTTGTATCTTAATGTTCGCTGACTGATCCCCAATTTTTCAGCCGTATCTTTACGACAGCCACTGGTTTCGTTGATTGCTTTTAAAATTAAATCCCACTCATGAAATCTAAGGTCACCATTTAGTGATTCGTTACTATCATCAGGTATATTTGATGCTGACTCTCTAATTTCATATGTTTTACTATCTGTGTCTTTAGGTTTTATGCCGTTGTAATTAGGCTGGTTTACAAAACCATTTACTTCTTCAAACTCATCAGCCCCATCAATATCGTCTAACTGCATGGGGAAATAAATATCATTTTCAGATATAATATTATCCTTATGTAAAATTGTTGCACGTTGCATAACATTATCAAGCTCACGAACATTTCCGTGCCATGAATAAGCCAAAAGCAAATTACGTGCATCTGATGAAATTTCAGGTATGGCAACCCCCATTGATTTTGCAGTATTGATGACAATTCTATTTGCCAAAGGAATGATATCTTCAACTCTATCCTGTAAAGGTGCAATGTGAAGAGGAAACACATTCAATCGATAGTATAAATCTTCCCTAAATCGACCGTTGTTAACTTCTTCCAGCATATTTCGATTTGACGTGGCTAATATTCTTACATCTAAATCGATTATTTTATTTCCACCTAAGCGTTCGACTTCTCGCTCTTGTAATACACGCAAAATTTTTGCTTGTAGGCCAAGGTCCATCTCTGATATTTCATCTAACAACAAGGTTCCACCTTGAGCCTGTTCAAATTTTCCAGGACTTGATTTGTAGGCCCCCGTATAAGCGCCTTTTTCATAACCAAACAGGGTGGCTTCCAGCATATTTTCCGGTATAGCAGCGCAATTTATAGCAACAAATGGTTTATCGGCACGGTTGGAGTATTTATGGATATATTGTGCAATAACTTCCTTGCCTGTTCCACTTTGCCCGGTAATCATCACTGTTGCATCATTCGGTGCAACCCGCTTTGCAATTTCAAAAATATTTTTACTTTGTTCTGACACAGCCACGATATCATCTTCATTTAAATCGGCATGCCCTATATAACGTTCAACCATATTAACTAAAACTTCTGCTTCAAATGGTTTTACAAGATAATCCACTGCACCATTGCGCATTGTTTCCACAGCCTGTTCGATTGTCCCGTACGCCGTCATTAACATAACCGGCACTTCAGGTTTGTCCTTCTTCATTTTATTTAATAAACTGGTGCCTTCCATATTGGGCATATGGATATCACTGATCACAAGATCAACATTGCTCTTGTCTAGGTATTTTAGTGCCTCACGGCCATCTGTGACAGATTCAACACTATAACCTGCACTCCCTAGCGTATCGCTTAGTGCTTCATTTAAAGCATTATCATCTTCTACCACTAATACTGTTGCTCTAGATCTACTCATTGTCTATACCTTTTTCTTTTAACGTATATTTTTTAAGCACTATGCTGTATATCAATATCTTCTTTTTTAATACATGCCGGAATCATTATTTTAAACAGGGTGCCAACAGGATCTAGCTGTTCCACACTTATATCACCATTGTGAGCATGAATGACGGCTCTCACTACCGCCAACCCAAGCCCGGTTCCATCAGACTTAGTTGTGTAAAAGGGTTCAAAAATACTTTCTAAATCTTCACTTTTTATACCCTGGCCATTGTCCTGTATCTGAATGGTTATTTGTTTTGACTTATCAACTGTTGTTGTTAGTATAATTTCACCCTTGTTGCCCATTGCCTGAATAGCGTTTACAAATATATTAATCAGCGAACTTATCAACATTTGTCGATTACCTTTTAAACAAACATTGTTGTCAATATTGTTTATCCATTTAAAATTTGTTTTTGATGCTTCTAAATGGCTATCAATCATTTGCAATAGGTCATCAATAAGTTCTGTTAATTTAAATTCTGAGTTTGCCGTACTGCTACCCCGCGCGTAAACCAGCATGTCATTGATTAGGTGTTCGAGGTGACGTAATCGCGCCATTAATTTCTCACTAATAGCTAATCTATCTTCATCATTTAGTTTTTGCCGCTTTAAGTTTGATGAATATAAAATAGCAGAAGACAATGGTGTTCTTATTTGATGTGCTAACGAAGCAGCTGTTTGCCCCATTGTTACGAGACGTTGTTGCTGTTGTAGATTAAGTTGCTGCAATTTCTGCTCAGTAACGTCATTCAATAAAATGATCTGACCAGGTTGTTCCCCTAATGGACAAGTTGAGAGCGTGACCCAACGATTAGTTTTAAGGTGTAATTCCGTTGAACCTTCTTCAATATCAAAAACGCGACTCGAAACCGTATTCCATAGTTGTTTGTCGAGTGGTTCACCGAGTAACTCTAAAGCAATGGCGTTGTAATCCTGGATGATACCTTCACCATCTAACACAATCACTCCTGCTGGCAAGGCGTGTAATATTGATTCTAGGCGTTTAGCTAACTGCTCTTTTTCCTGTAACTCATTAAAACGCTCAGACTTTGATGTCGCAAGCTCATCCGTCAAGCACTCAACCTGATCTTTCAATGCGTTATATGACGAAGATAACTGCACCGACAGGTCATTAAATGCATCAAATGCATCTTGTAACTCATAAGGTGATTTAGCTTGTAATGATCCGACCATCTGAATGGGCTCCAACGACTTTATTAACGTAAAGTGATAGAGCAAAAAGTGTGCCTGAAATTTAGCGCCTATAGAATCAATAGGTTAAGAATTATACAATTAGATGTGGCGGTTTTATGGCGGATATTTATTTTTTAACCACCACGAACACGGCAAGTATAACGAAAAACAAAAATTTGTCTTAATGATCAAGTAGAAAAGTAGTATTAACTATGGCTGGAGTATTTTGATCAAAACAATTTTCGTTGTACTCTCCGTGTTATTAAGAGATATTTTCACTGCTGTCCCGTTAATTTATTAATAAGATGTTTTTATGAGGCCTATTTAAGTAGTAAAAGAAAACATTAACTTCCT
>CAZDEC010000033.1:0-33249 GCA_964504295.1 uncultured Thioalkalispiraceae bacterium
TGCTTAAATAGGCCTCATAAAAACATCTTATTCATAAGTTAACGGGACAGCAGTGAGAGAGGATATAAGAACTTAAAATAAATATTCGGATGCTCTTGTTAAAGTATACAAAAACATCTCGCATATAGGTTTATCTGAACGCATGATCAAATGTATTTTACATAGCAGAGTAAAATATTGGTTGTTTAAAAAAGCTGAAAAAAGGCGGCTTTTCGGGGTTTTTCTACAGCCTCGTTAGGTGTAATAAGGAGAGATTGTGAAATATATCTTAAGTTTTGCTTTATTAGGAATGCTATTAGGCTGCTCTGATGGTGTTGATCACTATTCTGATAGTTCGCTACAGGTTCCAAATTTGAGTGGAAAACCGAAAACCATACAGGTTGTAAAAAGTAATTGGGGGAAACTTATGGCACATTGTCCAGGGCTGAGTCAATATCATAGTGATTTAACATTCGCAGGGCTGAATGATATGGTTGATCCAGTAATGGAAAAAATGTCGCGTGTAGAAGTATTATTCAAAATTACAGACAATCCGGAAAAAATACCAAATAATTTTAGGGCTTGGGGGCATACCTGTGGTTATGGTATTTCACCGGATGGAACGTCGATTAGAATCCAGAAAAGAACTTGTGTGTCAGTTTGCCTTGGTGGTGAGTACAAAGGCTCTACAGATTATGTATCTAATTTGTAAAACACCATACAAGAACATACAGCAGATTGTGGACATCCCCCGATAAAGTAGATACCAAAATCTAACAAACTAGATGAGATGTAATATTCCTGGTTAACGTCCGCTCTAGAATGTGAACCGCCTTAATAACTTAATCTGCCGATATATTATCTTCAATAGGCAACCCAGCCGTTTTCCATTCAGGGTAACCATCTTCCATTCGCCTGGCTTTTAAACCTTTCTCACGCAATTGCGCAACGGCATCAAAAGCTAAAATACAATGCGGGCCTCGGCAATAGGCTACCACTTCTTTTTTATCACCGAGTTCATCGAGCCTTTGTTCCAGTTCGCATAAGGGGATATTGATTGCGCCGGGCACATGGCCGGCGTTAAATTCTTCAGCAGGGCGCACATCGAGTACGGTAACTAAATTATCTCGCACCCGTTCGAGTAACTCCTTTCTTGGAATGGGTTCGAGTGAATCTTTAACGGTTAAAAAGGTATTAACAAGGCGATCGACATCGGCCACATGGCGTTCGGCTACCAGACGTAGGGCATCAAACATATTGATTACATCGTCACCACTAATACTATAAAAGACTTTCAGGCCAACTTTTCGGGTTGTTACCAGCCCAGCCTGGCGTAAGTGCTGTAAATGTTGGGATGTATTGGCCACGGTTAAGCCGGCTATATTGGCAAGTTCTTCGACACTACGTTCGGCCTGCGCAATAAACTCCAATAGTTCCAATCGGTTACCATTGCCCAGGGCTTTACCAACACGGGCAAATTGGGCAAACAGATCATGCTTAAAACTTCCTCTTGACATATTTTCTACCTAAGCTATTATTGTATTCAATTAATCACTTGAATAGTAATTCTATGCTATTAGTATAGCACAGCTTTTTGTTTATACTGTTTTGTAGTTAGCTAATTGAACCAAAGAGGTAAAAATGGAAATTAATGAATTTATTATGGCCAACGAAAAGACAATTCGCATGAGTTTCTTCTTCGGCATGTTAATTGTAATGGCTATATGGGAGATTGTTGCGCCACGCCGCGCTTTAACTATTTCTAAAACGGTACGTTGGGTTAATAACCTTGGGCTGGTCTTTTTTAATAGTTTTTTACTCAGAGTCCTTTTTCCTGCCGCGGCTGTTGGCATTGCCGCATTTGCTAGTAGCAACGGTTGGGGTATCTTTAACTACTATGACGTGCCATTTTGGTTAACGGTTGTTGCTTCAGTCATCATTATGGATTTTGTTATTTATATACAACATGTCATGGTGCATGCCGTGCCTGTTTTGTGGCGTTTGCATCGAGTGCATCATGCCGACCTAGATTATGATGTTACCACCGGTGCACGTTTTCATCCGATAGAAATTATTTTATCGATGCTAATTAAATTTGCGACGATTGTTGTTTTAGGGCCGCCTGTTATTGCCGTTGTTATTTTTGAAATTATGTTAAATGCTACCGCAATGTTTAACCATGGTAATGTACGTTTACCAACGGCTATCGACAAGGTTTTGCGTTTATTTTTAGTGACCCCCGACATGCATCGCGTGCATCATTCAGTTGAAGACGATGAAGCGAACAGCAATTTTGGTTTTAGTTTGCCCTGGTGGGATCGCATGTTTGGTACTTACCGTGATCAACCGCGTGGTGGTCATGTTGGTATGACGATAGGTATTCATAAATTCCGTGATACCAAACAGGTTACCTGGTTTAGCGGTTTGATGACGTTACCGTTTAAAGGAAAAATCTCTGACTATGTGATTAACCGCCGCCAATGGAGTGAACCACAACAAAGTTCTTCAAATGAAAAAAGAGCTGGTGAATAATGAAGCAAATAATTCGGCTTGGAATATTATTATTATTGGTCGCGGGCATTGCCGCTGCGATTATTTATCGAGACCAATTTGATGTTGACGCACTGGAAAACTGGGTTGAGGCTGCCGGTAGTGCTGGGCCACTCGTGTTTATGTTGATTTACGCTGTGGGCACTATTTTCTTTTTACCCGGTTCGGTATTAACCCTTGCAGGTGGCGCCTTGTTTGGCCCGGTATGGGGAACCTTTTATAACCTTACTGCGGCGACAATTGGTGCTATTATTTCATTTGTAGCGGCACGTTATCTTGCGCATGACTGGGTTGAACAAAAAACAGGTGGCCGACTTAAAGCCTTAAAACAGGGCGTTGAAGGTGAAGGCTGGAAGTTTGTTGCCTTTGTACGGCTGGTGCCTCTGTTCCCGTTTAATTTATTAAACTATGCATTAGGATTAACAAAAATAAAATTAAGCCACTATTCTATTTCGACTTATATTTTTATGTTGCCGGGTGCCATTGCTTATACTTATTTAGGTTATGCTGGTCGCGAAGCGGTTGCCGGTGGCGAAGGTTTGATTCAAAAAATTATGTTAGCCTTTGCGTTGTTGGCGATAGTTGGGTTTTTACCCAGTTTAATCGGCCGACTACGTCGCGGGCCAACAATGGATGTTGAAACCTTAAAAAGCAAACTGGATTCAGCTGAGGATATTTTGTTACTAGACGTTCGTAGCACAGAAGATTATGTTGGTGAACAGGGGCATGTAAAAAATGCTGTATCCATTCCTGTTGAAGAATTAGAACAACGTCTTTCCGAAATTGAGAATTTTATGGAAAAAACCGTGACAACTATTTGTCGTACCGATAAACGTTCGGCAAAAGCTGCGCAAATTTTAACAAAGCATGGTTTTGCAGATGTACATGTAGTCAGTAATGGTATGACAGCCTGGCATAAAGCGGGTTATGCGATTGAATGATTTAAATATCAGTAGCTCCCGTTAATATAAGGCTAACATGAAAATATATAATTTAATGATAAGACTTAAAAAAACACTCGTCATTCCCGTGCAGACGGGAATCCATGTTGGAGAGCAGCATGTTTTGATTTAAAAAGGAAGTCACCTGATATTGTAGTGTGACATGAGTATTTTATGTTTTTCCTAAATGGGAATTTGAAGAAAATAGATTCCCGCCTGCGCGGGAATGATGGGTTTAAATTTATCTCGGATAGTAGAATGAAAGTATATTATTCAATGATAAGACTTAAAAAACACTCGTCATTCCCGTGCAGACGGGAATCCATGTTGGATAGCAGCATGTTTCGATTTAAAAAGGAAGTCACCTGATATTGTAGTGTGACATGAGTATTTTATGTTTTTCCTAAATGGGAATTTGAAGAAAATAGATTCCCACCTGCGCGGGAATGACGGGTTTAAATTTACCCTAGACAGTAGTGAGTCTGCGCAGGAATGATGGGTTTAAATTTACCCCTGATAGTAGTGCGTGTAAGCGGAATTGGCGGGAGCGATGGAATACTAATAAATAACAAATATTCTATATAAGAGAAATATTGATATGAAAAAAAAGCCTATTATCATTACTGTTATTATCATTATTGTTGTGGTGTTTTTTGCCTGGCGTTTTTTACGACCAATGAATATTTTTGTTGTTAATAATCAGTTTGCCTGGCCGGTTGATACTACGCAAACTCCTGCTGTACTAGGCAAGTTAAGTGCAAAAGAATGCGGTGCCTGTCATCAGGAATTTTATAAAGAGTGGCAGACTACTATTCATAGTCAGGCCTGGGTCGATCCGTATTTTCAAGCAGACTGGAACTTTGATAACCGACAACATGTTTGCCGTCTGTGTCATACCCCTTTAGATAGGCAACAACCGCATAAGGTTTTGGGTTATCGGGATAGCAGTAAATGGGATCCCGTTTTAGAAGACAATCCGAACTTTGACTCTAAATTGCAACACGAAGGGGTCACCTGTGCCGCTTGTCATTATCGTGATGGTGAAATTGTCGGTGTGTTTGGTAATACCAATGCACCGCATCCGGTTAAGAAGCTGGACGATCCCAATCAGGTTTGTGTGCGTTGCCATGTTGTCGATGGCGATCGTTGGGATACCTTCTTCCGTTTTCCACCGTGTGGCACGGTGGCAGAAATAGGCAGCTCGGCTAAGCAATCTACTTCTGTCGATGCTTTAAAGTTACTGGCAACCTTGCAGCCGTTGAAACAAGACAGTGATATTTTTGCTCAAATGTTGCTGAGTAAAAATAATTCTATTAAAGGTGCAAGCGGAGAAAATGTTGTTAAAAACACCTCCTCTTTAGGCTGTGTGCAGTGTCATATGCCGCTGGTTGAACGACCTCTGGTTGAAGGCGGTAAGGTACGGCAAACACGTCATCATTACTGGCGTGGTGGGCATGATCCAGAGATGGTTAAAAAAGCGCTGTCTATTAAATTTGATGAACAGTCTACGGGTAATAAAGATAAACGTCGTTTTGTTTTAACCATTGCCAATACCGGTGCAGCGCATTATGTGCCAACCGGTACACCGGATAGATACTTATCTGTGACACTACGTGTACTGGATAAGAAAGGTAAGGTGTTGGCAGAAGAAACAGACAAAATCATACGTACCGTTATGTGGCGGCCCGTTATTGTCGACTTATGGGATACACGGTTGCCGCGTTGGCAACCACAAACCTATCCTATCGATATTGTTGATGCCGATAAGGCCGTTAGCGTTGAGGCGGTGGTGCGTTATCATTTAGTAAACGAAAAACGTCGTAAGCGTATTAATTACAAAAATACCACAGCCATTGCTTATGATGTGTATCGAAATAAAATATCACTGTTTGTAAAACCGAAAGAGGCTGTTCAATGAGTCAACGTGACCTTGTTATTATTGGTGGTGGTGCGGGTGGCTTAACGGTTGCCAGTGTTGCGGCGCAATTAGGTTTAAAAGTAACGCTAATCGAAAAAGAAGATAAACTCGGTGGCGATTGTTTACATTATGGTTGTATACCGAGTAAAGCTTTAATTAAGTCAGCAAAGGTTGCGTCGCTAATGCAACGTGCTGCTGAGTTTGGCCTTGGTGCTGTCAATACCAAAGTCGAACTGAAAAAGGTAAATGCTCATGTTCAATCGGTTATAGAACATATCCAGCACCACGATGACCCTGAACGTTTTCGCAGTTATGGTTGCGAGGTTATTTTTGGTGCTGCACAATTTATAGATGCACATTCCATTCAAGTGAACGACCAGGTTATTAAAAGTAAACGCTTTGTACTGGCAACCGGCAGTAGCGCTTTTATACCAGACATTAAGGGTTTAGAAGACGTTGGTTATCTCACTAATGTTGATTTATTTTCTTTATCAGAATTACCCGAACGGTTGGTTATTTTAGGTGCCGGTGCGATTGGTCTGGAAATGGGACAAGCTTTTAGCCGCCTTGGCAGTAAGGTCACGATATTACAAAGGGCGAGTAAAATATTACCCAGAGAAGATGCTGAGTTAACTGAAAAGTTGCATCAAGTTTTACTTGCCGAAGGTATAACGATACATACTGAAACAGAAGCGGGTAATATCTATATGCGTGACGGCAGTATTGTTATTGAATGCAATAACGACCTAACGTTGGGAGCGGACAAAGTTCTGGTTGCAACAGGACGCCAGCCAAATACGAGTGGGCTAGGCTTGGAAAATGCGGGCGTTGATTATACTAATAGAGGCGTTAGCGTCGATAAGCGTTTGCGTACATCAGCAAAACATATTTATGCCTGTGGTGATATTTGTGGTCCTTATCTGTTCACTCATATGGCGGAGTATCAAGCTGGTATTGTTATTAGCAATGCTATTTTTCGTTTTCCGAAAAAAACAAATTATCGGGTTGTTCCCTGGACAACTTTTACCGAACCCGAACTGGCACATGTTGGTTTAACCGAACAGCAAGCACGTGAACAGGGTATTGAACCCACGGTGTTACGTTATGCCTTTAAAGATAACGACCGTGCTTTAACCGACGTTGAAACAGAAGGCATGACCAAGTTTATTACCCACAAAGGGAAAATACTGGGTGCCAGTATTCTTGGCGCGCAGGCCGGTGAACTTATTCACGAAATTGTTCTGGCGATGCAAACCGGGGCAAAGATTGGTGATATATCGGCCGCCATTCATGCCTACCCAACCCTGGCTCAAATCCATCGGCGTACGGTTAACACGGCGTACGTCTCGAAGCTATTCAGTTCAAAAACCCGCTGGCTGGTTAAATGGATAAACAAGTTGCTACCCTAAAAAACCCGAAGTAGCTTATTGATTAATTCACGTAGCCCGGATTACATTACATCCGGGCTACGTTATCAATCGGGAAAATTTTGAAGAAAGTTAGCTTTGATAAAAAAGCCGTTTACTTAAATGGCTTTTTTCATTTGGTGTTTAGAACGCAAAGTATAAGGTTTAAGTGCTGCTGGCAGCTCAATGCTTTCGCTTAAGAGTAAAACAACTTTATCAACACTGCCTGTTACAATTTTATGCAGGAGTTTTACATTTTCTTTATCTTCTAATGCATGATTAAAGTCACGTAAAATAAACACCCCAAAATGTTGGCTGCCATCAATATGATCAAGCAGGTCGCTGGTATCCTGAGTGCGGGGGATGGCGATATGTGACGCGCCAATTCGGTACATGCTGGCTTTGGGGGTACTCATATAATAGGCTTTATTACTAAAGCGACTGAGCTGGGTGAATAGGTCTGACACTCGATCGGTATCGTAGGTTTCAATGCTCACTAGCCGATAGCCAGATTCGAGCATTTGCTCTAATTGTGTCAAGTAATTCATAGTAGTGACCCCATCTATATTTGCGCGCAGCCCGGTTTAAAATATTTAGACTTAAATTATCGGGCGAGCTCATCATACAGAATTATACCGAAGTAAAAGACTCGGTATTTGTAAGACTATTATAAATATAGTCGATGGGGGAGATCAAACACTGATTTAGCTGTGAACCACTTCAAATTACCGTGGATTAATCGCTTAAATAAGCTGTTATGTAGGCTGAACACGTGATTTGGCGTAGTAATGAATCTTGTTTCGGCCTGTTTCTTTCGCTCGGTACAAGGCTGCATCGGCCTTGTTAAACAGGCGTTTAGCATCGTCTCTTGTGGTAAGACATGCAACACCAATGCTTACTGTTAAGGGAATTTGCTCATTTTCAAATTCAAAATAGTTGTTTTCTATCTCTTCGCGAACACGTTCTGCCACGTTAGCGGCGCCTTCATTGTCGGTTCCATTGAGGATAATAGTGAATTCCTCACCGCCATAGCGAAAAAGTTCGTCACTGGCACGTAGGGTTTCCTTGATAATTTCAGTCACTTTACGGAGTACACTGTCCCCCGCACTGTGGCCATATTTATCATTCACTTGCTTGAAGAAATCAATATCGATAACGGCGAGAGATAAAGGCATATGATGACGATGAGAACGTTCGACTTCTTTGTCGATAGCTAAATCAAAGGCGGCTCGATTATTGGTACCGGTTAAGGGATCAACCTGGGATGAAATAACCGCTCGTTTATATAAAATGGCATTGCGTACCGGGTATAAAACCTGGCATAAAACATTTTCAAGTTGTTTGGTTTCGCTGGCGGAAAAACGTCTCTTACGATTAAAAGATAACTCGCCGAGTATTTCTTCACTTAGACGCAGGCGGTAAGTGCAGCTATGACGTTCAGTTTTGCCGTACTCGAATTCGTAGTTAAATTCATTATTGCTAAATTGCGCGCCGTCGAAATCAATAAGATGGCTTACAGCTTCTAAAAAGTACTGGAGTACGGTATCGAGCTCTAGGGAAGTTTGTAATAAACCGGCTAGTTTCAGGGTTTGCTCAAGTTCAGCTGGAATGATATCTAATGCATCATTGCTCAAAACAGCTGAATTCAAATTTAAGTTTGAATTACTTTGGAATGAAGATTGTGTAGACATTTTCAATTCACCTTAAGTGGCATTACGTTGCAATTTTATATGCTATAAGCATGCCAGATAATAGTTACATAAAAAACAATTTTAAAACAAAGGCTTATAGAGGCTAATATTGGAGCGCCAAGCAAGAGTCAAAAAAATGTCACTCAATATTGGTCAATTAGTGGCCTGATCTTGCCGTTTTGAGCTGTGCATTACTTGTTTATGCTTACTGGGCGGCAAGGATTTGCTTGTTTACGTCCAGGCTGTCATTGCCCATTAAGTATAAGTAAGTCGGCATTATGGATGCAGGTAACGGCGACTCTGTTGCCACTTCGCCGGGGAACGCACTGCGACGAAATGCTGTTCGGATGGCACCGGGGTTAATGCTATTTACACGAATATTGCTTGTATTGTCGAGTTCTTCGGCCAATGTCACCATTAAGTTATCAATACCGGCTTTTGATGCACCGTATGCACCCCAGTAGGCATTGGGATTTTGCCCAACATGGTCGGTGGTAAAAACAATGGAGCTATTGTCGGCTTTCATTAATAAAGGAATAAGCGCCTGGGTTAATAAAAATGGTGCGGTTAAATTAGTGTGCAGGGTTTTAACCCAGTCCGCCGCGGCATAGCTAGCGATGGGGGTCATTAAGCCTAATTGAGCGGCATTGTGGAGCAGGCCATCGAGTTTGCCGTAATTATCTTCCAACGTTTTGGCCATACTGACATAGTCATCAGCACTTGCGCCGGTGAAATCAATGGGATAAATGGCCGGTTCAGGGTATTTTGCTTGCGTAATATCGTCATACACTTTTTCGAGTTTAGCGATGGTTTTACCCGCTAAAACAACCGTTGCGCCGTATTCGGCAAAGGTTTTTGCTGCGGCAGCACCAATACCGTCCCCGGCACCGGTAACAAGGATAGTTTTATCGGCTAATAAGTTTTGAGGTGCCTGATATTCGGTTGCTGATGTCATTGTTTACTCCGCTAAGATTTGTTCGGCACATAATAAACCGCTACGTACCGCCCCTTCGAGTGTTGCGGGGTATTGGGTATTAGTGTAATCGCCGGCTAACCAGATATGTTTTATATCTGTTTTGTTGATAGGGCGTATTCTATTGATATTCACGGACGCCGTAAAGGTGGCACGCTTTTCGCGAATAACAAACGCATCGACAGGTTGTGGCCAGTTAGGGTATAGCTGACTGAGTTCATGGCTTATGTTTTCGATTAAGGTGGGGTTATCCCATTGCATATGCTCACCTTCACTGCTCACAATGATAGACACAAAACCGGCCTGGTTGGTTGTGCTTTTATCAAACATCCATTGTGATGTGCTACCTAAAAACCCCTGCATGCTGCGTTCACATTGAACTGATTCAGGATACTGAATATAGATGGTACAAATGGGTTGATAACTAAATTGTGATAGTCGCTGAATTAAATTGTGCAACGATGGACTTGTTTTTAAATTACTCAGTAACTTTATTGCTGCAATGGGTGCGGTTGCAATAATAATATCTTTTGCCAGGAATGAGTCGGCAAGTGACGATGCTAGATAACCGTTTGCGACAGGTTTTAAACCTGTAATAGTTTGTTTGAATAAAATACGGACATTCTTTTGTTCAATAAAGCGTTGCGCGGGTATTGGAAAAGTTTCGGATAAATCTTTTTTAAAAAACAAAAAATCAGAGGCGCGGCGAGATTTAAAAAAAGCTTCTTTGATAACGGTTAGAAAAATGTTACTAGAGGCTTGTGCGATTGGCGTATTCATAATCGCCAAACATAATGGTTCCCATATATTTTTTATTATTCCAGGGGTTTGTTTTTCTTGTTGTAAAAATGTTTTGAGAGCAATGTCAGACAGTTTGTTAAAAAAACCAAGTTTTATTTTTATACCTAATAGTAAAATGAGTCGTTTTTCTTTTAGTGTTAAGCCTTTTGTAAATAAAAAACTTAAAATAATGTTAAAGGGAGCGGGGAGTGTAAAGTGAGGTATTGATATGTCGCCCTTTGATAATATTTTATAGTTAAGACTCAGTGCTTGTCGTTCAAGAATATCGCTTTCTTTAACTTGAGAGTGGCTTTGGGCGTGAACTTTTTTGATTAATTTAAGAGTTTCAGTGTATGCACCAATCATAATATGTGTGCCATTATCAACGCTGTATTGTTTGTATTGTACTTTTCTGGCTCGGCCGCCTAATTGCTTAGCGACTTCTACAATGCAAACACTTTTCCCCGCTTCGACAAGTTTAATGGCGGCACTCAGTCCAGCCCAACCACCGCCGATGATAATAACGTCCATTTCGTGTGTATTAGGCATGGGGTGTAGTATTCATATTCATATAGGTAGCCAAAAGAATTACGGTTTATTTATTCAATTTCTTAAATAATTTTTTTTCTTTGCGATAGGTACGCCAGGCAATCCAGAGTTTTCGAATAGGGGTGAGCTTAATACGGTGTTTTAGTACCTGATAGTCGTCTAAAATAATTTCGTCGAGCGTGGCTTCGTAAATAGCTGCCATAATCAGACCGGTACTTTGATTATAACGATCTTCGGTGGGTAGAGCCTGGTAAGCTTTTTGGTAGTATTGTTTTGCGCGTTCGCATTGAAGCTTGATTAATTTCTTAAAGTTATTTTTATCCTGTTCGGTTGGAAAGTTGTTTGTGTAAATTTGACTGCTGCTGATATTAAATCGTTTTAGCTCATTTTCCGGCAGATAAATTCTTGAACGTTGAGCGTCTTCGTAAATATCTCGAATGATGTTTGTCAGTTGCAAAGCATTACCAAGATATTTTGCGTAGAGTTTTGTTTGAGTATTGGTATAACCAAATATTTCAATCGATAAAAGCCCGACGACGCCGGCAACACGATAGCAATATTGTTCAAGCGCATCGAAGTCAGGGTAGCGAGTGTTATTGACGTCCATTTGCATGCCGGAAATTATTTCCTGCAATAGCTCTTCGCTTAAATTAAATTCCTTAATGATTTGTTGTAATTCCCGATTAACCAAATGTTCGGGGTTATCGGTAAATATCTTTTTAACATCAATACGCCACCATTCAAGCTTTATTTTTACAATATTGGGGTCTTTTACATCATCGGTAACATCATCTATTTCACGACAAAAAGCATAGAGTGCAGTAATGGCGCGTCGCTTGTTAGCGGGTAAAAATAAAAAACTGTAATAAAAACTGGAGCCACTGGAAGCAGCTTTGTTCTGGCAATATTCAGTCGGTGTCATTTGTGTATATCATTTGGTTTTAGTGAGTGCGCGCCACAGCATAACAAATTTATCCTGTTTTGTGAGTCTTGGTCGATTAAATACATTTGTTAATCTTTCAAGCTTATCTGTAATACATAAACCACCCTGGATAATCAGTCGAATCTCCAGCCCAAATAAACCGGATAAATCATTACCTAGGCCGGTGCCAGAGAGCATTAGCTGTTTTGCTCGTTTGACCTGAAATAACATAAGATTTTGAATGTTCTGGTCGTGAGTATTTAACTGGAAGTGTTGTTCGCTTACCTTGAGCCGTTCAAGTTCATCCATTGGGATATAGATACGATTGTTTTCTTTAAAATCCTGGCCAATATCCTGATAAAAGTTAATTAATTGCAGTGCGGTGCAAATTTTATCGGCGTTCAGCAGGTTTTTTTCACTGTCTTGCCCGTGCAGGTGCAGCAATAAACGGCCAACCGGGTTGGCGGAGTATTGGCAATAATTTAGCACGGCATCAAAATTTGGGTAGCGTTTGGTTTGGGTATCCATTTTAAACGCGGTTAATAAATCTAAAAACAGAGAGATGGGCAAGCGATGTTGTTGTATCACATCACTTAAAGCATACAACACCGGATTATCTGAATATGAGTTTGTGAGCGCAAGTTCAAATTGTTGTTGATAATTTTCTAATGCTTCGTATCGTTCGTTATCGGCCAAATTGCCTTCATCGGCTAAATCATCGGCATGGCGTGCAAAAGCATAAATAACGCTAATGGGTAAGCGCAGGCGTTTAGGTAAAAACCAGGAAGCAACCGGAAAATTTTCATAATGATTGTGAACAATTTGCTGACAATATTGGTACGCCTGCGGTAAAGTGAAGTCTGACATATTGGGTATGATACATATTTATAGAGTAACAATGAAATGAAAAAGTTAAAATTAATTTTTATTGGTGTTGTGATTGGTTTAATCGTAGGCCTTTGGATTGGAACGAACATTGGTAAAGGCCAATCAATATTCAGTAATCCTTTTGCTGAAATAAGTTTGCAAGATCATATTAAGCAAAAAGGTAATCAAATGATGGAAGATACAAAAAATGCAATCAGGGATAGTTTGAAAAAATAAAATTTGATTCTGCTGCAGGTTGTTGAAACTAATGCCACCCTCATTCCATGTCCTACTTTTTATGCTCGATTCAAAAGTTAACGGGGCAGCAGCGACCTAATCTATTTCAACAAATATTGAAAATAAAAGTATATGATGGTTTGCCTTCATATTTTACTGCTTTATTAATTTACAGCTCTGGATTAAAATCGTGTTTCCCACTCAAGCAACCATTTCCAGGTGCCATCGGCCGCGGCATCGCTTACCCCAAACAGGTAGCCAAATTCATATTTAATTTTTGATTTATTGCCAACGGAAACTTGCCCCATCATGACGGGCCCCAGGCTATGTTTTTGTGCATTAAAACCACCGGAGTTATTAATTTCACCAAACTTGCTGTAAATCTCAATGGCGGGCTCCAGAGCTTTTTTCCAACGGTATTTAGTGCGCCAGAAAATTTCCAGTTCTGTTGCATTACTCGCGTTAGTGCCTATTTCACGTTCCAGTATAATATTCGCAGTATGTGTAAACTGCGTGCTGGAGCGTTCTAATAACAGTTTTGCTTCAGCTGCGTCCGTATTGCCTGTGCCACTGCCGACGGCATATTCCAGATACAAACCCACATCCATCCAGTACTTGCCTTGCTCGGTAAGCTGAAAGATATTTTCCCAGGCTGTGGCGACAAATTCCCGATTTGTACCGGGTGTTTGCTGCCAGTCACCAACGATGGCTGCAAACCAGTATTCGGTAATGCCATAACCAATTTCGAGACGATGCTTTTCGTTGTTGTCTTTTGCGGCCTGGCTATCGTTAGTTACATGGCCACGGTACTCCAGCTCAAATTCACCGTACTCGACATTCGGTGAGTATATTTTGTCATTAGCATGTGCAGGGCGTGTTGATACAACCGAAACCACCGCCAGTGTTGCGATAACTAATCCCACCAGGCTTGTCGTTCTGAGTTTCATTGCTGGACGGTTAATTAATCTTGTTAGTGAGGTAATAGCAAAAAGAGTGACGAGGTAAAAGATAACCTGGATGCCACTGGGTTGCGATGTGTAACCAATGAGGGAATGTAATATCTGCCCAAATATAGATTGTTCACGTAAAAAGCTGGATGTATCCCAGACTGTTGTGATAAAGACAGGTAATAAATCGGCCTGTGATAAAAATGCTGCAGCCTGAGCGGAAAGTCCAGCCGCCAGTAATAAAAGCAGCGTGCCGGTAATTTTAAAGAAATAGCGTGTTGGAACTTTGATTAAACCAAAATAAATGGTCGCACCAAGCGCAATACCCGCTACCAACCCGATGCTACCACCAGTGAGCTGCTGCGAGACATTAGCACCTGCCGCGGTTGTGCCATATAAAAGCAGGATAATTTCAGCACCTTCACGCAAAACGGCTAGCCCGACAATAATTGATATGGCATACATGGATTTTTTACCATGTGATAATTGCTCAGACATACTATTAATTTGCGAAGTGAGTTGCATGCTGTGCTTTCGCATCCATACCAGGTGCCAGGTCAGCATAATAACCGCCAGCAATAAAACACTGGCGTTGAAAAGTTCCTGTCCCATGCCATCGGCAAAGGCAGCAATGGGTTCGGCAAGCAAAGCAATCATCACGGCACCTAATATACCTGCAGCAATACCACCATTAATATACAGACCGCGACGGGGGATGCCTTGAGTGGCAGCCAGCACCAGGCTCACAATAAGTGATGCTTCAAGAATTTCACGAAATACAATAATGGCGGTTGCCCACATACTGCTTACCTCATAGTTTGATTATTTTGCGACAATGACGCCCTGGGCCGTTTTTGGATTGAACTCACCAAAATATTTGTAACGACCGGGTTTGAGTGGGCCAATAAAGATGATTGCTTTGCCTTTTCCGTGAACAATTTTTTCGCGGTTGAGTTCGTAACTTTCGAATTCCTCAGGGCTTGCATCAAGATTGTTTATCGTGAGCTTTATCTTTTTCCCGGCGGGAACGATTAATTCAACTGGCTCAAAATGGTGGTTTTTTATAGAAATTTGAAATTTTTCAGCTGCAATGGTTTGGCTGGTTGCAATGAATACCAAAAAAAGTGATAAAAATACTTGTTTCATTATGATATGTACCCGCAATGGATTTGTTTGAACTGGTTATTACATGATAATGATTCTCACTTAGAATTGCAAGGTAAATATGAGGGTTTTCTAATGCAGTTTGTAATACAGGCTCTAGGCAAAACCTAATCAATTACTTAACCTGAGTTGGGGATAAGACATTCTATACTGCTCAGTTACCTGAGTGACTAAGAAATACCGTAATTTTTGCTATTCCGAATTCAGGTTAGTTAACGATTTGTTGCGTAAAGACATTGATATGATTGAGTCGCTGAAATAAATTTTTTTAATCTTCAACTTCAGTTTCTAAAGACCGCGTCGCCGTTTCAATTTGCTCAGGCTGCTTAAGTGATTTCTTTTCGCTAATTCCCAGTTCCTTAAATTTACGTGCACTGGGTAAAATGCGTGTATCGAAGGAACCAACGGCATTATTAAAATGTTTGGTGCTAGAATCTATGCTTTTGCCAAGTTTAGCTAGGTGGTCTGAAAATACAGCTAAGCGTTGGTATAATTCTTCGCCGACTTCACGAATTTTATCGGCATTGGCTGCCAGTTGTTCCTGTCGCCAACCATAGGCAACGGCACGCAGTAGGGCAACAAAGCTGGTGGGGGTGGCTAGTATGACCTGTTTGCTTAAAGCGTCTTCCAATAAACCGGGGTCATAATCTAGCGCGGTTGATAAGAATTGATCGCCAGGAATAAACAACACCACAAAGTCGGGTGTGTTTTTAAGTTGGTTCCAGTAGGCTTTACTGGCGAGTTCATTGACGCGTTGTTTTACGTTTTTACAATGGCGCTGTAAGGCTATTTCGCGTGCTTCATCACTTTCGGCATCGACAGCGGTAAGATAGGCATCGAGAGGTGTTTTTACATCGACAACAATTTCACGGCCATCGGGCATGCGCACGATCATGTCGGGGCGTTGCGTGGCATCTTCGTTTTTAATACTTTCCTGAGTATAAAAATCGCAGTGCTCAACCATGCCGGCTAATTCGGCTAAACGCTTTAAGGTCATTTCACCCCATTGGCCTCGCACTTCCGGGCGGCGTAAGGCCTGCACTAAATTACGGGTTTCTTTTTGCAGTGCCGACTGGTTGAGCGACATGGTTTCGAGGTGTTGTTGTAATGCGCCGTATGCATGTTTGCGATCTTTTTCGATGGCATGCATTTGCTGTTCAGATTTATCCAGTGCATCTTTAATCGGTTTAATCAGTGTCTCGATGGCTTTTTCTTTTTCCGATAAATCGTGTTTGGCATTGTTTTGAAATTGTTTTAAATTTTCATTGGCGAGTTTTAAAAATTCTTCATTATTATTTTTTAAGGCTTGGCTCGAAAGCGAACTAAAAGTGTGTTCCATTTTAATGCGTGCTTGTTCTAAGGCCTGTAATTTTTCCTGATTGGCATTGCGTTCTACATCAAGCCTGGTCTTAAGCGATATGTTTTCCTGTTCAAGATTTTTTTGCTGAGCCTGAGCGCGTAAGTAAACGATGAGCCCCGAAATAACAGCGGCGATAACTGAAATGACATATAAAAGAGGTTCTGAAAATAAGCTGGTTAGATTCATGCTGTCGCTCGGTTTTGTTTAATCCACTTGATAATATCGTCGGGCTGGTCAACCGAGTCGGTCGCGCCCCAGGACAGTGGCTTATCATCTTCGCCAATATAACCGAATAAGGCAACCAGTGTTTGCATGTTTGCATTTATCCCTGCCTGAATGTCGCGTTCTGCATCGCCTATATATACTGTGTCGTTGGCCTGGCAGCCGATTATTTCGCAGGCATGCAGCAAGGGAGCAGGGTCGGGTTTACGTGTTTTTAAGGTGTCGCCACTGACCACGCATTGTGGTTGGTTGGGTAAAGCGCCAGATAAACTCAGTGCGGCCATCAATGGGTCGGTTAACCAGGCGGGTTTGTTGGTAACAATACCCCAGGCGATACCTTGTTGTTGCAGGTAAGTTAGAACCTGCTCGATACCTGCAAAAGGTCGGGTAAATTTTGCGATGTTTTGCTGGTAGTAGTCGAGCAATTGTTGTCGATAGCTTTCAAAATTGGGATGGTCAGTATCAATTTTGAAGCCCAGTTTAATAAGCGCAATGCCGCCATTAGAAACTTGCGGACGGATTTGCTCGAAGCTTAAAGTGGCTTGATTGTTTTGCGCTAAAACATAATTCAGTGCGGCGGCCAGATCCTGGGCGGTGTCAGCAAAGGTGCCGTCTAGATCAAACAGGACAGCTTTAAGCCTGGCTGTACTCATGTGGGCTGGCAATGTACTAGGTAGTTAACATCCACATCAAAGCCTAAACTGTAGCGTTTACTAAATGGGTTATAGCTCATACCGGTTAGTTCCTGGGCATTTAAACCGGCATGACGTGCCCATGTTGTTAACTCGGAGGGCTTAATAAATTTTTCGTAATGGTGGGTGCCCTTAGGCAACATGCGTAATAAATATTCTGCACCAACAATGGCAAATAAATACGATTTTGGGTTACGGTTTATGGTTGAGAAAAAAACCGCACCGCCGGGTTTAACCAGTTGCGCACAGGCGTTGATAACCGAGGCCGGATCGGGTACGTGTTCAAGCATTTCCATACAGGTGACTACATCAAATTCGCCGGCATGTTTTGCGGCCATTTCTTCAGCCGTTATTTGTTGATAATCCACTTCAACGCCGGATTCGTGTTTGTGTAATCGAGCAACTTGTAATGGTGCCTTGCCCATATCGATCCCTGTTACGTTTGCACCACGTTGCGCCAAACTTTCGGCCAGGATGCCGCCGCCGCAGCCAACGTCGATTACTTTTTTATCTTTTAAGCCATTACAACGTCGGTCGATGTAGTCGAGGCGTAGCGGGTTAATTTCGTGTAAGGGTTTAAATTCACTTTCCTTATCCCACCAACGTGCTGCAAGGGCTTCGAATTTTTCTATTTCTGCCGGATCGACATTTTGGCCGTCGGCATTTTGTGTGCTTGTGTTCATTGTTTGTTACTCATTTGTTTTACCATTATTGCTGTGCAGGCTGGAATCTATTAATTTAATTTTCCTTGTTAATCTTTTCCTGCCACTGTTGTGCTGTTTTACAAAGCTGCTCGGTATCGAGCGTTGTTAAGTGATGTTGTTTAACAATATGTTCGCCTGCAACCCAGACATCACTCACTTGCTGGCGACTGGCGGCGTAAACAATTTGTGATATAGGATGATACAAGGGCTGGGTTTCCAGAGCAGACAAATCAATCGCAATAATATCTGCCGCTTTGCCTGCTTCAAGTGAACCGATTTCTTTTTCCATGCCGAGTGCTTTGGCACCGTTAATGGTGGCCATGCGTAAAGCCTGTTCTGCTGAGACAGCACTGGCATCTTTAGCAACCGCTTTTGCAAGCATCGCCGCGGTGCGCATTTCGGAAAACATATCTAAATCATTATTGCTGGCAGCACCATCGGTGCCAAGGCATACGTTTATTCCGGCCGTTGTTAATTGTTGTACCGGGCAAAAGCCACTCGCCAGTTTTAGATTTGATTCAGGGCAATGCGATACATGCACACCGTGGGTGACGAGTGTTTCGATTTCATCGTCGTTAAGTTGTGTCATATGAACTGCGATTAAACGCGAAGACAGTAAACCTAATTCCTGTAGACGTTGGATGGGACGTTTACCGGTTGCTTCAACCGCTTGATTGACCTCATCTTCGGTTTCATGCAGATGTATTTGAATGGGTATATCGAGTTCTTCTGCCAGGGTTAGTACCTTTTGCAAGGCTTCGTCTGCCACGGTATACGGAGCATGCGGTGCGAAAGTTGTTTTAATTAAAGGGTTGCCGCGCAGTTGATCATGCAGTGCCAAACCTTTTTCGATATATTCAGCGGCATTTTGTGCATAGGCTGAGGGAAAGTCGATAACGATTAAACCGATACAGGCACGTATATTTGCTTTTTCTGCCGCGCGAGCCACTTCTTCCGAAAAGAAATACATGTCGGTAAAACAGGTTGTGCCACCGCGTAACATTTCGGCGCAGGCGATTAAACTACCATCGTAGACAAAATCATTGTTTACCCATTTTGCTTCGGTTGGCCAGATGTGTTCATTTAACCAGGTCATTAGCGGCAGATCGTCGGCGAGGCCACGCATTAAGGTCATTGCCGCATGGCCGTGGGTATTAATTAAGCCGGGTAGCAGGGCATGCTCATTTAAGTGTTGGGTTGTTGTTGCCTGGTATTTATTATTGGCTTTGCTTGAAGGCAATAATTCGACGATACGGCCTTTATCAATCGCGACTGCATAGTCCGGATAAACAGTGTCAGCCGGTTCAACGGGAATAAGCCATTTTGCATGGATAAGGGTGTCGATTTTTTGCATGAAATGGTCAGTTACTTTTAATAAGGTGATGCTATGATAACAGTTTTTATATAATTAACCTCAGCTGTGCATAAGAATCTCAAGCATGTAGTGACACTTAAATTTGACAAGATTGCCGCGCTATCGCTCGCAATGGCCTCATTTTTTGTCGTTGCGAGCGATACCGCGCCAATCTAGTTTCTTATGTAAACCTGATGTTAATTAAGATCAAGCGAACCAGATTAATTATGTAACATAAAAATACGATGGGGAACCAATGAATAATACGAAATTGGACTTAAACGATAGCGGTATTCAACCCGTTAAGTGGCAAGATGGTCAACTGTTACTTTTAGATCAACGTATTTTGCCTGACACAACGGTTTACTTGCAGTATACAAAATCGGCTGAAGCCGCCGATGCGATTACAAATATGGTTGTTCGAGGTGCGCCAGCTATTGGAGTAACGGCAGCTTATGCCTTTGTTTTAGCGGCCAACGAGGCACTAGAAGGCTCAACGGGTAATTGGCGTGATGCAATCAAACCTTTGATTGCCTATTTATCCAAAGCAAGGCCAACCGCAATTAATTTACATTGGGCTATTGTGCGAATGGAAGCCTGTGTTTCAAGTCTGGATGTGGCCGCATCTAAAGATGATGTGCTTGCAAGTTTATTAAGCGAAGCAAAAGCCATTCATATGGAAGATATTCAGGCAAACAAAACAATGGGGCAATTTGCCAGTGACTTATTACCGCAAAATTGTGGTGTGTTAACCCACTGTAATGCCGGTGCATTAGCGACCGGTGGCTATGGCACTGCCCTGGGAGTGATTCGTTCCGGTGTGGCCAATGGCAAAATAACCTCGGTTTATGCCGATGAAACCCGACCCTGGTTACAGGGCGCGCGATTAACCGCTTGGGAATTATTACAGGACAATATTCCGGTGACGCTTATTGCCGATTCTGCCGCTGCGTATTTAATGCAACAAGGTAAAGTCCAGTGGATAGTGGTGGGTTCAGACCGAATAGCCGCTAATGGCGATGTGGCGAATAAAATTGGTACCTATAGCTTAGCGGTTGCAGCTAAATACCATGGGGTTAAGTTTATGGTGGCGGCACCCACCTCCACAATTGATATGGCAATGCCCAACGGTGATGGTATTCCGATTGAATCGCGGCCTGCCGAAGAAGTGCTTTCTGTGATGGGGCAACGTGTTGCGGCACAAGGGGCAACCAGTTGGAATCCAGTGTTTGATGTCACCCCGGCAAGTCTGGTCGATGCGATTGTGACAGAAAAAGGGGTGGTTGAGCAGCCAACGACTGAAAAGATTTTGACTATGATGTCCTTGAGTCGTTAGAAGTGATTTAACCATTTTTTACCAATTTACGTCTTTATAATTATAAATAACCTGAGCTTGGGATAGGCAAAAGTAAGACTAAAAGTCCTACAAAGTTATCCGGGGTAAAACCACAAACTATTTTTGTGTGGCTGTTGTTTTTGTTATCTGTATTTGCATGGTGTAAACCGAGGCTATGTGGTCTTAATAGGGGTATTCTTTGCCAAGTTTATCCCCGTTAACTAGCTTCTAGCCATATGAGTAAATCCTGTTCTTGAAAACACCAAAA
The DNA here is from genome assembly GCA_964504295.1 of uncultured Thioalkalispiraceae bacterium. Classification (GTDB taxonomy): domain Bacteria; phylum Pseudomonadota; class Gammaproteobacteria; order UBA6429; family Thiohalophilaceae; genus SZUA-37. The sequence goes on from CAZDEC010000033.1 coordinate 20,861, forward strand.
TTTATTCTCACGGCCTCATCTCCTCATACAGCGATTTTTAACATTATGCAGTAGTCTATGAGCATGTTACAATTTAGAGCTTAATTCGCCTAAAAAATCACAAAAAATAACAGCCTAAATAATAGAAGATATTACAAAAATCCATGACTGAATTTGCAAAAGAAATCCTTCCCATCAATATAGAAGATGAGATGCGCCAATCCTATTTGGCCTATTCAATGAGCGTTATTGTGGGCCGTGCATTGCCTGATGTACGGGATGGTTTAAAGCCGGTACATCGCCGTGTTTTATATGCCATGCGTGTTTTAGGGAATGACTGGAACAAGCCTTATAAAAAATCTGCCCGTGTTGTTGGTGACGTGATTGGTAAATACCACCCGCACGGCGATACGGCTGTTTACGATACGATTGTTCGTATGGCGCAACCATTTTCTTTGCGTTATATGCTGGTGGATGGCCAGGGTAACTTCGGTTCGGTCGATGGTGATGCACCGGCGGCAATGCGTTATACCGAAGTGCGTATGTCTAAAATTGCACATGAACTGTTAGCCGATCTTGATAAAGAAACCGTCGACTTTACGCCGAACTATGATGAATCTGAACATGAGCCATCCATTCTACCGGCTAAAATTCCCAACTTGTTAATTAATGGTTCGTCAGGTATTGCGGTGGGCATGGCAACCAATATTCCGCCGCATAATATAACCGAAGTGATTAACGCATGTTTAGCCACTATCGAAAAACCGGATATTGATATTCAATCACTAATGGAAATAGTACCGGGGCCTGATTTTCCAACGGCCGCTATCATTAACGGTGCGCGTGGCATCGCCGAAGCCTATGCAACTGGTCGTGGCCGTATTTATCTTCGAGCTCGAACCCATGTCGAAACGTCGCCGAAAGGCAAAGAAGCCATTATTGTTACTGAGCTGCCTTATCAAGTGAACAAGGCGCGCATGCTTGAACGTATTGCGGAACTGGTTAAAGAGAAAAAATTAGACGGCATTACCGGCTTGCGTGATGAGTCTGACAAAGACGGTATGCGTGTGGTAATTGAATTGCGCCGTGGTGAAGTCGCCGAAGTGATGATCAATAATTTATACAAACACACCCAAATGCAAAATGTGTTTGGTATTAATATGGTCGCTTTAGTCGATGGGCAACCAAGGGTATTAAACCTTAAACAGGTTTTAGATGCCTTTATTCGTCATCGTAAAGAAATTGTTACTCGTCGTACCCTTTACGATTTACGTAAAGCGCGTGAAAAAGCCCACGAACGTGAGGGCTTGGCGATAGCACTGGCCAATATCGACCCGATTATTGCTTTAATCAAAGCGGCGGCAAATCCAGCACAAGCAAAAGAACAGCTACTCGCAACGGCCTGGGAGCCAGGTGCGGTTGTGCAAATGATTGAAAAAGCCGGTACAGAGTTGAGCGCCGATGCTTCACGCCCAGAAGATTTAGGCTCAGAGTTTGGTTTGCGTGATGGTAAATATTATTTATCCGACTCACAGGCTCAGGCTATCCTTAATATGCGCCTACACCGCTTAACTGGTTTAGAGCATGAGAAAATTATTGCCGAGTACGAAGAATTACTAAAAGTAATCGCCGAGTTGATGGCGATTCTTGCCAGTGAAGTGCGTTTAATGGAAGTGATCCGTGATGAATTGATTGAAATGCGTGACCAGTACGGTGATGAACGTCGTACTGAAATTATTTCCAGTCAAGAAGACTTAACCATTGAAGATCTTATTACCGAAGAAGATGTTGTGGTTACCCTGTCGCATGAAGGCTATGCCAAATCACAGCCGTTATCGACCTATAGCGCACAGCGCCGTGGTGGTAAAGGTAAGGCGGCAACCTCGGTTAAAGACGAAGACTTTGTCGACAAATTATTTGTTGCCAATACCCACGATACTATTTTATGTTTCTCAAATTCCGGCAAAGTATATTGGCTAAAAGTATTTGAACTACCACAGGCAGGTCGAACTGCACGAGGTAAACCGATTGTTAATTTATTGCCGCTGTCCGATGGTGAACGTATTAGTGCTATTTTGCCAATACGTGAATATGCAGAAGATAAATTTATATTATTTGCTACCGCTAATGGCACGGTTAAGAAAACACCGCTAAAAGATTTTTCACGACAACGTGCGTCGGGCATTATCGCGGTTGAAATTCGTGACGGCGATAAACTTATTGGCGTTGAGCTGACCGAACTGGGGCAGGACGTGATGTTGTTTGGTAGCTCGGGTAAAGCCATTCGATTTAATGAAAGTGATGTGCGTTCGATGGGACGGGCTTCGGTGGGTGTTCGTGGTATTAAATTAAAAGATGAGCAAAAAGTTATTTCGCTGGTTATCGCAACCGATGGTTATGTGTTAACCGCAACCGAAAATGGTTTTGGTAAGCGTACTTCGGTGAGTGATTACCCTGTGCATGGTCGTGGTGGTATGGGCGTTATCTCTATCCAGACTAGTGAACGTAATGGTGATGTGATTGGTGCTGTGCCGGTTGAAAATGATGATGAAATAATGTTAATCACAACCAATGGAACACTAGTGCGCACACGTGTGGCAGAAATTTCAGAAATGGGTCGAAATACACAAGGTGTACGGCTTATTCGTTTGTCTGCTGGCGAAAAACTTTCAGGTTTAGAACGAATTGAGAATATAGAAGCGGAAGTTGTGGAAGCGCCAATTTCAGATAACACAGATTCACATAATTTAGAAAAATAGTTTTTAACCACAACGGACACGAAGAAAAACAAAGATTAAATATAATAATCGTTGTATTCGTGGTGGTTACAATAATTTAAAATCAGGAGTAGATTTAAGTGTCAAGAGTTTATAATTTTAGTGCTGGGCCAGCTATGCTGCCGGAAACTGTTTTAAAACAAGCGCAGGAAGAAATGCTTGATTGGCATGGTACCGGTATGTCGGTGATGGAAATGAGTCATCGTGGTAAAGAGTATATGTCGATTGCTGAAAAAGCGAAGCAGGATTTTATTGATGTAATGTCTATTCCCGACACGCATGACGTTTTATTTCTTCAAGGCGGAGCCAGTTCACAATTCGCGATGCTGCCTTTAAATTTGCTGGGCGATAAAAAAACGGCTGACTATATCAACACGGGCGCTTGGTCAAAAAAAGCGATTGCAGAAGCAAAACGTTTTTGCGATGTGAATGTAGCAGCGAGCAGTGAAGAACAAAAGTTTTCAACCGTACCGGCGCAAGACAGCTGGAATTTATCAAGTGATGCGGCATATTTACACTACACTCCAAATGAAACCATTGGTGGAGTTGAGTTTCCTTTTGTTCCTGATGTAAATGTCCCTTTAGTGGCTGATATGTCTTCAACCATTATGTCTCGGCCGATTGATGTTTCTAAATTTGCAGTCATCTATGCAGGCGCGCAAAAGAATATTGGCCCGGCCGGTTTAACCATGGTGATCGTACAAAAAGATTTAATCGGAAATGCATCCAAACAAACTCCCAGTATGTTTGATTACGCGGTTCATGCAAAAACTGATTCAATGAATAACACGCCGCCAACTTATGCATGGTATTTAGCCGGGTTAGTTTTTGCCTGGGTAAAAGAGCAAGGTGGTCTGGTTAAGATGGCTGAAGTGAATGGACGTAAAGCGGCTAAACTTTATTCAGCGATCGATGCGTCAGATTTTTATGCCAACCCGGTGGATGTGCCCTGTCGTTCCTGGATGAATGTACCCTTTACGCTAGCCGATGCTGAACTCGATGCTACGTTTTTAGAAGAAGCTAAAAAAGAAAATCTAACAACATTAAAAGGTCATCGTTCGGTTGGTGGTATGCGTGCAAGTATCTACAATGCGATGCCAGAAGCGGGTATTGATGCTTTAGTTGCATTTATGCAGGATTTTGAAAAGCGTAATGGCTAGAACTTGTCATTGCGAGCGATAGTGCGGCAATCTGTAACGGCTGCGTTAATTTTACCACTTACAATAATAAATACTAAAAAGATTATAAATTATGAATAAAATTTTAACCTTAAACAATATTTCTGTTGCAGGCTTAGACCGTTTGCCGCGCGATAACTACGAAGTGTCATCAGAATGTAGTACCCCAGATGCTATTATATTACGCTCATATAAAATGCATGATATGGATATTGCGCCAAGCTTAAAAGCGGTTGGTCGTGCGGGTGCCGGTACGAATAATATTCCAATCGATAAGATGTCTGAAAAAGGTGTTGCAGTATTTAATGCACCGGGTGCCAATGCCAATGCGGTAAAAGAGCTGGTGATTGCGGGCATGTTAATTGGTTGTCGTAATTTATGCCAGGCTTGGAACTACACGCGTGATTTGAGTGGTGATAATGCGCAAATCAGTAAAGCCGTTGAGCAAGGCAAAAAAGACTATGCCGGTTTTGAATTACCCGGTCGAACATTGGGTGTGGTTGGTCTGGGTGCGATTGGACGATACGTTGCCAATGCGGCACTTGATTTAGGTATGAATGTTATTGGCTATGACCCCGGTATTACCGTTGAAGGTGCATGGCAGTTATCTTCAACGGTTCAGAAAGCCTCAAGCATTGAAGAGCTTTTGGCTAAAGTTGATTTTGTGACCTTCCATGTGCCATTAATCGAAGCGACAAAAAATATGATCAATGCTGAGCGTATTAAGTTAATGAAAGAAAATGCGATTATTTTGAATTTTGCACGTGATGGTATTGTTGATGATAGTGCAGTGTTAGAGGCGTTAAACGCAAATAAAATTTATTCTTATGTGTGCGATTTCCCGAGTAATGAAATCAAGGGGCATGAACGTGTTGTATCCTTGCCGCATTTAGGTGCGTCAACGGTTGAAGCTGAAGATAACTGTGCGATTATGGTCGCAGATCAAGTTAGAGATTATCTTGAAAATGGTAATGTAAAAAACTCGGTCAATTTTCCTGAAGTAAAAATGGACAGGAATGGTCCAAATCGTATTACAATTGTAAACAGTAATGTACCGAATATGGTGGGTCAGATATCGACAACTCTTGCGAGCGCCAGTTTAAATATTGTAGATATGTTAAATAAGTCACGAGATGAACTTGCCTATACCATCATTGATGTCGATGCTGTTCCCGAGCAGAATATCATTGATGAAATTAAAGCGATTGATGGTGTGCTTTCTGTTCGTGTTATAAATTAAGGGCTTTTAAATCTTACCGGGAAAGTTTTTATAAGTGATGACTAAAGATTTATTAGAATTAAGGGATAAGATTGATGAACTGGATCAAAAGATTCAGTTATTAATTACCGAACGTGCAGGTGTTGCACAGGAAGTTGCGCTGGCTAAACAACAAACACAGGATAGTGTTTTTTATCGTGCCGAGCGTGAAGCCCAGGTTTTACGACGTGTGATGGAACGCAATAAGGGACCCTTGCGCGACGAAGAAATGGCGCGCTTATTTCGTGAAATAATGTCGGCCTGTCTAGCTTTAGAGCAGGTTATGTCAATAGCATTCTTAGGCCCGGAAGGAACCTTTACCCAGGCCGCAGCGTTAAAACATTTTGGTCATTCGATTAAAACGCTTCCATTTGGGGCGATTAGCGATGTATTTCGCGAAGTGGAATCGGGTTCGGTGTCGTATGGGGTTGTGCCTGTCGAAAACTCAACCGAGGGTGTTGTGAATCATACTTTAGATGAGTTTATGACTTCATCGCTGAATATTTGTGGTGAGGTTATTCTACGCATCCATCATAATTTACTTACCAAAGAAGATGATATAACAAAGATTAAAAAAGTTTATTCACATCAGCAATCGCTTGCCCAATGTCGAAAATGGCTTGATGTTAATATGCCCGATGTTGAATTGGTGGATGTGAGCAGTAATGCAGCTGCAGCACAAATGGCGTCTAATGAGTCAAATACGGCTGCTATCGCAGGTGAAACTGCGGCAGAAATTTATCAGTTAAATATGCTGATAGCGAATATTGAAGATGAACCAGACAATACCACTCGTTTTCTGATTATCGGTAAACGCGAAACACCACCAAGTGGTGATGATAAAACATCGCTATTTATTTCAACACCTAATCGTGCGGGTGCATTGCTGAGTATTTTAGAGCCATTTGCCAAAAATAATATTTCAATGAACAGAATCGAATCACGGCCTTCACGGCGTGGTGCATGGGATTATGTTTTCTTTGTTGATATTGATGGCCATCAGGATGACAAAAAAGTTAAACATGCGTTAAAAGAACTGGAGCAGGTTGCAACGATGGTGAATATTCTAGGTTCATTTCCAAAAGCCGTTTTATAAATAAAATTAGGTATTACGTATATGTTTCAACAAATCCAGCCTGTTATTTTATCCGGTGGTTCTGGATCACGCCTTTGGCCTTTGTCGCGTGCAATGTATCCAAAACAATTACTGCCTTTAGTAACGGAAAATACTATGTTGCAGGAAACGGCGATCAGGTTGAAAGGTCTGGATGTGGACGTTTTAGATCCTGTTATTGTCTGTAATGAAGAACATCGTTTTTTTGTTGCAGAACAAATGCGACAAATGGGTATTAATAAGGCAAAAATCATTCTCGAACCCATTGGCAGGAATACGGCTCCCGCGTTGACACTTGCGGCACTTGCAAGCAATGAAAGTAGTGGTGATGCGGTAATGTTGGTGATGCCGGCGGATCATGTTATTGAAGATACTGAAGCATTTCACGATGTTGTAAAACGTGGTGTCGGACTTGCTTTAGATAATTATCTGGTCACTTTTGGTATACAACCTAATGCACCCGAAACAGGTTATGGCTATATTAAAGCAGGCAAAGAAATTACGGCGTCAGAATACCTTATTGATTGTTTTGTAGAAAAACCGGATGCCGCCACAGCCCAATCTTATTTAGACTCTGGTGACTATTTGTGGAATAGCGGTTTGTTTATGATGACATCCACCAGCTGGCTGGATGAAATTAAATCTCTGAATAGTGATATTTATAATGCATCAGTTAAGTCCTACGAAAACGCTGTTGTTGATAATGATTTTTATCGAATTAATAAAGAAGCATTCGAAGCATCGCCCAGTGATTCAATTGACTATGCCGTTATGGAGAAAGCTGCCGGTGCCGATGCGGCAACCACACATAAAGCCGCTGTTATCCCCCTAAATGCTGGTTGGTCAGATGTGGGTGTATGGTCAACCCTCTGGGAAGTGGGCGATAAAGATGACTCAGGTAATGTGGTTAAAGGTGATGTCAGTTTGCATGAGACAGAAAATTGTCTGTTGTATTCAAGTGAACGTTTAATTGCCGGTGTAGGCTTAAGCGACACCATTGTTATTGAAACGGCCGATGCTATTTTAGTTGCCGATAAAAAAAGCGCACAGGATGTTAAGAAAATTGTTGAAGCATTGAAAGCACAAAACCGTGAAGAGTTTCATAGCCATCGTCTGGTTTATCGCCCTTGGGGTTCTTACGAAAGCATTGATCGTGGCAATCGCTATCAGGCGAAACGTATTACAGTTAAACCGGGTGCGGCATTGTCGTTGCAATTACATCATCACCGTGCAGAACACTGGATAGTCGTTAGTGGAACGGCACAGGTTACCCGTGGTGAAGAAGTCTTTTTAGTTTCTGAAAATGAGTCAACCTATATCCCCTTAGGTACTAAACACCGTTTAGAAAATAAAGGCTCGATACCATTAGAAATGATCGAGGTTCAATCGGGTAGCTATTTAGGTGAAGATGATATCGTACGTTTTGACGATATTTATGGCCGCTCTGATTCTAAATAATATCTTTAACACGCCTATGGATTCAAAAAAAATTGATTTTTATAAGCTGGCGACGAATGGCGTTCAGTTACTGCAGCCTTATCAGCCAGGTAAGCCACTGGATGAACTTGAACGGGAATACGGTATTTCGGATGCGGTTAAATTAGCTTCAAATGAAAACCCACTTGGGCCCAGCCCCAAAGTAATTGCCGCTATTCAAGCGGAGTTATTGGATATAAGCCGTTACCCTGATGGCAATGGTTTTGGCCTGAAGCAGGCATTGGTAAAAAAATATCCAGCTGTGGATTTAGACTGTATTACTTTAGGCAATGGCTCGAATGATGTGCTTGAGATGATTGCACGTGCCGTAGTCTCGGCAACCGATGAAGTAATTTATTCTGAATATGCCTTTGCAGTTTATCCCATTGTGACTCAGGCGGTTGGTGCAAAAGCAGTTGTTACCTCTGCTAAAGATTGGGGACATGATTTAAATGCCATGCTTGGTGCTGTGACGGATAAAACCAAACTTATCTTTATTGCCAACCCGAATAACCCGACCGGAACATGGTTGGATGAGGCCACATTAAAGAAATTCATGGATTCACTTGCTTCGAATATTATCGTTGTACTGGATGAAGCCTATTTTGAGTTCGCCAGTCATTCGCAATACGGTGTTAAAGCTTACCCTGATGGCATTGGCTTATTAAAACAGCATAAAAATTTAATTGTGACTCGTACTTTTTCAAAAGCCTATGGCCTGGCTGGCCTTCGGGTTGGTTATGCAATAGCAAACCAGGCATTAACAAACTTATTCAATCGAGTGCGGCAACCTTTTAATGTTAACTTGTTGGCGTTGAAAGCCGCCGAAGTTGCCTTGTCCGATGTGGAATATTTAGATGCCGGGGTAAAGTTAAACTATGAGCAAATGCAATTTATCACCCGTGGGCTGGAATCATTGGCGTTGAGTTATATCCCCTCTATAGGCAACTTTGTTTGTTTTAATGTGGATGATGCCGCGCTATGTTATGAAAACTTGCTGAAACAGGGCATAATTGTTCGTCCGGTTGCCAATTATGTAATGCAAAATTATTTGCGTGTCAGCATTGGCACGGCAGAAGAAAATCAGCGTTTTCTAAGCGCGTTAAAGAATGCAATATGACCACAAGCTTTAATAAGATTTGTATTTACGGTGTCGGCTTGATTGGCGGCTCATTTGCACGTGCCTGCAAAAAGGCAAACCCGCAAGTTGAGGTTGTTGGCACGGGGCGCAACGAAGCTAAATTACAGCAGGCGCAAACATTAGGCGTTATCGATTCTTTTAGTACCGATTTAAGTCAGGCGCTTGAGGCGGTTGATTTACTTGTTTTTGCACTGCCGGTGGGTTCCATGGCCTCGGCTTTTGAAGCAGTTAAACCGCATTTATCGGCTTCGATGATTTTAACGGATGTTGGCAGTACCAAGGCGAATGTGATTGCTTGTGCCGATAAAATATTAAAGCCTTTTTTGCCTAATTTTGTACCAGGGCATCCTATCGCCGGGACTGAAAAATCTGGAGCCGAAGCCGCGTTTGCAGAATTATTTGAAAATCGTCGTGTTATTTTAACACCGAGTAAGGTAACTGATGTAGATGCCATTAAACGTGTAAGCGAATTATGGCAAGCCTGTGGTGCGGAGGTTGTTGAAATGTCTGTCGCACATCATGATGAAGTTTTAGCCGCAACAAGTCATTTGCCACATATGTTAGCTTTTTCTCTGGTTGATACTTTATCGAAAATGAATGATAACAAAGAGATATTTAAATACGCTGCTGGGGGCTTTCGTGATTTTACTCGCATCGCATCAAGCTCGCCTGCAATGTGGCAGGATATTTGTTTAGCCAATAGCGATGCGTTGGTAAATGTAATTAAAGAATTTCAATCTGATTTAACGAATCTGACGCAGGCCATTGAGTCTGGCGACAGGGATTTAATTTTAAAAGTTTTTAGTCGCGCTAAAAAAGCTCGTGATAAATTTTGTAATGAGTCGTAAAAATAATGCCAACAGAAAGTCAAAGTAATATTCAATTTATGGCCGAGCCGGGCGGGGCTTTAAGTGGCTCTATTCGCGTGCCGGGTGATAAGTCAATATCTCACCGTAGTATTATGTTTGGCGCCCTTGCCGAAGGCGTTACCCGAGTGAGCGGTTTTTTAAATGGTGAAGATAATCTCGCTACCCTCAATGCATTTAGAAGTATGGGAGTGAAAATTACTGACCCAGAAAATGGGCAACTTGAAATTAGCGGTGTTGGTATGCATGGTTTACAGGCACCTGCAGCCGACATTGATGTAGGTAATGCCGGTACCTCGATTCGTTTATTGTCAGGCTTACTCTCCGGTGCCATATCCAGACAGAATTTTAATGTTGTTTTAAGTGGCGATAGCTCTTTGTCGAAGCGGCCAATGAAACGGGTGACCGATCCATTGAAATTAATGGGGGCTCTGGTTGAAACGAACAAAGAAGGCACGCCACCGTTAACGATTCATGGCGGTAAAAAATTACAGGGCATTGACTACGATATGCCAATGGCCAGTGCACAGGTAAAGTCCTGTTTACTATTAGCAGGTTTGTATGCAGAAGGTAAAACTTGCGTCACCGAACCTGCTCCAACGCGTGACCATACCGAACGCATGTTACGGGGCTTTGGTTATCATGTTGAATCGAACCATGGTCGGGTATGTTTGGAAGGTGGCGGTAAACTTATCGCGACCGATATCGATATCCCTGCAGATATTTCATCGGCCACTTTTTTTATAGTGGGTGCAAGCATTGCCGATGGCTCGGATATTACGCTTGAACATGTTGGCATTAACCCGACACGTATTGGTGTGATTAATATTTTACGTTTGATGGGGGCGTCGATTGAGCTTTTAAATGAGCGTGATGTGGGCGCTGAGCCGGTTGCTGATATACGGGTTAAAAGTGCCAAATTAAAAGGCATTCAAATACCGGAAGAACAGGTGCCTCTAGCCATCGACGAATTCCCGGCAATTTTTATCGCCGCGAGTTGCGCCGAGGGTGAAACCGTTTTAACTGGTGCGGAAGAATTACGAGTTAAAGAAAGTGACCGTATCCAGGCGATGGCTGATGGTCTTAATATATTAGGTATACAGGCACAAAGCACCGCCGATGGCATTATTATTCAGGGTGGCAGTATTGGTGGCGGCATCGTCGAAAGCCATGATGACCACCGTATTGCGATGAGTTTTGCAATGGCAGCGCTTGTGGCTAAAGCGCCAATAACGATTAATGAATGTGCGAATGTAGCGACTTCGTTCCCCTCTTTTATTGCCTTAGCCAATCAATCTGGCCTTAAAATCACTTCAAATTAGATAAAGCTGACACGATGACTAAAACTGACACAATCCCTGTTATAACCATTGATGGCCCCAGTGGCTCGGGAAAAGGCACCATTTGTTCACTTTTAGCCGCTGAATTAAAATGGCATTTACTTGATAGTGGCGCTTTGTACCGTTTAGTGGCTTATGGGGCACTAAAACATCAAATTGATTATGCTGATTCGAACAAATTGGCCTATTATGCGAAAAATCTCGATATTCGCTTTGAGGTTTCCGAGCCTAACCCACAAAGCGGAGCAACCGAAGTGGCTGTAATATTAGAGGGAACGGCCGTCGGTGACGGAATTCGCACCGAAAAATGCGGCAATAATGCCTCAAAAGTGGCGGCTGTCCCTGCTGTGCGGGCGGCTCTACTGGAACGCCAGCACGAGTTTTTAGAGTTGCCAGGTCTGATTGCCGATGGTCGGGATATGGGAACGGTGGTTTTTCCCGAGGCAAAGCTTAAGATATATCTTACTGCCAGTTCCAAAGAAAGGGCAAAAAGACGCTTTAAGCAGTTGAAAGAGAAGGGAATTGAGTCTACAATTGCCGCCCTCGAACTGGAAATAGCTGAACGTGACGAGCGCGATATGAATCGCCCGGTTGCGCCATTAAAACCAGCCGAAGATGCACATGTGATTGATACCTCAACAATGCCTATTGAAGATGTTATTAAGCATGTTTTAGAACTGTGCCATCAGGTTTTTAAAGCTTAATGTTTTGAAACCATAATGGTTACGTAGCGAACTTGAAACGACATGTTTCAGGTTTAATTTAAACTCCCCACATTTCAGTATGTGGCTCAACAAGTACTCGTATCACGAGTAAGGCGTAAGAAAATGAGCGAAAGTTTCGCAGAACTCTTTGAAGAAAGTATTTCCAACAACCAGATGAAGTCTGGTGCAATTTTAACCGGCGTTGTTTTAGAAATTGAAGACGACTTTGTTATTGTTAATGCTGGTTTAAAATCTGAAGGTGTTATCCCTAAGTCGCAATTCTTAAATGATAAAGGCGAATTAGAAGTCGCGGTTGGTGACAGTGTAGATGTTGCCCTCGATGCCGTAGAAGATGGCTTTGGTGTTACAAAGTTATCACGCGAAAAAGCAAAACGTGCCGAATCATGGATTCGACTTGAAGCCGCTCATGAAGCAGGCGAAATTGTTACCGGTCGCATTACAGATAAAGTCAAAGGTGGCTTTACGGTTGATGTCATCAACATTCGTGCTTTCTTACCGGGTTCATTAGTGGATGTACGCCCAGTACGTGATACCA
>CAZDEC010000034.1:0-32549 GCA_964504295.1 uncultured Thioalkalispiraceae bacterium
CGACTTTTTTCTTTGCCTTCTTCTTAGTGACTTTTTTCTTGGCCTTTTTCTTGGCGACTTTTTTCTTTGCCTTCTTCTTAGTGACTTTTTTCTTGGCCTTTTTCTTGTCGACTTTCTTCTTTGCCTTCTTCTTAGTGACTTTTTTCTTGGCCTTTTTCTTGTCGACTTTCTTCTTTGCCTTCTTCTTAGTGACTTTTTTCTTGGCCTTTTTCTTGGCGACTTTTTTCTTCGCCTTCTTCTTAGTCACTTTTTTCTTGGCTTTCTTCTTAGCGATTTTTTTCTTCGCCTTTTTCTTAGTCACTTTTTTCTTGGCTTTTTTCTTGGCGACTTTTTTCTTTGCCGTTTTTTTCTTGGTCGTTGATTTTTTCTTTTTAGACGTTGTCTTCTTTTTAGTCGCAGTTTTCTTTTTGGCTTTTTTCTTTTTAGTGGGCTTCGCTTTTGCCAGTTTTTCTTCTTCGACTGTTTCTACCACAATTTCAACTGTTGGTTCGGTTGGCTCGTCATTTTTTGGAATAGTATCGAGAACTCTTTCTATTGATGCAAAAATATCTGCAATTTCCCCAATTCCTCTTACGGTGCGTAATTTACCCTGACCTCGATAATAATCGACTAGTGGTGCCGTTTGCACCTCATACACTTTTAAACGACTGCCAATGGTTTCTTCATTATCGTCGGCGCGATGTAATAACTCACCACCACATTTATCACATTGCCCGGCAATACGCGGAGGCGATGTATAAAGGTTAAACATTTGACCACAAGCACCACAGGTTCGACGACCCGTAAGACGTTTTAGCAACACATCGAATTCAACATCGATAAGCAGGCTTGTTTGCAGCGGCTTACCCATTGCGTGCAGCATCATATCCAGTGCTTCTGCTTGCGGAATATTGCGCGGGAAACCGTCCAGAATAAAGCCCTTTTGTGCGTCTGAATCTTTTAAGCGTTCCTGAATCATACCCAATACAATCGTATCCGAAACTAGCTCGCCAGCATCCATGGCTAACTTTGCTTCGCGCCCCAGTGCCGTGTCATTTGCCACCGCTTCACGCAGTAAGTCACCAGTAGAAAGCTGTGGAATATTGTATTTTTCAACGAGCAGTTTAGCCTGTGTGCCTTTGCCACCGCCAGGTGCTCCAATTAGTACGATTCTCATTGATTTTGCTCCATATTAGAATTTATATATTATTTTTTGTCTCTTAAACTTAACAGTCTGTGATGCCAGTTTTTTTACATCATTGAACCGATTAAATTAGTCGTTGTGTGCGTTTAAGTCAATGAGCTAAATCAAAAATTTAACTTAAAGAATTATTTATGTTGGCCGATTTAAGCATTGGTGTTATGTTTTTCATGTAAAAATCGACTTGGGTAATGCAATTTACATAGTATATTAGCATTTCCTTTTATAGTGTGTAATGTTAAACTCGCTCGTTTCCGTCCTGTAGCCACCAATTAGCTTATGTTTCGAGGCAAATCATGAATTTAGATCGCGTTAGTTCAGGTAAAAATGTTCCTGAAGAAATTAATGTCATTATTGAAATACCATCCCATAGTGACCCCGTAAAATACGAAGTCGATAAAGACACTGGCGCAATGTTTGTTGACCGTTTTATGAATACGGCGATGCACTACCCTTGTAACTACGGCTATATTCCGCATACTTTATCGGATGATGGTGATCCTGCCGATGTTCTAGTTATAACGCCAATCCCGGTTATCAGTGGTTCCGTTATTCAATGCCGCTTAATCGGTATGTTAAATATGACAGATGAAGCAGGTGAAGATGCCAAACTGCTTGCGGTGCCCATTAGCAAACTTTGTAAACTCTACAAAGATGTAAAAACACATGAAGACGTACCGGGCATGTTACTTGACCAGATTTCGCATTTCTTCGAGCATTATAAAGACTTAGAAGAAGGTAAATGGGTTAAGGTTGAAGGTTGGGCTGACGCAGATGCTGCCAAAGCCGAAGTATTGACCTCGATTAAACGCTTTGAAAATGCACCCGAAAAACCTTGTTTCTGATAACCCTAGTTTCTGGCAATCTTATTTTCTGGGCAGCCTGTTGTAATCCTGACATCACCACTAAAAGTTGATAAATGATGAAAGTATGTATTGTATCCGACAGCCACGACAACCGTTTTTTACTTAAAAAAGCCGTTGAACACGCTATAACTCAGGGGGCAGAAGCCGTTCTGCACTGCGGCGATATTGTGGCGCCCACTACTTTACGTATTTTGTTACCCCTCGATATTGATGTGCATGTTATACATGGCAATAACACCGGTGATACCTACAACCTGGCGATGCTGGCATCTCAGGAAAACAACCGCCTGCATTACCATGGCCAGGACGCCGGGATTAATCTGGCAGAACGGAAAATTTTTCTTGTACATTACCCGCATTATGCAAGGGCGATGAGTACGACCGGCGATTGGGATTTAGTCTGTTGCGGGCATGACCATACTGCAAGTGTTGAACAGGTACAAACGATTAAACAAACCCAAACAACGATGCTCAATCCAGGAACTGTAGGTGGTGTTGGCGCAGAGCCGACTTATATCATGGGTGATTTAGCAACGATGGCATTTGAGATTGTGCATGTGCCTGTTGACGATAAGCTTGCCTATAATCAGGCACACGTTACACCACATTAAGATGTCTCATCGATAGGTTTCGGCTTGCCTAAGGCATAACCCTGACCATAGTTAATACCCATTTTCTTAACACACTCTGCCATTTCATTTGATTCAATAAATTCTGCCACTGTTTTTATGCCCATCGACTTAGCTATCTGGTGAATAGATTTAACCAGATTGTAATCTCGCTTATCATTTAATATTCCCAAAATAAAACTACCATCAATTTTCAGGTAATCAACGGGCAAATCTTTTAAATAGCCAAACGAACTAAGGCCACTACCAAAATCATCCAGGCTAAATTTACAACCGCGTTCACGCAATGTTGTAATAAATTTTTGGGCTGTATTGAAATTGCTGATAACGGCTGTTTCAGTAATTTCAAAACAAATTTTGGCAAAAGGTATTTTTGTTTCAGCAAATAATACCAGCACTTCATCGAGAAAAGACTCGTCACCAATGGTTTGTCCGGATAAATTAATACTACAATGAGCATTAGAATCCAGGTTTGAATTTTTAACCAGAAAAAATGTTTCTTTAACGACCCAGCGATCAATAATTGGCATTAAATGATATTGTTCGGCAACCGGTAAAAATTTTACTGGTGCTATAATCTCACCCTCTTCCGAAATCATACGAATAAGTATTTCACAATGGCTTTCTTTTCCATTATTTTGTAAATCACAAATAGGTTGTTTGAATAATTTAAAACGTTCCTCGTCAATGGCTCCTTGTAACCGTTGTAATCGCATTTTCTGTTTATTATGGTTAGCAGAGTCTTCGTCTTTTTCAGAATAAACATGCAGTTGGTTTTTTCCATTTTGCTTTGCAACATAACATGCTGACAGGGAATAACTTAAAACATCGGCCATCTTGCGAGTTTTACGCGTTAACATTGCAATACCTATACACGCATTGAGTCCAGAAGAAGCCGATTGCCAATTAAAACCTTCTTCCAAAAATGCAGCAATAACTTTTTTTGCAAATTTTCTGGCTTTAAAAACCGTGATGTTTTCAATAACCAATAAGAAGTCGGAATGATCAACACAGGTAACACAGTCTTTTTCACCGACAATGTTTTCTAAAATAACTGATGATTGTTTGAGTAATTCATCTTTTGCATCCTGTCCGCCACTGTCGGTTATCAGTTGTAGCTGAGTCGAATCTAAACTGATATTAAGAACCGCATGCTGAATATTACTTTTATTTATATCTGTAAACAAGGCTTCTAATTTTTCCTCAAAGCCAGAACGATTTATCAGCTTGGTTACAGGGTCATGTGTTGTCTGATAGGATAATTCTTGCTGCACCTGCCGAAGCTCGGTCACATCACGTAAAACAAGAACGGCGCCGGTCGTCAATTGCGCCCGGTTTTTAAGTGGAGAAATAATGACGTCAAAAAAATGCTGGTTGTCTTTAGAATCAATAATAATTTGGTTATTAAAGGATAATGTCTTTTGTTGTTTAATACAGTCGAGCACTAAACTATGAAGCAACTGGTTTTTTAGATAAAATTGTTCGCTATTCGCATATAAAATATTTTTTAATTTAATTCCTAGTATTTCAGTACCTTTACTGCCAAGTATATCTTTGGCTGCGGAGTTTGCGAAATGAATAATGCCTTGCTTATCGGTTGTCATAACACCGTCAGCAATGGATTCAAGGATTACCTGGGCACGTTCTTTTTGCCTGAACAAACGCGCTTCCATATGTTCTCGCTCAGTAGTGTCCTGAATAAAAGCATAGATAAGTCGCTCACCATCTATCTCAATCAATTTTGCATTTAATTCAAGGGAAACGACCGCGTTATCGGTATTATATTGAAAGACAAAACGATTTTGCTTTTCAGCAAGAATTGTTTTCCACGCTGCTGAAAACTCTTTGTGTTGGCTTGGGCTAAGAAGTTCGCTAAAACTATTCAATAAGTCTATATCTGGAAATTTAAATAATTTTAGAAAGGCATGATTAGCTTCATGAATTTTACCATTGGTATCCGTTAGCATAAAAGCGTCTGGTGTCGTGTTTATAAAAATCTGGTTACGCCGCATTTGCTCGGTTAGTTCATGCTCGGAACTGAGCAAACGTTTGATCAAAGGGCCGATAGCAAGCACACCAACTAAAATACAAATAGAAATGATTAGGGCAACGACTTCAGCGTAGAAGTCCTGAGTGACATCAGGGTAAGACTGTAAAGCACGATAAAGGCTTATACTGCGGCGAATAGCCATTAAAAAAATGGCAACTGATAGTGCGGCCCATGCCAACCTACCACCAATTTCTTTTATCAGGCGTAGCGCAAAATAAACCGATACAAATTGAATGCACACCGATACCAATAAAACAATTAAGACAAGCATCAACAACCTCTAAATCAAACTTATTTGGGGGAAAATTAAGTTTTATATAGAATCGTTTTAAACATCCCTATCGTGAGTCAATACGGAAAACCCCGTAGTGAGCGCTGAGTCCATTCATTTATTATTCTAATACGCTATTTTTAACATAACCACAGGAAAATAAAAGCTTTTTTTATAGAATGCTCGTTTTAATCTTCAGCTATTCTGTTCAACCCATTTAGCACCTTGCGGTGTTGTTTCTTTTTTCCAGAAAGGTGCTTGCGATTTCAGCGCCTCCATGATGAAGCGATTAGCATCATAGGCTGCTGCCCGGTGTGCTGACCACACCGCAACAAGCACGATAGAATCATTCGGTTGAATATCTCCCACTCGATGAACAATAAGCGCATCAAGTATTGGCCACTTTTGCCTGGCTTCACTACAAATCGCTTCGAGCGATACTTCAGTCATACCGGGGTAATGTTCGAGGGTCATACTGGCCACATGATGGTCTTCATTAAAATCACGCATACTGCCAATAAAAATTGCACTAGCGCCATATCGTCCGGCACCTATCTCATCCTCAAGTTGTTGTTGACGCCTCTGTACCGCTGCAAAAGGATCAAAAGCTGTTGTGACTATCTCAATAGGCATTTTTAGCCACCGGTTACTGGTGGGAAAAAGGCAACTTCATCATTTTCATTCACAAACGTATTCTCACTGGCGTATTCCTGGTTGATTGCGATAAGTATTTTTGCCGGTAAGCCGGTTTGTCCTGTTACATCCTGCCATACTTGCAATGCTGTTAAACCGGGTTGCACATCAATTTGTGTTTCATCCATATTGAGTTCTTCACGTAATCGGGCAAAAAATTTAACCGTTATGGCCATATGTTACCTATGTTTATTTGTCTTTATTTTAAAACTATTCTAAACCGGGTACTGGAATAGCGGTATGATTATATAATACTATACGACTTTATTGTGCTTATCTAAGCTTTAGATGCACCCCCATCTTACATGACATCAGGCGATATAAACCATGACAAAACTAAGCCACTTTAACACTCAAGGCAATGCCCATATGGTTGATGTGGGAGATAAATCCGTTACCTCACGTGAAGCAACGGCTGAAGGTTTTATCAGTATGGAAAAAGAAACCCTGGCCTTGATATTAGATGGCGGGCATAAAAAAGGTGATGTGCTAGGCATTGCCCGTATCGCCGGGATTATGGCCGCTAAAAAAACCGCTGACTTGATCCCTTTATGTCACCCACTGATGTTAACCCGGGTTAATCTTGAACTGGAGCCAGATAAAAAGACATCTCGCGTATACTGTCGCACAACGGTCGCATGCGAAGGCCAGACAGGCGTTGAAATGGAAGCTCTCACAGCAACACAAATTGCGCTACTGACTATTTACGATATGTGCAAGGCAGTTGATCGCGGTATGTGTATTGAAGCGGTGAGACTGCTAGAAAAAAAAGGCGGCAAGTCCGGCCATTGGATCAAATCTAAAAACCAGAGCTAAAAACCAGGAAAAATAAAATCCAGCGTTAGCAACTTACTTTGCCAACATGGATAGCTCTTGGCTTACGTCGGTCTACCTTTTTACGACGCTCCCGAGTAACGAGTTCATGCTGACAGTCATAAAAAGGAAAAAGCAGTTGCTCATGGTTACAGCGTCGGTCAATGAAAGAGACTCGGCGTTGCTTTGAATCGCGGCTCAATAAAAAGAAAATAACGGCTAAGGTTGCAAAAAATAATATCAACGCCAGGATGATAAGGCTACCATCAAAGTATTCAAACAATAATTCCATCAATTTATCCATAAATTATCCAGCAAGGGAGCCAGGCCCCGGGGCAAAAACATATTAAAAAATATAGACACTCTCGGACTGATTGCCATTGCGAGGGAATATTTAACTGCGAGTATAGCGTGTCAGTCTATGGCGGCAGTAATCTGCTTGTTAAGACTTTTTTCTTTCAGATTGCCGCGCTGCGCTCGCAATGACATCCCCCTTTAATTAAGAGCATAGCTTAAATTTATAGTACTCGCGCCCTATGCCTCTCCCCTAAAGCTATTTTTACATTCCTTGATAGCGCATAATAGACGAACACAATCACAATAAACCGAGATACATTTCACATTATGGGTACCAGGCCATCAGCGGCACCGTTATCAGAACAACAATTGCTTAAAAACTGCCGTAAATTGGCTGGTCTCACTTTAGCCGATTTGGCAAAACACACCGGCTCGTCATTACCCCCCAGCCCTGCTCACGCGAAAGGCTGGGTCGGTCAGCAGGCTGAACTGTTTCTTGGTGCTACGGCAGGCTCAAAAGCCGAGCCAGATTTTATAAACCTGGGGATCGAACTCAAGACCTTGCCGCTTAACGCTAAAGGCCAGCCCCAGGAATCAACCTATGTTTGTCATATTCAGCTAATGCAACTAAACCAGCAGCATTGGGAAAATGCCTGGGTAAATAAAAAGCTTCAGCACGTTTTGTGGTTGCCATATGAAGCCTGTAAATCAATTGAATATTCTAAACGCCGAATTGGTCATGCCATATTATGGCAACCAACTCAACAGCAGAGCCGACAATTGAGGCACGACTGGGAGGAAATAATGGAAAAACTTTGCCTTGGTAAGCAGCAGGAACTCAGTGCGCATTGTGGCCAATATTTGCAAGTTCGACCTAAGGCAGCCAATGCTCGGGCGTTAACCGATGCCTACGATGAACAAGGCTACCAATGCCAGACCCTGCCACTCGGTTTTTACCTCAGACCCGACTTTACCCGCTCTATTGTTGAACAGAGCTATCTAAAATAACAAAAAATAATCACTATTAAACAGTAATTTACCCCTAAATCCTTAAAATCCCCGCGCATTGTGCCGATAACCTCCGAGAGGTGCAGAAGTTCTGATTTTTATTAAAAAGAGATGTAGGGATTTATGAGCGATACTAAACTCGAAAAATGGGTCAATCACTTAAGCCAAAGCGAATTACCCATTTTTAAATACTCGCTTATCGCCATCACCACGATTACTGCACGTGACGATACTTCAAGTAACGAGCTTGCCGGCGCTATACTCAAAGACATTAATCTCACCGCACGTATCTTGCGTTTATCCAACAGCTATATTTATAACCCGTCCAATACAAAAATAAATACCATCACCAGTGCAGTGATGTTGCTCGGCTTTGACCTTGTCAGGGATATTAGTATTTCGCTGGCCATTATTGATGTTTTATTAAAGGGCAATAAAGAAAACCATATTATGAAACTCATGGCACGCACTTTTCATGCCGCCGTGCAGGCGCGTGCGATAGCGGAAGTATGTGGAGATGAATCAGCAGAAGAGATTTTTATTGCCGCCTTACTGCGTAATATTGGTGAGTTAACTTTTTTTTGTATCGATAGCCAGTCCAGTGAAAAACTTATTAATAGCCGCTTACTGGCAACCGACGAAAATTATGAAAAAATACAAACCGACATAATAGGTTTTACTTTTAACGAACTCAGTGCAAAACTAACTCAGGACTGGCAACTCAGTGACTTGCTTAGAGAAACACTGGATCGACACATAAAGCCCAGCCAACGAAGCAAGCATATTAGTTTAGGTAATGCTATCGCAGCTGCAGCAGAACAAGGCTGGCAAAATGCTGAAACAACGCTGCAATTAACGAATCTGGCAAAACATCTGAATAAAGATTTAAAAGAAATCACCCAATTTGTACACACCAATGTTGAGATGGCTGTTCAGGTTGCCCGCGAATTTGGCGCGCGTGATGTAGTGAAATTTATTCCCAGCCTTAAAAAAGCGTATCAGGATTACAGTGCTCCTATCGAGTTAGAAGAACAGGATGAATATTTAATCCCAGACCACATGTTGCAACTTTCAATTCTGCGCGAACTATCCAATTTAATCAATCAGTCACCAACCTTAACAACCGTTCTCACCATGGTACTCGAAGGTATTTATCGTGGAATTGGTATGGATAGAGCCGCACTAGTTTTTTTCAATCCAGAAAAAACCGAGGCACGCGCCAAAATCGCCGTTGGTATGCAAAGCCAGGAATTCCAGAATGCCTTTGTTTTTAATGTTGATATTAACAGCCCGAATATATTGCAACAGATGCTGCTTAAAAAACGTAGCTTCTGGATTCAAAATAATGATACCGACCAACAACTCGTTGGCAAAAATATGAGAAACACATTAAATGTAAAAGAATTTTTTTCCTCACCAATCAGCATTGCGACTAAAACAATTGGCTTTTTTTATGCTGACCGCGAACCCAGTGGCCGCCGTTTAGACGATGAAAGTTATGGCAGTTTTAAACACTTCACCCAGGAAGCCTGCATTGCTTTAAGATTTATTAGTCAAAAGTAATTTATTAAAGGATTTAAAATATCATGAGCGAAACTAAACTTGAAAAATGGGTACATCATTTAAGTCAACGCGAATTGCCTATTTTCAAATATTCACTTATAGCCATTACAGCACTCACTTCTCGAGATGACACATCGAGTAACGAGCTAGCCAGTGCAATATTGAAAGACGTCAATCTTACCGTTCGACTTTTGCGTATATCCAATAGCTATATTTACAATCCTTCAAACACGCGCGTCAATACTATAACCCATGCGGTGATGTTATTAGGTTTTAACCTGGTTCGAGACATTAGCATTTCGCTTGCCATTATCGATACATTGTTAAAAGGCAATAGAGAAATCCATGTTATGAAATTAATGGCGCGCACTTTTCACGCTGCTGTACAGGCAAGAGCAATAGCTGAGGCGAGTAATGATGAGTCGCCGGAAGAAATCTTTATTGCCGCGCTTCTTTATAATATTGGTGAATTAACTTTTTGTTGTGTTAACAGCCAGGTCAGTGAAAAACTGATTAACAGCCGTTTACTATCGACCGATAAACAATATGAAAAGATGCAAATTGACGTACTCGGCTTTACCTTTAAGCAATTGACTGAGACATTAACCAGTGACTGGCAGCTAAGTGACTTGTTGCATGACGCATTACATAATTGCGATAATATAAAAAATCGATGTCGACATATTTTACATGGCAATGCAATAGCGCTAGCAGCTGAGCACGGCTGGCGCTCCCCCGAAACTGAACGAGAACTAAAAGCGCTCGCCAAACATTTAAATAAAGATTTGAAAGAAACAACACAATTTGTACATGATAACGTTGAAGCAGCTGTAGACATAACGGAAGAGTTTGGTGCGCGTGATGCCGCGCAATACATTCCCAGCCTGAAAAAATTATCCACCAATGCCAGCATACCAAAAGAACTCGAAGAACAGGAGAAGTATTTATCCCCCGACCATATGTTACAACTATCGATTCTAAGAGAACTCTCCAGTATTTTAAGTAAAAAACCCGCTATCAATAATATTCTCACCATGGTACTGGAAGGAATTTATCGTGGCATTGGCATGGATAGAGCAGCATTGGTCTTTATCGATCCAGGAAAAACAAAAGCATATGCGAAAATAGCCGTTGGAATTGATAGTCAATCTTTCCAGAAAAACTTTATGACTGATATTGATATGACAACCCCTAACCTGTTGCAGCAAATATTAATTTATAACCGCAGCTACTGGATAAAAGATGATGCAGAGGGCAATCAACTGGTTAATCAAAACTTAAGTGATGCCATAAAAGCTAAAACTTTCTTTATGTCACCCATTCTGGCAGACGAGCATACTATTGGATTATTCTACGCTGACCGAAACCCAAGCAAGCGAATATTAGATGATGAAAGCTATGAAAGCTTTAAGCATTTCACCCAGGAAGCCAGCATCGCCTTAAAATTTATAAAGCAAAAATAAACTGAGTCGTTCTGCGAATAAAAAAATATAATAGCACCAAACAAGTCTACTATCGTTTATAATGCTTTCTATTATTTAAGATGCTATTAGAGTGCATACCATGCCTAACGATAAAACCAGACAACAAAAAGAAGCGGTAACAAAAAATTTTAACCTTGTCGCCGCAGGCTACGATAACCCCGCGCAACGATTTTTTCCAATGGGCGCCGACCGCATGGCAGATTATTTAAAACCCAGCCCCGGCAACAGAGTGCTTGATATAGCAACCGGAACAGGTATGGTTGCCTCGGCAATGGCACAAGCAATTTTACCAGGTGGCCGAGTACAGGCCATTGACCTTTCCAGCGCCATGCTTGACAAGGCATTTGAAAATATTAATAAACTAGGCTTACATAATATCGACCTGCACGAAATGGATGCTGAAAAACTCGACTTCAAAAGTAATTATTTTGACTATGCCAGCTGTGGTTTTGGCATTGTCTTTTTGCCCGATATGCTTAATAGTTTAAGAGAATGGCTGCGAGTATTAAAACCGAATGGACGTTTAATGTTTACCAGCTTTGAAAAAAGCTCTTTCGGTGAGTTGATAAATATTTTTGTTAATCAAATATCAGAATTTGATATTGTTGTTGATACAAAGGCCGAAAGACTCACTGAACTTGCAAGCTGTGAATCGTATTTACTACAGGCGGGCTATACCGATGTTCAAATTCATAGCGAACAACTTGGCTACCACCTTACCGGTGAGAAAGACTGGTGGGATATTATAATGAATAGCGGTTTACGCAGCTTTGTTAGCCAACTCGACGCACTTCAGTTTGCTCAATTTCGCGCACGGCATATTGCTGAGATTACTAAATTAAAAACAGATAAGGGTATTTGGCTGGATATCAATGTGATTTTTTCTACTGGAAAAAAACCTGCTGTATAATATTATTTTTTTAACCACGGCGAGTACAATGGACACGGCGTGGTTAAAAAAATCAATCCCCTGTCGGCACTATACTAAACTCTTTTATTTTTTCATTTTCCATTAAGGCATTAGACAGAAAATAAAAAGCATCAACATTATATGCATAAATTGTCATCTGATATTCAAATAAGTTGGTTTCATTATTCAGCTCAAAACTCATATTCGATTCTTTTACATTATGAATATGAATGAATTCGATTAAGGATTTTCTTTCTAAAATATCTGCACGTTTAAAGCTTACCTTTAATTGCCCGAAACGACGAGTCGGCATTTTTCGTTCAACCCAACCTAATGCACCTAAAATAACCAGACTCATAAACGTTGCATAAAAACCCGCGCTGAAAAAACCCATACCGACCAAAATGCCAATGGCCGCTGTCATCCAGATAGATGCTGCCGTTGTTAAACCTCGAATGGTGAGTTTCTCACGCATAATAACGCCCGCTCCAAGAAACCCAATGCCGGTCATAATACCTTGCGCCATTCGCGTGGGGTCAACCCGTATTGTGTCAACAGGAACCCCCGAGAGTAAATCCCATTGAAATGCCGTCAGCAGCATTAATAAACTGGAAGAGACACAAACAAGACTATGCGTACGCAAGCCCGCCGGACGACCATGAAAAGCACGCTCAAAACCAATAATAGCACCGGCAAGAAGAGCCAGACCTAAACGAATTAACACTACCTGATGGTCGATCATCTACGAATCCTTGATTTATTACTTTTAAGACTTATTACTTTAAGATTTATTATTTTTGAGATTTCATCTTTGTTTGCTACTTGAATAAAGTACTGTACCAATATACCACGCTAATACTGTGGTTTATATTCCCGTTTTATATGGAAAATTCAATATCCTACCATTAATAATAGCCGAAAATAATTGTTGTGGAATTTAACAAGTTGTATAATACGCAACCATATTTAATGCTTCAGGTATAGTCATGACTACCCCCGATAATAATGGCCCACAAAACCAACCCAGTTTTGCAGCACCCAATGAAAATACGACTGAACTACTCCAACAGCGCCTACAAACTTATCAACAGCATATCGATGAATTAGCAGAACCTACCCACCCACGTGATCGTGCTTTACTTGAGCTAAATATGGCAGAGACACTGGTGGGGTTAAAACGCGGCGAAGAAGCCTGGAAAGTTGCTCGCGCCGCCTTTGATGTTTTTCTGCAATATCAGTCATGGCAAGACGCGGTAGAAGCATTGGTTGTTTTATATCTGGCTGAACAACCCGCCTCTATTGTTGCACTTGGTCAAGCTGCCTGGCTAGCCGTAAGTTTTCCAATTAGCCCTGAAACATCCTTCGCTGTAATGACCCACTTAATTGATGAAATGCCTAATAATGCCGACGGCGCTGCGGTTGCTGCCATTGTGGGTCAATATGTTGTCGACATGCGCGCAACGGAAGAAGAGCATGAGAGCTTGTCTTTTTTAACACGTAACGTATTGGTTAAAGTCGCCGAACTACACAGCGGCATCAAGTCTCAAAAAGAGCTTGATATATGGCGGCTAAAACTTGAATTAAATGAGCCTGAAAAATTCCTGCCAAGAATGGCTCTTGTCATCGGTGCGATTGTAGAAGACAACTGGTGGTTTGATCGTGATGAGCTACGAAAGCTAATGGACTAAATCGCTGAGCAAGGGAACTATTCTTGCGTTTACAAGTCTACTTGTGACTTATTCATATTCAATTTTTATGTTCTGGGTTTTATATTCTGGGATAGCTCCTCAAAAAATCAGGGTAACAGCTTTATATTTAAAAGTGCGCTATACTACTTAGATATTATTAATAGACACTTTCTCCGATAAAATTTAATTTAATCTTTCTGTATTCTACATGTCCCTATCTTACCGTTTTAAGCAACATACACTGATTATCTCCGTCGCCTTATTTCTCAGCGTATTTGGCAATATTAGTTTTTTTTCAAATGTTTTAAAAACCTACCCATTCAGCTCAACTAATAATTTTTTTATTGCTTCACTGTTTATTCTGCTAACAAGTCTTATTGTTCTACTATTTTCATTAGTTAGTTCCAGATACACAACCAAGCCTGTACTTATTATAATCTTAATTGCATCGGCTTTTGCCAGCTATTTTATGAACAGTTATGGCATCGTTTTAGATTCCGATATGTTAACGAATGCAGTGCAAACAAACCTGTCTGAATCACTGGATTTACTTAACACCAGCCTCATATTGTACTTGCTTTTTCTGGGGCTATTACCATCGTACCTCGTTTATAAAGCCAAACTTTCAATCGGTTCGTTAAAACAGGAAGTTTTCAACAAGCTGAAACTTATCGTCTCATCGGTTGTTATTATTACGCTGACTATCTTTGTTTTTAGTAAGCACTATGCTTCTTTTTTTCGTGAACACAAAAACTTACGCCTATACACAAACCCGGTCTTTTACGTTTATTCCGTTGGTAAAAATATTTCAGGCAGCATCAAAACAAAAGAATCGCCATTCCAGCACGTTGGCCACGATGCAGAAAAATCTGCAAATGATATTGACCGCGAGCTGGTTATCATGGTCGTGGGGGAAACCGTTAGAGCGGATCGATTTTCTCTAAACGGTTACCATAAAAAAACCAACCCTTTACTTGAAAAAGAAAACTTGATTAGCTTTAAAGATATGTCGTCCTGTGGCACCTCTACGGCTATCTCGGTTCCCTGTATTTTTTCAAAATTCACTAAAGATGAATATACTAAAGAAAAAGCGCATTCTCATGAAAACGTTCTCGACATACTGTCACATTTAGGGGTAAATGTTTTATGGCGAGATAACAACTCAGATTCCAAAGGCGTTGCCTTGCGTGTACCCTATGAAGATTTTCGCACTAACAAACTTAATACTATTTGTGACACTGAATGCCGTGATGAAGGCATGTTGGTCGGCTTACAGGAATATATCAACAAACAAAAAGGCGATATATTAATTGTGCTACACCAAATGGGTAACCATGGACCGGCTTATTACAAACGCTACCCAGACAAATTTAAAAAATTCACCCCGACCTGTGATAGCAAAAACCTGGAGAAATGTACACAACTACAAATTAATAATAGTTATGACAATGCCATTGTATATACAGACTATTTCTTAGCGCAAACAATTAAACTACTCAAAAATAATTCAAGCAAATTTGAAACGGCACTTTTATATGTTAGCGACCATGGTGAATCTTTAGGTGAAAATGGCATTTATCTTCACGGCCTGCCTTCTATCATTGCCCCCAAGGAACAAACTCACGTAGCTTCGATTTTTTGGGCGGGTAAACACATGGAAGTCGATAAATTAAAGCTGAAGGCAAAAGAAAACCAACCTGTTTCACACGATAATATCTTCCATATACTGTTAGGGATATTTGAAGTAAAAACGGAAGTTTATGATAGAGACATGGATATCATTGACTATTTAGATAATGGTTAATTATCTTTTTTAGCCGTCACATCCTGTCCCTTATGAATTACTTCAGTACGATTCCTGCCAAGTGATTTAGCCCGATACAAAGCTTCATCAGCACGGTTAATCATCGTCTTGGCCGTATCCTTAACAACAAACATGGTTAATCCTGCGGAGAACGAAGGCAACGTTATCTGCAAATGAGCATCTTCAATAAAACTATGCCTGGCTTTTTCTCTTACTTTATCCATCGCGGCCAGCGCACCTTGCTCACTTGTATTGGGAAACAGTACCGCAAATTCTTCTCCACCATAGCGACAAACTAAATCATGTTGCCTGAAAATAGTAAATAATTTATTGGCATAAAACTTTAATACTTCATCGCCAACAGGATGACCATGCTTATCATTAATTTGTTTAAAAAAATCCAAGTCAACCATTGCCAAGGCTAGGGTAAAATTATACCGCTGTGCTCGTCCCATTTCATCGCTAAGACGGTGCATAAAAGCGCGGCGGTTAGGCAAGCCGGTTAGCTCATCGGTAATGCTTAAGCGCCTCACTCTTGCCAGCTCATCGCTTAGATGACGGCTATCAGTTTCAATCATTGTGAAATAATCTTTTGCATCTTCCAAATTGGTTAACAGTACTTTATGCGCATCGATTAAACCGTCCACATCTCCCGCTAATGCTTCACGTAATAATTCAATATCAGTAATCGTTGTTGCTTCTTTTAAGCCACCACGAATCACTTCCAACATAACACCAAATTGTTCATGCTTTGCAACGGTCTCACTAATACGCCTGGATAAATCATTGCGCAATGATTCTGACTTTTCAGACTGGTCTTCCAGATAATCTTCATATTTGTCTTGTGACTTTATTTCGGGAGTGGACTTAAAATTAGGCAATAGATCATCGATCAAATCTTCTAGCGGATTTTTTTTATCAATAGTAATCGATTCAGCTTCAACAGGAATAAATAACTCTGGGTGGCTCGGTTGAGAGTTGTCACCTGCGCCATAATATTCAAGCAAAGGTAACAGTGCATCACGAATTATTTGCTCATCGAGCACTTCCATCCTTGCCATATGTAATAAATACATATCGATAAATTTACGCAAAGATTGTATTTCACCACTGCTTATGGGTTGCAGTAATTGTTTTTGAATTAACTTTACCTGTAAATGCAAAGATGAACCGGGGGTTAAATGCTTTAAATAGGTTGTTAGAAAGTTTTTTACAATCGTTAGCAATACACTTTCACGTTTACCATGTTCATCTTCAGATTCTTTTAGAATACGCTCAATTTGCTTGAATAAAACACTGCCCGTTGTCGAGGTATTTAGCTCATCCAGCAAGGACAATATCCGTCGTAAGGCAGGCGAGCTGGCATTTTGACCGACAAGTCCCTTGTTTTCTGACGATGTTCCTGATTCATTGTCAGTACTCATTGCTACTATTACCCCATCCTATACTACTAATTATTATATTTACATCCAAAACCTCTACATAAATTTACACAGTGAACATGTAAATTAAGATTAAATTTAAGACCCTGTTAGGGTTTCAGATGACCGCAATACTAAAAATACCCTTTCCTTTATATAGCTGCAAGGGCTAATTACCTTATCAAAATTAAGAAGAATATCATTCACATAGGATTCAATAACTTAGAACAAAATGTTAAACTGGTATGGTCTTTTGAGAATCTGCTCTTTCACGTACAGATAAACTTGTACCTAACATAACCACTTGATTGACGCACAAGAGGAAGCATCATTGTGAACATTCAACGCTACGTAATTACCGGTATATTGACCATTGTTCCATTATGGATAACCTGGTTGGTCTTCGATTTTTTCTTTTCTTATATCTTGTTATTCTGGAAACCCTGGGTAACAGTTTTTACCTCGACCCTACAGCAAAATCACCCGGAAATATCCAGTTGGCTGCTTGCACCCTGGTTTCAAACCATTATTGCAATCTTGTTAACGTTAATTGTTTTATATATTTTAGGCTGGGCAGCAACTCGCGTTATTGGCAAACGAATATTAAGCTTATTTGATCGCCTCATTAATAAAATACCCGTTGCTCACACTATTTACGGTTCGGTAAAAAAATTAATTGCCGCTCTAAGACAAAAACCTGACAATCTGAATCGCGTTGTATTAATCGGTTTCCCCTCTGCCGAAATGAAAACGGTTGGTTTTGTAACCCACACCTTTAAAGATTCAAATACAGGTGACGAACTTGCCGCCGTTTATGTACCCACCACACCCAACCCGACATCAGGCTATATGGAAATAGTATCAACCGATAAATTAGTCACAACAGACTGGACAATGGATGAAGCAATGACGTTTGTCTTAACCGCCGGTTCAGTGGCACCTGAAAATATTAGCTTAACGAATAAATAATTATTTAAATAGATAAAATGATTCAACGCTCAGCAAGTTTCTCTTCAATAAGCCCGGAAACCTCTACAACCGTTTGAAACTCAAATAAATCAACCACGTCAATTAAGTCAGGATAAGCATCATCAATTTTGGCATGAATTTCTGCCAGAGTTAAAGAGCTAATGCCCACTTCAAAGAAATTATCATTCGCTCGAATGGTTTTTTCTTCAACAGCACTATTACAAATATCGAGTATTTGTTGTTGTAACGATGTTAATTGTTCAGCATCGTCAACAGTCGTTTGTTTTTCTGCGTTTATTTTTTGTAGAACCGCATCAAATTCGCCGGATAAATAATCGTCGGCGAGTAAACGTCGTTGTACTTTACCACTGGTTGTTTTGGGAATACGCTTAACCGGTATCACCGTATCCACCTGTAAACCGGTTTGAGTATTGATTATTTTAGCAACCTCAACCGCAAGTGAAACAAACGCATCTATGTCGCTGCGGTACAAAACAAAAACAACCAGTTCATCCTGCTGTTGCTCGGGGTGGCTCACGCCGTACACAACCACCTTGCCTAACTCTAACTGTTCATGCTCAATGGCAATGGATTCCAGATCATGTGGGAAATAATTTTGTCCATTGGCAAAAATAATATCCTTGGTTCGGCCGGTAACCACTAACTCGTTATTATGTAAAAAGCCAAGGTCGCCCGTGTTTAACCAGCCATCGCCTGTTAATGCCGTTGCATTGGCCTGCTCATTTAAGTAATAGCCCTGGGTAACACTCGGGCCTTTTATTTGAATATCGCCAATACAATCTTCTGCCAGAGTCGTATTATCTTTAGCGGTTATTTTTATTTCAATGTCCTGAACGGCCGGGCCTTCAATTGCAAAGCTAGCCGCATCGGAATGACTATGTTCAACAATTTTTACTTTATCGCCCATCAATAAATCATGCCGGTCTAAATGAATAGCACGATAATCCGATCCAAGTTCAGGGAAAGCAACCGCCAGAGTCGCTTCGGCCAAACCATAAACGGTAAACATGCTGTTTTTCTTTAAGCCATAGACTGCCAGTCGAGATAAGAATTGTTCACATATATCAACCGATATCGGTTCGGCACCATTATAGATA
The DNA here is from genome assembly GCA_964504295.1 of uncultured Thioalkalispiraceae bacterium. GTDB lineage: Bacteria > Pseudomonadota > Gammaproteobacteria > UBA6429 > Thiohalophilaceae > SZUA-37. Next base: position 18,765 of record CAZDEC010000034.1, read on the forward strand.
AGCCGAATCGAGCTTAAATCTAACAGCGGCTCTTTATTTGCCAGAGATTTCAAATAATGTTTATAACCAAAATTCGGCGAACATAAAACCGTGGCTTTATGTTCACTCGCTTTGTCTAACCACAATAATGGACGCCGACTGAATAAGTCCGTTGCCATAATGCATTGCCGCATATTCCAGACGAGCATATTGATATGAAAACCGATCAAGCCCATATCGTGAGTCAACGGCATCCAGCTTAAGGTGCAGTCCTGTTCACTGTAACCTGCACCAACGGCAATCGCATTTACATTGGTAATAATATTTTTATGTGTGAGCAATACGCCTTTAGGATCACTGGTGGAACCGGAAGAAAATTGAATAAAGGCAATATCATCGGGTATAACATCAGCGACTACACCTGCTTTGTTAACATTTATGTCCAAAACAGATTCATGCTCAATTGCTTTTGCAGCAAGTGCGGCATAATCATTTTGTTTGCCCTGTGCTTGTGCAGATTTTTCCAGCCGTTGTAAATTATCAGCAGCAATATAAATATAAGGATTTTTTAATTTATTAAATATTTTAAATAATTTGGATCGATGCTCGTCGCTAATACCAACCGCAACCGGCACCGGAATAATACCTCCTAAAATACATGCCCAGAAAACATCAATAAAACGTTCATTATTTTTTAAAAAAATAATCAGTTCATCACCCTGTTTTATTCCGCGCTGTTGTAGCTCAGCTAATAAACCCAGGGCACGATTTTTTAGTTCCGCATAACTAAGCGTGTTCTCTTTATCCTTACCTTCGATATAGGTAATCGTTCGGTCACCCTGGCATCGGGTATTAAAGGCTTCGATCAAGGTATTAAATGAATTCATTACTGCTTTTTACCTTTTATACATTTTTAAAATAATGGGATTTTTTGCGCGCATATTAATATTCGCTTCAAGCTCGGGAACAGATTCGTCAAGTAACTCAAAACGAAATTTTTGTGCCATTAAACCAACATGAATCTGCATTTCGACGGTTGCAAAAAAATCACCTATGCAACGCCGCGGGCCGGCAGAAAAGGGCAGGTAACTAAATTTATGTTGCTGTTTTTGCAGCTCGCTGCCGAATCGCTCCGGACGATATTCTTCTGGCTCGTTCCAGAATTTTGTATTGCGATGTAAATAATAAGGCGATAGAAAAATATCCGAACCGGCCGGAATGGTGTATTCACCAAGCTGGTCAGCCTCAATGGCTTTACGGGTAAATAACCAGACTGGCGGATAAATTCTTAAGGCTTCTTCAGTGACCTGTTTAATATAAGGTATTTTGTCTAAATCATTAAAGCCGGGTGCACCAGAAATATTAGCCTGAAGAATTTCATCCTGCACCGCCTTATCTACCTGTGGATATTTCGCCATAAAATACCAAACCCAGGTTAAGGTTATCGCACTGGTTTCATGCCCTGCGACAATCATGGTCATGACTTCGTCGAGTAACTCTTTGTCGCTCATCATTTCGCCTGTGTCTTTATCGCGCGCGGCGACAAAAACCGAAACAAAGTCATTGTATTTTTTAGTTGTTGTGCGACGTGCCTGAATATACCTTAAAAGCAAACTCATTAAGGAGCGATATTTTAAAACAACCTTAATATCACGGGTGGGATCTTCGGTTAAAAAAGCAAACGGATTTTCACCCGACTCGTCAAGAATAGTATCAACATCATCGCTAAACAAAACCCGCATAATAATATCCAGTGCGAGGTCACTTGCCTCATAACTAATATCAATTTCGGTGTACTCACTGGAGCCAAGCATTGCCTGCCATTTTTGCATACGTTCGATATTGCACTTTTGTACCATTTCAACTTGCGATTCAATCATTGCTTTGCTAAATGCAGGCTGAATTAATCGACGCTGCTTACGCCAAAAGGCACCATCACTGGTAATAATGCCGTTACCCAGTAACATTTTAACACGCTCAAAACCAACACCTTTTTTATAGTTCTGATAATTTTTAAGCAGAATATGTTTAATAAACTCAGGATTGTTGATTAGATAGCTGTCACCACGCCGGGTTTTAGATTTTATCCGAACAATATTACCGTATTCGACGAGTAGCTTGTCAATAACGACAAACGAATCATCCGTCGTATTAATGTCATAGGCCTCTTTTGGCCCGGGGGGATAAATCAGATTATCTTGCAAAATATCGGTCATTTGTCGTTAGAAATGGGATAAAATTGATGGTTAGAGTTTGAAATTGATTAGAATAATTGAATGCTGATACTATATTATATATTGCCCAAAAAGAGAATGCGTACAGAGACATTCAGCGCTACTTTACGCCAACTTCCGCTTGAAAAAACACGTCGTATCGGCCAAATACGCGATCATCAAAGCAAGTTACAATCCATTATTGGACTAAAACTACTAGGGCACGGCTTTGTAATGCTCGGGTTACGTAAGTTTCACCTCAAAAAATTGGCCTTTTCCCATAACAAACCAGAACTATATAATGGCTGGCATTTCTCCATAAGCCACAGCCACAATTGTATTTGCTGCGTTATTAGCAAAAATAGCCCGGTCGGAATTGATGTTGAAAAAATCAGAGAGCTGCCAATAAATCTTGCTAAAAAATACCAGCTTCAGCAACCAAATATTTCGGCCATCGTCGCCTGGACACGCAAAGAAGCTGTTTTAAAAGTACACTCGGAAGATAAACTGGGCGAATTAAAAGAGATAAACTTAATCGATAACCTTGCCCACTTCAAAAACCGCCAATACCATATCAACTCTTTCACTTTAGAAAAAAAATACAGCATCAGTATTGCACGCAACCAGCCTAATACAAAAATTAAAATAAAACGTGTATACTTTTAGCATGTCGAAAAATAAAAAGAAATTCACCAAACATATTGCACCTTATTTAATACGTATACTGCTCAATGTTATCTGGCGCACCTGTCGTATTGTTGATATTAAAGGTGAGCATCACTTCGACAGCTTAATTAAAAAAAATCATCCTTTTATTCCTGTTTACTGGCATCAACATCATGTTTACGGTTCTTACTTAATGTTAAAGCTTAAAAAGCGTGGTGTGAATATTGGCTTTTTAATAAGCCCATCGTCTGATGGCGATATGTCGGCAAGCGTTGCTCAAAGTTGGGGGGCAGCAACTATCCGTGGTTCAAGCACACGTACCGGCGCAAAAGCCTTACGCGATTTATACCTGGCGATAACCAAAAAAGGGATTTCTCCCGTCAACACCTCGGACGGCCCGACCGGGCCTATTCATGTTTTTAAACCAGGGGCAATAATGTTGGCGCAGTTAACCAAAAGCGAACTTGTGCCTGTTTCTTACGCTGCTTCAGATTACTGGCAACTAAGGTCATGGGACAAATTTATCATTCCAAAACCATTTTCCAAAATAGCTATCTGCATTGGCAAGCCGGTCAAAGTAAACAAAACACTTTCTGAAGACGATCTAAAAAGAAACTGTGATTTATTGCAAAGCATGCTACTAAAATTACAAACCGCTGCCGAAAAACTTTTACCACTGTAATTTACTACCGCTTCACCAATTCCATGTCTGATGCATTAGGATTATATATCAGGCAAGCTGCTGACGAGCTTTTTCCAGCCTGTCGACAATTTTTTTATTATCCTGCAACAGTTCTAAATATTTATCTACAGATACAGCATCACTAAATAAGAAGCCCTGAATTATTTTGCAGCCTAAAGCATTTAAATAAGCTAATTCCTCGGCTAACTCAACCCCTTCGGCAACAGCTTCTAAATGTAAACTATGCGACAAAGCCATAATAGCGGTAACGATAGCAGCATTGTCGTTCTTTTTTCTGTCATGTACATCAGCTATAAATGAACGATCTATTTTTAATACATCAATAGGAAAACGTTTTAAATAATTTAAAGAAGAATAACCTGTGCCAAAATCATCAATCGCTATGCGTATTCCCATTTTTTTAAGTACCGCTAAAATATGTAAACTATACTCAACGTTATCCATCAGGCATGTTTCGGTCAATTCAATTTCAAGCATGCTACCATCGAGTTTCGATGCACGTAAACTTTCACTGACTATATTTATAAAGTCTTCATTCTTAAACTGTAGTGCAGAGATATTCACAGAGATTGGTATCGCTTTACCTGTTTGCTCATTAAACTGTTTACATAAGCGACAGGATTCATTTAATACCCACTTACCCACATTATGTATCAAACCACTTTTCTCAAGCGCCGGTAAAAACTCGAGCGGTTGAACAATTCCATAATCGGGGTTGTCCCACCGCAATAATGCTTCACCACCAACAATATCCCCTGTTTCCGCATTAACCTTTGGCTGAATATGCAGAATATATTCGTTTTCTTCCAGTGCCTTATTAAGCGCATACTGTCTTTCATAAAATTTAATATGTCTTACCGCACCACCACGACTAAATATCTGAAAATTATTCCGTCCAAAATCTTTTGCATTATATAAAGCTGAATCGGCATGCTGCACCAATTCCTGTATTTCTTTTGCATCCTGATTAATAATACTAATCCCGATACTACAGGTTAAATGGATGTAATTAGCATCAATTTGAATAGGCTCATTCACCTTTGCCAATATCTTTTTTGCAAAATCCCGAATATCTGAATTTGAACCCGACTGTGCAATTAAGATTGAAAATTCATCATCACCCGTTCTAGCTATCGTGTCTGTAGCTTCCAAAATACGTGTTAAACGATTAACTAAAATCTTTAAAACTTCATCACCAAAGGAATGATCATATTTTGCATTTAATTCTTTAAAGTGGTCAATATCAATTATCATTAATGCCACTCTTGCATTTTGCTGTATAGCTTTTTTGATATCACGCCGGATATAGCGAAAAAAATGATGTCGATTTAATAAACCGGTAACAGGATCTGATTTTGCCTGAGTAACAATTTGTTTCGCATATTTGTTAACCAGACTGTCAGAATATTTCGCAATGTAAAAAAACATGACTAGCAAAATAGATAAACCAATAATTACCCCGGTTAAGATATAGTATTTTATATGCGTAATACTTTCATTCAAGGCTGTGGTATCACTTACAAGCTTAAGCACTGCCAAAATTTTACCGCCGGGTGTTTGCAGCGGCACAAAACTAATAATACTATTTACTGATACAGCATTTAAGTCGGCCGCAGCATGAGTCTCGATACTTAGAGAATAACCGTTCCCATGTAGAGCATTTTTAACAAAGCCCTGTTGATTATTTTTTTTACCTACCGCCTCTGACATCGTTGAAAATATCGTTACACCACCTCGATTTATAATACTAATATTCAACAGCTTAAAACGATGTAAAAATTCCTTAGCTTTTGCCTGGATGTTCAAATAATGTTTTGATTTTGTCCGCTGCTGCGCAGACAGTTGACTAAAGCGGGCAACAAATTTTTTATCGGTAGCCAAAAACACATCACCGATGGCCAGGGCAACGATTTGATTATTCGCTTTAACTAACTCATAGCTACTGTCTTTAAAGTGCCGACTGACTAAAAACCATGCGCTAAGGCTTATCAGCAAGATAATAATAAATGCAACAACGATGCCGCGTCGTAAAAAGCGATGTTGGTGGGACGAAATAGACATAAAAGCATTCAACCGAATAAATATAAGAGACTATTTATATATCGGAGGCAAAAGCAAATACCTTAATTTAATATGGGCTCGGGGCAAGAAAAATAAAACCAATAAAAACAATAAAAACAATAAAAACAATGAGTTAAGATATTTAGCTTATATAATTACTCGTAAACCGCAAAACTCGACAAGCTAACTACCCGGCAATTCCTATGCCATACGCAAACTGTGATACAAATCACGTTGTACAAAAAATAAACAACATTTAACCGTATTACGGCCGATAAAGTCTATAACTTATTAAGGCAAACCTTCCGAAAGGGAGGGACGCAAAACTTCCGGTCTACGGCAAAGCTGCTTTACCACAGCGAACGCAATGATAGCGGGGTTGCAAACCACTGCTTATCTCACGCATGCATGGTATGTAGCCCGAACAACACAGGGTTATAACATGGGAAACACCAGCAAAATCATGTCTTTCAAGCAACCGACTATCAAACAACAGGTGCATTTCTCCAAGTTATTCGATAAATGTCAAAAACTGACACTTGAGCATATCGAAAAAATCCTGCGCCGCATGTTCGACCATGCCGATGATGCTTTATTTGCATTGGCTGAAAAAACCGACTCAACCACCGACTCCACTGCTTATTTTGATTCGATGCGCATTATTCGCTTAAAACGCAGCGAAATAGAAAAGCAGCATTTTAATTTTATCAAGCAAGCTTTTGCAGACATTAAAAATAATAAAGCCTTGGCCAAAAAGGAAGAAAAAACTCTCGACTCTTTCAGCGTAGACGACTTATCCCTTATTGAAGATGCTGACCTCGAAGAAAATATTGCGATTAAAAATATTGTTTCAAAAATTTCGCATCATTGCGCCCAGGAACTTAGCCATATCGAAAAACGTTTGTCACATATCTTAAGCGCCGATGTCGATGCACTCAATAACCCACTCGGCCCCAATGTTATTTGCAATACTTTTATGCAAGCCGCAACGGCACTCGATATCGAACTAAAGGTAAGTTTAATTATTTTAAAATTATTTGATCAGGAAATTGTATCCGGCCTTTCACCATTGCTAACCGAGGCAAACAACTTGTTTATTGCGGCTAACGTGCTGCCTGATTTTAAACATACCATACAAAAATCGGCTCATGTTGATAGCCCCTATCAGGCACAAAATAATTCAACTGAAAACCCTCAAGATGAGCATAACCCGCCAGCGATGCAAGGCGGTGGTGACTATACGCAAACTCATCAACCACAAGCTTATCCCGCGCAGCCTGGACAGCACCCGCAACAACAATATGCTGCCGAGCAATATTCCAACGCAGCCATTGGCGCAAACCCGAACGGGACTGTTCAGGACACATCTATCGCACACTTTCATGAATTGCTAAGCCGTCAACAAGCTTTTTCAATGGGCCCAGCAAGCATGATGCCGATAAACGGTGTTGCACCAGGCGACAATGTCAATATGGCATCAGCCAATAATGTTCACCCGATTATGGCATCTCAATCAGCAGCGCAACTTGCAGGTGCTGAAGGCTCGCCCGTGGCAAATACAAATACGGTTACCTCACCACAGTTTGTTGGTTCACTCACACAACTGCAAAATATTCCCTTATCCACAATGCTTCCAGCTGGAACGGTTGAACACAATATTGAAGAAAATGAAGATGGTAGCCATCCCTTGCAAGCAACCGGCAACTTAAAACAATTTGTTATTCAACATCTGCAACAGCAGGATGCTAATTTTTCTGTTAACGATATAAGCCCGCTTGATCAGGACGTTATCGACGTTGTGTCAATGCTGTTTGACTTTATTCTTGAAGATAAAAACATCCCTGATGCAGCCAAGGCGCATATTGCTCGATTACAAATTCCTTTACTTAAAGCCGCCATTATCGATAAAGAATTTTTTTCGGCCAACAAAAATGCTGCTCGTAACTTACTCAATGAACTAGCCCACGCCGCACTCGGTATTTTTGACGAAGAAGAACCGGCTTCTAAAGCCTTACTCGCTGAAATCGAACGCGTTGTTGATACGATTAATAATGATTTCGAAGATGATTTAAACTTATTTGAAGCACAGCTCGACACTTTCAAAACCTTTATGGCGCAACATGAACATAAGGAAGCCACTGCCAATAATAAAATCCAGAGAAAAATTAAACGCAAAGAAGATAATGCCCTCGCCTATCAGTGGGTAGAAGATACCGTTGATGAAATTTTGCAGGACAAGCACCTGCCCGATATTATTATTGACTTGATCCGTGGCCCCTGGAAAAAGGTCATGCTTAACACCTATTTAAATAATGGCCAAAACAGCGACACATGGAAAAACCAGGTGCGCTTTATTGACGTACTTGAATGGTCTATTCAACCAAAACACGAAACACTCGACCGACAAAAACTGGCCAATATTATTGGCCAGTTAGTCTTAACCTTACGCAATGGCTTGCAGGTTATTAACGTTAGTCCTGAAGAAACACAAAATATTCTAGCGCAACTTGAACCCTTCCACCTTGCCAGTATAAAAGGTATGTCGGTAAAAGAGTATCAAGCAAGCCTTAAACCAGATACTGCATTCTTATTCAGTGCTGAAAGCAGCGCGTCGACAGAAAATGATGAAGAAATTAGTGAACACGCAGCCACCGAAGTGAGTGAAGTTGATAGCACAAATGATTTACCACAAGATTCCGATTTTGTTACCGCACATTCTGATGCTAGCGAGACACCATTATCAAGCCACGCTGACAGCAACAGTGAAGAATCCACCAACGATCAATCATACTTATCTGAAAACGCCATTGTTCTGGAAGAAATTGAATACGAAGCTGATGAAAACTACGAGTCGAATTTAAGCCTCGATGAAATTGATCAAACCATTCTAAAAATGGAACAGGACTTACTTGGCCTGGAAGAACTGGCCAACTCTCTTAATACAGCCGCAACAAGTACCCATGACGCTATCAACGAGGAGTCAACGGAAGAATCCAATATTCCAGTTCTCAATGACCCGATAACAGAACCAACAGCAGAAGAAGCCATGGAAGATGATTTTATCTTACTCGGCGATGAAGAAGCATTTGATGAAAGCGATGACAACTTTAATAAACTCATTACCGAAGATATTATTCTGTCTGGCTTTTCAAGCGAGCAGGCCAACGCCCCCAAAGACCAACCCCAGGATGAATACCTGGAACTCGCGCGCCATTTAGAACAGGGTAAATGGGTAGAATTTCTCGACGACAACAACCATAAAACACGTGCCAAACTGGCCTGGAAAAGCGAGTTACTGGGTGAATACACCTTTTTAAACTGGAAATTTGATGTGGTCGCCGACAAAACACTCTACGGCCTGGCAGCCGATCTGCGCCGTGGCACCGCAACCATTATCGACGATATCCCTCTGGTTGATCGAGCCCTGTCCGCCGTGATGAGCTCGCTCACCCCAACCAATAGTAGCAGTCAAAAAAACTCAAGCAACACCCCTTAATAAGCTGCACACCGAATTTGGTTATCACCGAAAATACCCAACGTAATCCCAAAGCAAGGATGCCTTACTTTAATCTTAAATAACTTGAATCCGGTATAACAAAGACTACGCCATTCCCGCATGGTTTCGGCGGGAATCCCAGTCGGTTGAAAGCAAGATTCCCGCCAAAATCACGCGAGAATGACGTAATTTCTTAATAACTCTGGTAACTGAGCTGTGTAGAATTTCTTATCCCATGTTCAGGCTAGTTAAACAAAAAGCTGCAAAATCCCGTAAATTCTTCATTTTCCTACCTAAATAAGGTAAATATTCCAATAAAAGGCATAAACAGCTTGCCCCATCGAGCCAGTTTTATTACATTTGCGCCTCAAATATTTTTAGCGGCAGTAATGCCGATTTCCCAGCCATTAAAGAGAGAAAAACATGAAATTAATTCTATTAGGCGCACCGGGTGCGGGCAAAGGTACAGTAGCAAAATTATTAACCGCAATGGACGGTTCTGTACAAATTTCAACCGGCGACATCTTACGTGGCGCAGTCGCCGCAGGCACTGAACTAGGCAAGAAAGCACAAGCCGCTATGAAAGCCGGTGATTTAGTATCAGACGACCTCATCATGGGTATTATGGGCGAACGTTTAAAAGAAGACGATTGCAAAAAAGGCTACTTGCTCGATGGTTTCCCACGCACCATTCCACAAGCCGAAGCATTAAAAAAATTACTTGCTGATATGGGCGAAAAACTCGATATGGCAGTTGATATTCAAGTGGCTAAAGACGTTATTTTAGACCGTTTAACCACTCGCCGTACCTGTGAAGGTTGTGGTGCTATTTACAATGTTAAATCTAACCCACCTAAAGTTGAAGGCAAATGCGATAAATGCGATGCCAATGTTGTTCAACGTGATGACGAAACCGAAGAAGCTATCAGCAACCGTTTAGACGTTTACAACAAACAAACAGCGCCACTTGCTGGCTTCTATAAAGAAGAAGGTTTGTTAATTGAAGTTGATGCGGTATCTAGCGATGCGGTTATTGATGCGATTAAAGCTAAGTTAGGTTAAGTTTTACTTAAATCAGCTTTAGATTAAGGCGTTGCAACAACTCTCTTTGTTAGTTGTTGCAACGTTTTTTTTATAGCCTAAAAAAAGCTTATCAATAATACAGTTTGCTTAGTCGAGCCCTGCATAATAACAATCTATTCCATTGTTAAAATAAGGCTTGTCATTGCGAGCCGAATCTTTTTCGGCGCGGCAATCTTGCCTCTAGTCGCACATAGCCAGATTGCCGCAGTCACTCTCGTTCCTTCGCAATGACACATATAGAGAGATAACAACAGCTATTATTTAATCTCCCTTAACCGTATCCGATTATGCTCCTCATCAGAATAATAATTTCGCGGCTCTCCCCCATACAGCTATCATCACCTCCCCATACTTTTTTATATCCAAAACAACTTTTAATTAATTTTTTAAACATGCATAAAAAAACCCGGCTAACTAGCCGGGTTTTTAATGGATCTACAATACACTTATTAAGGTACTGCCGATGGAATATACAACCGTGGTTGATCCGGGTTACGTGCAAAACCGCCCACATCCCATGCACCACTTTTATTGGTTAACCGAATTTGCACTTTCCAGGTCTGACCCGGTTTAATAATAAACTCACTGGTGTTATTCCAGGTATAGGTTGTGGTGCCATCAAGATTAGGAACACTGAATATATCACTACCGAACATCTCATCAAACATATAACCCCTGGTACGAAACGGTCTACGCCCTGCGCCAGTATCATCGTAAAACGCCAAGCGCCAGTAACTACCTGCAGGTGGTGTTGGTACTGTCCAGATAACATTAAAGCCATTGGTCACATCAACCGGTGAACCGGCAGAGCAAGCTGCACCCGTACCCGCAACGCAACTGGTTGTGCCTACACCTGGCACCTCAATCTGGATACTGCCCATTTGCGGTACGATATAGGCATCGGCTGGCAATGATGCATAGGTACTACGATATACACGTTTAAGCGTGGCATCTACCGAACTCTTTTGTACCAACTTGTAACGAGCTGCCGCTAATAGACCAGCAGGCGCAGCCCAATCGTAGACCGTTCGATATCGTGAGAAGCGTCCAGTAAATTGTGCGTTATTACCATCATTTGGCATAACGATAAAGTCTTTCAACTGTAAGGCTACATTAAAGGGCAGGGAATTGGTATCCGTAACACCGAAACCACTAATCGCCAGATTGCTATCATCATTCACCTTGAACAAGCCGATATCAAACTTAGCCACATTGGTTGGGTTAACAATAATGGCACTCGATTGAATATCGCCATTAGACATACGCATTGAACGCACTCTAAATTCTGGGTTAGTCGAAAGCGCGACCCCGGCCGTGGCACCATTTACATTCGAACCAATAGCCGCCACAGTACTTGAAGTCACAATTGCCTGGCCATTATTAAGCGTACCATTCACTTTAAAGTTAAGGACTAAATCAAAGGATGTGTTCGGTGTTGGCGTTAGCTTGCCACCAGTTAACTTGCCCGGAATATCAAGCATGTTTAAGGTAACCGTATCGTTTGCATAATCAATGGTTGCGCTATTACAAACCAATTGTGAACTGGATGTACGTACAGCACAGAAAATATTACCGCCAGTATCTGGCTGTGTTTCTATCTTGATATGAAAAGCACGTGCATACTTCGGTGCATAAGTCGACGATAGCTCGATATTCCAATGCCCCCAGATACCCTTTCTTAAAGCGACCCGACGAGTGAACGACGATGCTTTTGCAGAATTGCTACCTGTTTTAAGCGCACCTAAACGGAGGGTTAAAACTAAACCATCATCGCTATCTACACTACCTGCTGGTAAAGAGAAGCTTGTTGCTGTTGTGTTATATCGTTTTTTGACAAAATCGCCAACTTCCTGCACACGCAGTTGATACTTTGTCGCACCGTCTGGATGTGCTGGCCAGGATATTACATTGGCCTCGGAGCTATCGAAGTAACCATAGTAAGGTACACTGCTGCCACCCATTGTTTTCGATACTTTTACTCCATTCACATCAATATCAAATACATTTTGCGTTTGAGTGAATTGCTCTCCCGCTGGTACAACCTCCGCAGCGTAAACAGTAAATTCTGTCGGGGTGGTATCATCACTGCCGCCAATAACACCATCAGCACCGGTATCAATAACACGTACTGTATAAGTGAAACCATCGAATACACGGATTGCACCTGTTAGAGGATCATTAGTATTACAGTTTACGGTTGAGTAGAAAGTACTACGGAATTTCTGTGTGGCAAAATCCGGGTTCGGCATATTCTTCTGTTCGAAATAGCGACCACTGCTACTGCCCTCGGTAATAAACGGTGTAGTACACAGCGTTTGATTTGAGCCTTCATCAATCACTTCCAGATGCAACTTACTGTTTGGCGTTGCAAGCTCGGTTGGTACTGCCGCTATTCCCATATTTATCCTGGTTTCATCAACCTGGTCACCTCTTTCGAGCATCACCGTACGGGTAGTGGCCTGAGTGGTAAGTAACTTGCCATAGCCGTCCTGGTTATAGTTCGCAGCGTAAGTATATTGCGCCGTCGAATTATCAAAAGTTCTTGATATACCCGAACCGGTTAAAACAAATAATGGTTGGCCATTAGACCCTGGATTACTCAGCGGATCGTTCAGGAAAATACCACTGAATGTATCTCTGTCGGTATACGTTCTATCAACGATGCCATCGGCATTATTATCAACCGTTTCGGTTGAAATACTGTCAAAACTGAAAAAGCCGGTTGCAGGATCAAAGAAGTAATTGCTTGCCATAAAGGTTGAGGTGTTATCCAGCGCACCTACGGCAACCAGGTTACCCGCAGCAAAACGCATAGTGAAAGGGAAACCGTCTCTTTCACTGCCTGAATTACCATCACTACCAATGGCATTACTCAGCAATTCAACCCCATACACACCCGAGTAGTTTTCGTTACCGGTAGGTTTGTAAACAAGCGTTGCGTTAAACGTTGAATCTGAGCAAGAAATATTACCAACAGTATCGGTGTATGTGTAATTTAAATTACCCGACATGGTTGTTGCTAATGCCGAACCACTTGCGACATATGCATCGGTTGTATTTAGCAATAGTATATTATTAGCATTGCTTAAATCAGCCTCTGGGTAAACTCTTGAACCCGTTACATTGGTAATGGCACCTGTTACTGAGTCAATCGCCCCTGTCATGCTCACACCTTCAGAGGTAATAATAGCAAGGCTGTTACCGGTTTGATTAATACTGTAATAGCTCGTTTCAATTTCACCACCCACGCCAGGGCAACCATCTGAACCATAGGTTGTAGATGTAAGTTTCCAAACACCGCTCACATCTAACGAACCGTTAGTGTCACACGCATCACCGATACCATCGCCATCACCATCGGCCTGGGTTGGGTTGGCAACGACTGGGCAATTATCCACACCATCAAGGACACCGTCGTTATCATCGTCGGTATCACAGGCATCGCCACCATCGGCTGCACCATCGGTATTCAGTTGACTGGTATTGGCAATAGCCGGGCAGTTATCGGCATTGTCACCAATGGTATCGCTATCGGTGTCCGCCGATTCGGTTGCATCTAATGGGAAGGCATCGAGTAAATCAGC
>CAZDEC010000035.1:0-32424 GCA_964504295.1 uncultured Thioalkalispiraceae bacterium
TCGCTCGCAATGACCAGGCTTTCTATATTCAAAGCAGGGGCTTAAAGTTAACGGAGCAGCAGTGAGTTATTATGAAATTTTAATTCTAACAACATTCATAACTTCAAAGTTAATGCCGGCAATCGTTTCAGACACCGGGTAATAGGTTAAATTAACCCGCTGGCCTTTTAAATCCTTATACTTCTTTTTACGCTTATACTTAAAGGGTACCGCACAGCCTTCAATCATTATGGAATTAATATACCACTCGCCTTCCTGGCGCTGCACGTGCGATAGAACTGTCTTCATCTCAGAATGAATCGCCTCAGGATGATTTTCAATTATCTTTTTTACACTACTTTTCATAAGTAAACTTAATTCACAGCGAATGCACCACGGGCATTCGCTGCTAACCGTTAGTTATTAGAAGCTAATTCTGATTCTGTTTTCATGCCAAATTTTCGCATCGCCCATCTGGGTGGGCAAAAACCGGTAAATGAGCTTTGAAAAGCATTAAAACCAATAAACAGCGTAAACCAAGTCCATAAAGGATTATGGAACAGGGCCAATAACGAGGTTAACATTATCATTATTCCCGCAAACACAAACATAGCTCTTTCAACTGACATACTAAATCCCCTATATCTTTATGGTTATTATCATTAATTTATAGTTCATTATACTAAATTTAATAAGAATGAATGTTCTCAAAGATACACAAAAACAAAATAACAGGCTAATTTAAACTTTTAATCGTTTTTTCAGCACTATTTTTTTATTTTTTTGCGATTTCTCAGCATAAACACGAAAGGAATGGCCAGCGGCCCAAATAATACCCCCATGACCCCCCAAAATACCGGGTTGCCACCTCGACGCTTAGCTATTTTATGGCAGATAACAGCCGAAAAAATAGTAATAAAGACAACAAGGATAAGAGCTGGCAAATTAATCATTAGGTACACTCGCTTTTTAAAAATACTAGCATATTCAATTTTTTTACGATGATAAATTAAAATTACTCTGACCCACGGCCTTTTTCTAAGGTACTATTGCGCATTAAATTCTAAAATAGAGTTAGCGTACAACTCGAAGCAATACATGGCCAAACTCAATCAAAAAATTACCACATTTCTTGCCCCAAAGTACTGGCCAACCTGGGTTGGCCTAGGGCTATTAAAATTATGTGCTTTTTTACCGTATCGTGTGCAAATGGCATTAGGTCGCACCATTGGCCAGCTAAGCTATCAATTAATGCCAAAACGACGCAATATTGTGCAAACCAATATCCGTTTATGTTTTCCATCCCTTAGCGAACAAGAACAACATCGGCTTGTGCAAAAAACATTTGCAGCAACCGGCATGGCTGTTTTAGAAGTCAGCATCAGCTGGTGGGTGGCTAAAAAGCAGATAAAAAAACTCTATAAAATGGATGGCTTTGAGCACCTCACCGCAGCAATGGCTAAAAACAAAGGTGTGATCCTGCTAGCAGGACACTTCTCGACATTGGAAATTGCCGGTACTTTTTTAGGTTCACAAATCGATAATCTTAACGTTGTTTACAAGTATTCTCACAACCCGTTATTTGAGTGGGTTTTGCAGCGCAAACGATTAAAAAATTGTGCCCGACTTTTAAAACATAAAAACCTGCGCGATATTATCCGTGCTATAAAACAGGGTAATGTTGTCTGGTTTTCACCCGATCAAGACTTTGGTGAAAAGGATTCTATTTTCGCCCCTTTTATGGGGGTGTCTACCTGTACTTTACTCTCCACTCAAAAAATTGCAAAAATAACAGGGGCGCCGGTAATTCCTTTTTACGCTGATCGTAATGATAAGTTAGGCACATATACGCTTCATTTTTCTCCTGCACTGGATAATTTCCCCAGCGATAATCCACTCGCCGACGCCACAAAAATTAATGCGGCAATTGAAAAGCAAATTTTAAGTGCGCCGGAGCAATACCTCTGGATACATCGTCGTTTTAAAAGTCGACCTAAGGGCGAAAAAAATGTTTATACTAAATAACTTAAGCTCAGGATACTAAGTAAAAATTAGTCTGCATTTTTTGTTAATAAACGGTCTAAATTATTTGCAAAAGCCTGCCTGTCATTTTGGTTTAATGGTGCCTGGCCGCCGGTATGTACACCACTGGCTCGCATGGTATCCATAAAATCTCGCATATTCAGTCGCTGCTTGATGCTATCGGTTGTGTACATTTCACCACGCGGATTTAACGCATGGCCGCCTTTTTCGATAACTTCTGCTGCGAGTGGGATATCACCGGTTATGACCAGGTCACCTTCATTAACTCTTTTAACAATTTCGTTATCTGCAACATCAAAACCCGAGGCCACCTGAATATTTTTTAAATATAATGATGGTGGCGTTTTTATAAATTGATTAGCAACAAAAGTGGTTGTTACTTTTGTGCGTTGTGCCGCCTTAAATAAAATTTCTTTTATAACCACTGGACAGGCATCGGCATCGACCCATATTTTCATTTAAGCTGCTCTTTATAATTTTGTCTATTTAAACTGTTTGCTTTGTGTAAATTTTTCTTAGATGCAACTGATGTTAGTTAGCCTCACGTATTAATTCGTTTTTATCGGTATGCTCAAATGTTTTACCGTAAATTTCTAGCGACATTGTTTCTGCATAAGATAGCTTATCCGCAACTACTTTAATCGTATGTTTAAACCCTATAGTGCGCGCTTTTTCCTGCATAAAGGCGGATTGAATTATTCCCCATTGTGCATTATTAATATTTGCCTCAACGCTTAAACAAATACTACCTGCCTGGTCTTTTTCTTTATTATATATGCCGCCAGCAAGCACACAAACACCTCGTGGTATGACTAATGAGTGCATGACTGTTTTTGTTTTTGCATCCCACATCCAATAACCGGTTTCATCATGAAATATTTTATCGTTTGATTTTCGTTTTACAATTTGCCGGTAATGCAAAGCGGCCAATACTTGCTCTTCTGCATTTGTCACATCACCCGCTTCTGTAAAGGTTATAGTTTCATAGTACGGATTATTTTCTTCACCATCAGGTTCGGGTGCAACATCATGACCTTTAGCGCCAGTCCATACACCGACCAAGCTTTTTAGCGGGCCGTAATCAATATCGTTAGTTGTTGTCATTTAATTTTCCTCTTGTTCGGCTTTTAAAACTACTTGATACATTGGCATAATTGAATCAGGATTCAGCGATATACTTTCTATACCCTGTTGTACTAACCAGGTTGTTATCTCTGGGAAGTCAGAGGGTGCCTGGCCACAAATACCAATATATTTATTTTCTTTTTTACAGGCTTTTATTGCCAGTGACATTAATTGTTTAACTGCAGGATTGCGCTCATCGTAACCTTTTAACAAACCCGAATCTCTATCCACACCCAGTGTTAGTTGGGTTAGGTCATTGCTGCCAATTGAAAAACCATCAAACAATTTTAAAAACTCATCAGCCATTAAGGCGTTTACCGGTAATTCACACATAAGATATATATCAAGATTTTCAACACCGCGTTGTAAGCCATTTTGCGCCATCAACTCTAAGGTGCGCTCGGCCTCTTCGAGGCTGCGCACAAAAGGAATCATTAATGACACATTGCTTAAACCAATTACATTGCGAACTTGTTTTATTGCTTCACACTCCATCGCAAAACATTGCTGATATTCCGCCGCCGGGTAACGTGAAGCACCTCGAAAACCTATCATTGGGTTTTCTTCTTTCGGTTCAAAAGCCTGGCCACCAATTAAGGAAGCATATTCATTCGATTTAAAATCGCTTAGCCGCACGATAACTTTACGCGGGTAAAAAGCAGCGGCTATTGTTCCTATCCCTTCGGCCAATTTGTTTACAAAAAAACTGCGTGGACTAGCATAACCCTGTGCTAATTTTTTTACTTTTGAGTAAATGCTGGAGTCTAAATTGTCGTAGTCTAATACTGCTTTTGGGTGCACCCCAATCATGGTGTTGATAATAAACTCCAACCTTGCCAAGCCAACACCTTCTGCTGGTAAATAAGATGCTTCAAAGGCTTTTTCTGGGTTTGCCAGATTAATCATTAATTTTGTTTTGGGCTTTTTGCTGGAATCAACCTGCGTAATCTCATGCGAAAATGCTAATTCTCCCTGGTATATAAAACCACTGTCGCCTTCGGCACAGGAAACTGTGACCACTTCACCTGTTTTTATTTTTTGGGTAGCGTCATTGCAGCCAACAACGGCCGGAATCCCCAGCTCTCGGGCAATAATGGCAGCATGACAGGTTCGACCGCCGCGATTAGTGACAATGGCCGAGGCAATTTTCATTATCGGCTCCCAATCCGGATCGGTAATATCGGTCACCAATACCTCACCGGGCTGTAACTGGTGCATAAAAGCGGCTTCGAGGATAACCCGAACTTTGCCTTGCGCAATTTTGCTGCCAATACTCTTGCCGCTGGTTAATATCTTCGATTTTTGCTCTAGTTTATAGGTTTCAATAACGCTGGCATTACTTTGAGACTGCACGGTTTCAGGACGTGCCTGTAGAATATAGAGCTTATCGTCCTCACCATCCTTCGCCCACTCAATATCCATTGGGCTGGCATTCTCTGTTTGGCCAGAATGCAAACTGGAATAGTGTTTTTCAATTTTTATGGCATATTCTGCCAGTTCCAGTACTTCGTCATCATTTAAGCTAAATTGATTACGGTCATTTTCATGCACCTGAACATTGCGGGTTGAAAGACCGGCCGCATTATCGCTGGAATAAACCATTTTTAGGGCTTTATCGCCGAGTTGGCGTTTTATAATCGGGCGCTTGTCCTTACTAAGTGTGTTTTTGTAAACATAGAATTCATCCGGGTTAACCACACCTTGCACCACATTTTCACCCAGGCCATAGGCGGCGGTAATAAACACCACATCCCGAAAGCCCGATTCGGTATCGAGGGTAAAGATAACCCCGGCACTGCCAAGATCGGCTCGTACCATTTTTTGAATGCCAATGGATAGCGCCACATCCATATGTGAAAAGCCCTGATCCACCCGATAGGAAATGGCCCGGTCGGTAAAAAGTGAGGCATACACCCGCTTACAGGAATAAATAACATTTTCGACACCTTTGATATTAAGATATGACTCTTGCTGACCAGCAAAAGAGGCATTGGGTAAATCCTCGGCAGTGGCAGAACTTCGAATCGCCACCGAACAAGCACTATTAGTGCATAAATCAGTATAGGCTTGCTGAATATCTTGTTGCAGGTCAGCCGGCATCTTCGCATGCATAATCCAGTTACGAATCTTTTTGCCGGTATTGGCCAAGGCGCCAACATCATGCGTGTCTAAATTTTTTAAAAGCTCGCTAATTTTTTGCTTAAGTTTATTCTGTTCGAGGTAATACCAATAAGCTTTTGAGGTGGTAGCAAAACCCGCCGGGACTCGAATACCCGCTTGAGAAAGGTTGGATATCATTTCGCCTAAGGAAGCATTCTTACCACCAACCTGCCCCAAGTCAGCCAATCCGATATCTGCAAAATTTTTAATATATTCCATTAGGCTTAATTATTGGTTTAACCCGAGCTCTGGATAAAAAATTCGATAACAACACCCCGGATAAAATAATTAGCCCTTATCCAACGGGTGATCCTATCGTTACATAAAGTATACTCGCAATCGCCAATCCTGCACCCCAAAATGACAACCAAAACTGTTTAACACGCAATCCTGCATATCTTCCTCAATACGATAGCGCAGATTATAAACCTCTTTTTTATTGTTCTGTCATTGTAATTGTTGCCTCATTCGACAAGGGGCGTCCTTGTTCAAACTCTTTAATGCTGTTTAAAGTCGTATCCGCAATTTTGGTTAAGGCATCTGATGTAAAAAAAGCCTGGTGGGGGCTGATTAACACATTTGAAAATGACATCAGTTGCTCAAAAATATCATCCTCTATTGTCTGGCAGCTTAAGTCTTCAAAAAATAATTTACTTTCATGCTCGTAGACATCCAAACCCAGGTAAGCAATTTTTTTTGATTTTAGTGCTTCAATAACGGCACAGGTATCTAAAATTGCTCCGCGACTTGTATTGATTAACATAACATTATCTTTCATTTTTGATAATGCTGAACTATCAATAAAGTAACGTGTTTTAGTGGTTAAAGGACAGTGTAAGGTAATGACATCCGAGCGGGAAATTAACGTATCCTTATCAACATAGGATACACCCATTTCTTCACACTGCGGATTGTGAATCGGATCATACGCCAGAACATCCATACCAAAAGCAATAAGAATGCGGGCAACAATTGTTCCTATTTTTCCAGTTCCAATTACCCCGGCAACGCGTCCAGAAAAATCGAAACCTAGCAAGCCATCCAATGAAAAATTAGCTTCTCGCACTCTTGAAAAAGTACGATAAATTTTTCTGTTCAATGCAAGCATTAAGCATATCGTGTGTTCTGCAACAGCATTGGGTGAATATGCCGGGACGTATACTACTTTAATACCCGCTTCAATAGCCGCATCCAGGTCGATGTTATTATAACCGGCACACCGTAATGCAATTAATAAAACGCCCTGTGATTTAAGATTTGTTAATACGTCTTTATCAATTGAATCGTTTACAAAGACACAGACAACCTTTTCACCATTAAGCAAGCGGGTTGTTTCACTGGAAAGTTTTGCTTCTAAAAAATTTAGTTTGTGCTGATATTTTTTATTGGCAGCTTTAAAAAATTCTTCGTCGTAAGGCTTGCTATTAAAGAAAGCGATATTCACAATTATCTTTAAACCCTATAATGAGATTGCCATCCCCTCCAACGCAAACGGGAATCTAATAACTGTTAATAAACTATATATCAATATTATTAGCATTAAGCGCATTGGTTTCGATAAACAGCCGACGTGGCTCTACCTGGTCGCCCATCAAAGTTGTAAAAATTTCATCGGTTGCAATGGCATCTTCTATTCGCACCTGTAATAAACGGCGATTGTTAGCATCGAGTGTTGTTTCCCAAAGTTGGTCTGGGTTCATTTCACCTAATCCTTTATAACGCTGAATATTTAAACCACGTTTTGATTCGTCCATTAACCAATTCATAACATCGCTAAAATTATCATAGTGCTGTTGTTTGTCTCCGCGTTTAACATATGCACCCTCACCAAACAAACCACTTAACTGTTCGTTTAATACTTTCATTGCAGCATATTCGCCAGACTCAAAAAATTCAGGTTTCATTGCTTTTTCATAATCAATACCATGACGAGTCTGAATAGTTTTAGCTTCCCAGACACCAGCTTCGGTTTGCGCTTCAAATTCTATATTTATTTTTAATTTATCATCTTCTTTAATTTTTTCCGCAAGCTGCATAAACCAGGCTTGCATTTGTTGATTATTTTTTAAATCTTCAAGGTTTAAAACCGGTAACTCTAAAATGAGTTTTAAAACTTCTGCTGAATAACGTCGTGATAAACGATGTATACTTTGCATCACAATCACATGTTGTTTGGCTAAATTTTCGAGGGCAATCCCAGACATTGCGGGTGCAGAAGAATTTACAAATAGCTCAGTATTGTCGAGTGCAAGTTGAAGCAGGTATTCGTTTAGCTCACCATCGTCTTTAACGTAGCGTTCCTGTTTACCTTTTTTAACTTTATATAGAGGCGGTTGGGCAATATAGATATAACCGTTCTCAATCAGCTCGGGCATTTGCCGATAGAAAAAAGTAAGTAATAGAGTACGGATATGTGAGCCATCCACGTCCGCATCGGTCATTATAATAATTCGATGATAACGTAATTTTTCCAACTTAAATTCTTCCCGGCCTATACCGCAACCCAGCGCTGTAATTAAAGTACCCACCTCAACGGAAGAAAGCATTTTATCAAAACGGGCTTTTTCAACATTCAGGATTTTACCTTTAAGCGGTAAAATAGCCTGATACTTTCTATCTCGACCCTGTTTAGCCGAACCACCAGCGGAGTCCCCTTCCACCAGGAATAATTCGGACAGTGCAGGATCTTTTTCCTGACAATCAGCCAGCTTACCGGGTAAACCGGCGATATCGAGTGCGCCTTTGCGTCGAGTCATTTCCCTTGCTTTACGAGCAGCTTCACGAGCACGCGCTGCATCAACAATTTTACCAGCAATACCCTTAGCATCTGTAGGGCTTTCAAGTAGAAATTCCTGTAATTTCTCACCAACAGTAGATTCAACAATACCTTTTACTTCAGAAGAGACTAATTTGTCTTTAGTTTGCGATGAAAACTTAGGATCCGGCACTTTAACCGATAAAACAGCGGTTAAACCTTCACGGGCGTCATCACCGCTAACATTTACCTTAGCTTTTTTAGCAATACCACTTTGTTCAATATAATTATTTAAACTACGTGTTAGCGCACCACGAAAACCGGCCAGGTGGGTACCGCCATCACGTTGCGGAATATTATTAGTAAAACAAAAGATATTTTCCTGATAAGAATCATTCCATTGCATGGCCACTTCAACCATAACATCGTCTTTTAACGTTTCGGTATAAAAAACTGTTTCATGTAAAGGTGTTTTATTTTTATTTAAATGCTCAACAAAGGCTTTAATACCACCAATATATTCAAATTTATCATTCTTGGTATCATCACGTTCATCGGTTAAGGTAATACAAACACCTGAATTTAAAAAAGAAAGCTCACGTAAACGCGAGGCTAAAATATCATAATGAAATTCGGTGATAGAAAAGATTTTTTTACTTGGGTAAAAACGGATCTCGGTGCCAGTGCGTTCAGTATCGGATACAGCGGTTAAAGTTGTTTGTGGGTCACCATTGGAATATTCCTGTTCATGTTTCTTGCCTTCACGCCAAATAGTCAGGTTTAATTTTTCTGAAAGCGCATTAACAACAGAAACCCCCACCCCATGTAGGCCACCTGATACTTTATAGGAACTATCATCGAATTTACCACCGGCATGTAACACGGTTAAAATAACTTCGGCGGCGGAACGGCCTTCTTCTTCATGAATACCCGTTGGAATACCTCGGCCATCATCTTTTACAGAAACAGAACCATCTGCATGAATAATCACATCAATTGAACTACAATGCCCCGCAAGCGCTTCGTCGATAGAATTATCAACCACTTCAAAAACCAGGTGATGCAAGCCTGTGCCATCATCGGTATCGCCAATATACATACCTGGGCGTTTACGAACCGCATCAAGGCCCTTTAAAACCTTAATATTGGACGAATCATAAGTTGGATCAGCCATTTTCTTTCCTTTTACTTAATTATTTTTACCGATATGTTCAATTTAAACACTCTGATAAGAATTATGGCTAGTATACCACTTCTTTTACTTCACCGTGTTTCACGTGGAACACGGTTTTGGATGCAACCGACGTTAAACTTAATAACTTGGCATCGGTAGTGGTTACAAAAATCTGAGCTTCAGTGCTGTTCAATAAGATCATTAAACGTTCTCGATGGGCTTCATCAAGCTCGGCGGGAAGATCATCAAGCAAAATAATACAGGACTGTTGAGAATAGCTTTGTAGGTATTGAATTTGTGCCAGGCGTAATGCACAAACCAGTAATTTTTGTTGACCTCTAGATAAACCTACCTGAACAGAAATACCGTGAGCTTTTATGGCTAGATCTGCTCGATGTGGACCCACTCGCGTATGTTTAAACTGGCAGTCTTGTTGATAGCTTTTATTTAATGCCTCAGCAAAATCCAGATCTTTTGCCCAGCCAGGCTGATAGTCTATTTGTATTTCTTCAGCTGTGAGTTGCTGGGTATATTCACAAACAATTGGGCTTAAAGCTTTTAAATAGGCCACGCGTTCTGAATGAAATTGATGTGTAATATCAATCAGAGGCTGATCCCAGCTTTTTACCTGTTGCTCAGATTGGTTTTGTCGAAGTGCAGCGTTCCTTTGCCTGAGAATTCGGTGATAATCCTTCCAGGTTTGCAAGAAGTTATGTTTCACGTGAAACACACCCCAATCAATAAACTGGCGACGGAATTTAGGCCCGTCTTCAAGTAACCGATGTGACTCGGGCGTAATAACCTGTATCGGAACCAGAGCGGCAAGTTTCGAGCTTAGATTAATCACTGATTTATTTAGATGGATTTTAGTAGTGCTGCGACTGCGGCCTAAACCAATAGTATGGATAACATCAGTATGATCCTGATATTTAGCAACCACCTGCATTTCCGCTTGTTTATGCTGAATAATATGATTAATTCGGTGAGTACGAAAAGATTTAACCTGGCTGATTAGATAAATAGCTTCTAAAAGACTGGTTTTACCACTAGCATTTGCACCTTCAATGATATTAAAACGAGAATTTGGGGTAATGTTAGTGCGAGAAAGATTTCGTACATTCTGAAACGATAATTCTACTAAGCTCACAAAACCGCCTAAATAGAGTGCTATTTATAAACGCATTGGCATAATAACATAGCTACAGCTATCATCATTTTTGGCTTGAATCATACAGCTAGAGTTTGCATCTTTAAACTTAACAACTACATCATCATCTTTAATGGTGTTTAGCACATCTAAAAAGTAGGCCACGTTAAAACCAATTTCAAATTCATCACCCGAATAAATAACTTCTATTTCTTCTTCAGCCTCTTCCTGATCTGGGTTGTTAATGGTTGCATTAAGTAAATTAGCACTTAAGGTTAGCCGCATACCACGATATTTTTCATTCGATAAAACAGAGGTTCGACTAAAAGCCTGTTTTAAGACATCCCGTGAACATTCAAGAATAGCATCATTGCCAGAAGGGAGAACCTGGTTATAGTCAGGAAATTTTCCATCGATTAATTTCGAAGTAAAGGTAATATTACCCAAGGTTACTTTAATTAAATTATCACCCAGTTGTAATGTAACAGGCTCATCAGTGTCTTCAAGTAATTTAGAGAGTTCACTTACACCTTTGCGTGGAATAATAATTTGCCGAGCTTCAGTAATACCTGTTTCAACTAATTCTTTTGAAATTGCTAAGCGATGGCCATCCGTTGCTACTGTAACGATGTGTTGTGGGTCAATTTCCAGCATGAGTCCGTTCAAGTAGTAACGAACATCTTGCTGTGCCATCGAAAATTGTACCTGGTCAATTAATTTTTTAAAGGTGGACTGTTTTAAAGTAATCTCCTGAGAAACATTTAAAGCTTCACTAACCGGGAATTCATTTGCAGCCAGAGTCGAAAGAGTAAAACGACTTTTACCTGACCGGATAATCGCTTTGTTTGAATCTATTGTAAGAGTGATTTTTGCGTTATCAGGTAAGGTGCGGCAAATATCTAGGAATTTTTTAGCGGGAATTGTTGTTTCACCGGATTCATCAGATTCCGCCTGGGTATTAATAACCATTTCAACTTCAAGATCGGTTCCTGTAAGAGATAATTCACCCTTATTAACTTTCACAAGTAAATTAGAAAGAATGGGGGAATTTTGTTTTCTTTCTACAACACCTGTGACATGTTGAAGGGGTTTTAAAATATTATCTCTTAGAATATTTATTTTCATTTTTTTTTCCGTGTTTCTAATTCTATAAAATTGTTATTTGTTTAGTAAAGGCTCTATTATTAATAAACTTATATATATCATTATTACTATTACTATTAGTAAAATATTTTCTGTTTATAAGTCAGTAAATCTTAATTAAATCATATTCTTATTGTTAAAAAACGTCTGTGGATAAGTCTCATTTTAGTATCTTGCTTGCTGTGGATAAAATGTGAATAAAGAGCTTATTTATTGATTAAATTACTTATCCACAGTTTATACATTTAATTCTCAACTTATATACACAAGTTAATACCCATATATAAGGAGTATCAGGTGCTCAATGTTCGTAGTAAATTTCTATAGTCTTCGTTAATTCTTGGATCGGTCTCTTTTAATTCTTCAATTTTTCGACAAGCATGCAGAATGGTTGTGTGGTCACGTCCACCAAAAGCATCACCAATTTCTGGATAACTGTGATTAGTTAATTCTTTACAAAGTGCCATTGCTAATTGCCGGGGACGAGTAACTGAACGTGTACGCCGTTTTGAGTGCATATCTGAAACGCGAATTTTATAATAGCCTGAAACTGTTTTTTGAATATTTTCGATAGAAATCATTTTATCGTGAGAGGACAATAAATCGCGTAGTGCGTCCTTAGCAAAATCAAGGGTTATATTCTGATTGCTGAAGTGAGCGTTTGCTATCACTCTACGTAGTGCACCTTCAAGTTCACGAATATTTGAGCGTATACGTTCACCAATAAAAAAAGCTACTTCATCGGGCAAGTCGATATTTGATTGCTGTGCTTTGCTCATTAAAATGGCAACCCGTGTTTCTAATTCGGGTGGTTCGATTGTAACGGTTAAGCCCCAGCCAAAGCGTGATTTAAGACGCTCTTCAAGACCGTCAATCTCTTTTGGGTATTTGTCGCAGGTCATAATGATTTGCTGGTTATCTTCGAGCAAGGAATTAAAAGTATGAAATAATTCTTCCTGGGAGCGACCTTTGCCGGCAAAAAATTGAATATCATCAATCAATAAAGCATCAACGGAGCGATAAAATCGTTTAAATTCATTAATAGTATTGTGCTGAAAGGACTTCACCATGTCTGAAACAAACCGTTCCGAGTGCAGATAGACAACATTGGATTTAGGGTTGTAATCTTTTATCAGGTTGCCTACCGCGTGCATTAAATGCGTTTTACCTAAACCGACCCCGCCATAAATAAATAAAGGGTTATACGCTGTGCCAGGATTTTGCGAAACCTGGGTGGCGGCAGCACGACCCATCTGGTTTGATTTGCCCTCAACGAAGGAATCAAAAGTAAAGTTGGGGTTTAAGCCGTTTTTACGTGCAAAAATATTTTTTTGTTGTTGCTGAGGTGTGTTTGAATGCTGTCGGGTAATCGGTGTTTCAACTTCGTGGCTACCGACTTCAATTTTAATAGGGGTAGGGAATTTTGAATCAAGTTGAACAATAATACCGTTGATTAAGGGGATAAATTGTTCAGTCACGGTATCCAGAACAAAGCTATTGGGCGCCAGCAACCGTGCATCATCATTATCAAAAACAAAATGTAAGGGACGGATCCAGGTATTAAATTGCTGTGGCGAAAGTTCGCCTTCAAGCCTGTCCAGGCACTGATCCCAAAGTGATTGCAACACATTCCCCCAAAAGGAAAATTCTTTTATAATTAATGAGTTATATACTAAACACGGTGCAAAAAGTCGTTACCGAAAAGGTACTTGAAGTAGACCGTAGAAATGACAAATGTAACACTGACAAAAAAAGTTATCCACAGTTATTACACGAAAAATAAAAAAGATTTTAATCACAACAATTACGGTGGACACAACGAAAATACTAGTGAATTAAGGCTGCACTTCAATTGTCGCTATGATTTTGAATAATGAAACGTATTTTGATGCTAGCAATAATAAAAAAGATTTTCGTTGTGTCTGCCGTAGTTAAAAAAATATAATTAACCCTTAAGCCCTGTTGACACAACCCCCCATAAACAGTACTCTTGCCTGCCTTTTTTGGCGAAACCCTTATCGATTTGGGGCGCTAGTGACTTATTGATTTTTAACGGTGATATCAAATGAAACGTACCTTCCAACCTAGTACTTTAAAACGTGCTCGTACACATGGCTTCCGTGCTCGTATGGCGACTCGCAGTGGTCGTGCCATTATTAATGCACGTCGTGCAAAAGGCCGTAAACGTTTAAGCGCTTAATTTTTTTAGAAAATTTCCCCGTATCCGTTTCGGATTAGTAAGTGGTAGAAACCTTTTTTAAGACGCCCTGTTTAATTCAGCCTCGTTTATTACTACTAGCAGGTTGATTACGTGATAAAATTAACACGGACAGGGTCGTTTACCCGGCAGCATCGACTCCTCACAGCCAGGCAATTCAGCTCGGTTTTTTCGAAGCCTTATAAGCGTCATCATTCTTATTTACTTATTCTTGTGCGTGAAAATAAAACAGGGCTAACCGACTCGACGCATAAAGTCGCCAGATTAGGTCTGGCTGTTGCCAAAAAGAATATTAAACTCGCGGTAAAACGCAACAAATTTAAACGAATTGTGCGAGAAAGTTTTCGTCTACATAAGGTACAATTAGCGGGTTTAGATATTGTTGTATTGGCAAAGCGTGCAGCGAATGGTGCTTCTTCACAACAAATTAGAATTGTACTTGAACAACAATGGCAACATTTAGCAAAGCACTTCAATATCCCTTCTTATTAATTATAAGAATATATCGTTATGTGATTAGCCCACTGCTTGGGCCGCGCTGTCGATTTTATCCGACTTGCTCGAGTTATGCTGAAGAAGCCATAAAAATGCATGGCCTGGCAAAAGGTGGCTGGTTGGCAACAAAAAGAATTTGCCGCTGCCACCCTTTCAATGAAGGCGGTGTTGATCCGGTACCAGAAAAGGAAATACAGAAATAAGAGTTAATCTTGCCTTACTTCTATTTGAAGATTGAAGACAGAAGATTAAGTTTAAAGAAATTTAAAATATAAAGAAGGTAGTAAAAAGAGTATGGAACAACAGCGTTTAATGTTATTTGTTGCTTTAGCGTTTATCACGTTTTTAATGTTTGATGCATGGCAACAAGACCATGCCGTTAAAGAAGTTGCCCCAACAACATCTGCTCCGGTATCGTCTCGTCAAGCGGGTTCAACTTCAGGCAGTGATATCAGTCAGGGGCATACATCAGGTGATGAAATTCCAGTTGCAGAAACAACGCCAGCAATTGCATCGAGTACCTCGGGCGGTTCCACCGTGCCAAGTGAACAGAGTGCCGATATTTTTAAACAGGGTCAAAATATTCATGTTGTCACGGATGTATTCGATATAACAATCAGCACAGTAGGTGGAGATATACGTCAGGTAAAATTATTTGACTACCCGACAAAACTAAACGAACCAGAAAACCCGTTTTTATTAATGAACGAAACTTTACCCAGGGTGTTTGTTGCACAAAGTGGTTTTACCGGTAAAAGCGCCCGAGCCAATACGGTTATAGATGCACCGAACCATCTTAATACTTATAAAGTAGATCGCAGTAATTATGTATTAGATGAATCCAAAGATTCGATGGACGTTAATTTATATTGGACAAGCCGAGATGGTGTTCGATTTATCAAAACATACACTTTCTATCGTGGCAGCCATAAAATAGATGTAAAACAAACGGTCGAAAATAGAGCAGCAAAAACCTGGCGTGGTAATGCGTACTATCAATTGCAACGTACCCAGGTTTCTGAAGTGGATCAGTCACAGTTTATTTATACCTACATGGGTGGCGTAATTTATTCTCCTGAAGAACGCTACGAAAAAATTAAGTTTGAAGCTATGCAGGAAACTAAACTTAAGCGTGATATTAGCGGTGGTTGGGCTGCGATGATTCAGCATTATTTTTTAAGTGCCTGGGTGCCAGAAAAAGAAACGGTCGAAACCTATTACACAGTATTTAAAAAGCGCAATACGATTTATACCATCGGTTTTAGAGATAAAAACGAAACCCAGGTTGCACCAGGTACAACCAAGGTTTTTAGTAGCGTTTTTTATGCTGGACCTAAAGACCAGAAGCAACTTGAAGCAATTGCAGAAGGTTTAGAGTTAACGGTTGATTACGGAGTGTTAACCGTTATTGCTAAACCTATCTTCTGGACACTAACTAAAATTCATGCGGTTGTGGGTAACTGGGGTTGGTCCATTATATTGCTAACAATTTTAATTAAACTTTTATTTTATAAACTTTCAGAAACAAGTTATAAATCCATGGCAAAAATGCGTGCCGTGCAGCCACGTATGGTTGCAATGAAAGAACGTTTCGTGGACGACCGTCAGGGTATGAATAAAGCCATGATGGAAATGTATAAGAAAGAAAAAATAAATCCACTCGGTGGTTGCTTGCCTATCGTGGTACAAATTCCAGTCTTTATTGCGCTTTACTGGGTATTGCTCGAAAGTGTTGAGTTGCGACAAGCACCCTGGATTTTATGGATTAAAGATATGTCGACGCCTGACCCCTATCTTATTTTACCCATCCTGATGGGCATCAGTATGTTTATTCAACAAAGACTGAACCCGGCACCGATTGATCCTATACAGGCGAAGGTAATGATGGCATTACCACTTGTGTTTGGTATCTTCTTTATGTTCTTCCCTTCCGGCTTAGTTTTATACTGGGTTGTGAATAATGTTCTGTCGATTAGTCAGCAGTGGTATATCACTAATAAAGTGGTGGGCAAAAAATAAGTTATTATTTAATAAGCTTTCTGTTAAATAAATTATGAATGCCCCCTATAGAAATATACGGGGCATTTTAAGGTTTTAAATAAAGGTATCCCTGGCTTTGCAATTTAATAACCTCGACTACACCGGCCGGCACAAACTTAACGCCTTTGATAATTGGTAATTTTTGGAATTGACGCATAATTTTAACGGTCGTATTACAGGCAAAAATCTTAACTCCGCGTTTGAGGAGTTTATTAATTTTTGGTGCATAAGAATTATTACTATTCAGTAAGCCAATGCCGGAACCGTTGGCAACTATCGCCAGTGTGAGATTTTTGCCATATTCTTCCAGCAGAGAATCTGAGTAATTAAGCGTTGCACGATATGTTTGTTTGTAGCTATCAGCAACATGAATAACAACTTTGACAGTATTGGTATCAGTTTTTGCAATTGCCGCAGTATTGTAGAAAAATAATATGCTAAACAGGCTGAGCAAAATATAGCGAAGCATTAGCGAACCTTTATGGTATGGGATAAGATTTGTGATTTACATCTTCTTTAACGGCATAAGAGCCTCATTCTTGAGAATTTGAGTAAGCTGATGGAAACTAGAGCAGAACCGAGCCAACTCGATACTATTACCGCAATAGCCACAGCAACAGGACTTGGCGGTGTAGGAATTGTGCGTATATCCGGCAAAAATGCAGCTAAAATTGGCGAAAACATACTTAAAAAACGACCAAAACCAAGGTTGGCTGAATATTGTGGTTTTTTAGATAAAGGAAGTATTGTTATCGATATGGGTATTGCGCTTTATTTTCCTGCGCCAAACTCATTTACCGGAGAAGATGTTTTTGAGCTACAAGGCCATGGTGGTCGTGTAGTGCTCGACAGGTTGCTGGCGCGAACAATAGAATTGGGTGCCAGACTCGCCCGGCCGGGTGAATTTGCAGAACGTGCCTTTTTAAATGACAAAATGGACTTAACCCAAGCCGAAGCAATAGCCGATTTAATCGAAGCCGGTTCCGAGCAGGCGGCAAAATCGGCGATACAATCATTACAGGGTGTTTTTTCAGCTAAGATCAATGCACTTGTTAAGTCGGTTATTACGGTGCGGATGCATGTCGAATCGGCTATAGACTTCCCCGAAGAAGAAATTGATTTTTTGTCAGACGGTGTAATCATCGGGCAAATTGAAGCTATCATGCGGGATTTTGCCGACATAATGCAAGAAGCAAGGCAAGGTGTGTTACTCCGTGATGGCATGCGGGTAGTGCTTGTTGGCCAACCAAATACGGGTAAGTCGAGCCTTTTAAATGCACTTGCCGGTCGGGATTCTGCTATCGTCACCGAAATTGCAGGTACGACACGCGACGTTCTAAAAGAAGAAATTCAAATTGATGGCCTGCCCCTGCATATTATTGATACGGCCGGTTTGCGTGATTCTATTGACCAGGTGGAACAGGAAGGCATTCGTCGAGCCTGGCTTGAAATAGAGCAGGCAGACAGGATTTTAGTGTTGGTAGACGATAGAGAAGGCATTACCGACGAAGATAATGCCATTTTGGAAAATCTCCCCAAAACTCTACCGATAACCGTTATTCATAACAAGATTGATTTAAGTGGCAAGCAAGCGTCTATCGAAGAAAATTCAGCGCTTGATAGCACAAATATAAACAGAAACGTGCAAGTACACATTAAACTTTCTGCAAAAAAAGCTTATGGTCTGGACTTACTGCGTGAACATTTACAACAGAGTATGGGTTTTAAAAAAACCAATGAAAGTAGTTTTTTAGCGCGGCGACGGCATATAGATGCTTTGCAGCGCGCAGCTGATTTTGTTGCACAGTCAAAAAAACAACTTGTTGAAGTAAAAGCCGGTGAACTGGTGGCTGAAGATTTAAGGCAGGCGCAGCAGGCATTATCAGAAATTACTGGCGAATTTAGCAGTGATGATTTACTGGGTGAAATTTTTTCCAGCTTTTGTATTGGTAAGTAAGTCTACTCAGTTGGCTGCAGGTTAAGGGCATCATTTATGACAAGGACAGGAACCAAGGGTGCCTCTCCGCTGGATAGCTCGGAATTTCTTATCGCAAGTTCAGGACAATTAAAAATTAAGATGGCTAAAATTGGTTTTATTATTGCGTTGTCTTTTATGCTGCAAGCCTGTTCAAGCATGGCTTATTACTGGGAAAAAATTCAGGGTCATGCCGACATTCTCAATAGCCAACGCCCTATTAAAGAAGTGATAGACGATCCAAAAACAACAGCAGAAACAAAACAGCGCTTGATAAGCGCCCAGCAGGCAAGAGATTTTGCCAGTGAAGTTTTAAAATTACCGGACAATGATAGTTATCGAAATTACGCTGATGTAGGGCGGGACTTTGTTGTCTGGACTGTGGTAGCAACACCCGCCTATTCTATTAAAGCAAAGCAATGGTGCTTTATAATTGTAGGTTGCCTAAGTTATCGCGGATACTTTTCAAAAACCAGTGCGGAGGAGTTTGCCGACGAGTTAAAAAAACAAGGTATGGATGTTTACGTTTCTGGCACCAAAGCGTATTCAACACTCGGTTGGTTTGATGACCCTTTATTAAGTACCATGCTGTATAAATCAGAAGCTTATCGAATAGGCATTATTTTCCATGAACTTGCGCACCAACAAATGTATGTTGAGAATGACACGGCCTTTAATGAGGCTTTCGCCTCTACCGTTGAATTAGAAGGTATAAAAGCCTGGTATGAAAATAAAAAAGACAGCCAGGGTTTTAAAAATTACAGCATCGCAAAACAAAGAGACAAAGCATTTAAAAATCTATTAAAACAAACACGACAGGAATTAAAAGTGCTTTATCAATCAGAGCAAAGCACGGAGAGTATGCAAGAAAATAAAGTAGCTCGGTTTAAAACCTTGCAAGCACGCTATAAAAATTTAAAAAAACAATGGGATGGCTATACCGGTTACGATAAATGGATGGCGCAAAAGTTAAACAATGCACAGCTGGCTTTAGTGGCTACTTATAATAACTGGATCCCGGCCTTTAGAGCTTTATATAAAAAATCGAATGCTGATTTTAGCGTGTTTTATACTAATGTAAAAAGCTTATCTGAAACAGAAAAACTAGAACGTGAAAAAGAATTATTGAAACTTATGCCTCGTGAAGCCATACAATAAGTCGGCAGCCATAAAAAAGAATTTATGAAAATATTACTGATCCTATCATTATTGTTTTACCTGGTAACGGCTGCGAATGCATCAATTATTATTGAAGAAACAGACCTTCAAATTTTGCAGCAGGAATTATCAGTTAAAAAAATTAAAAGCAATAAAACAAATAATAAACTTATTATCTGGGTTGCGCCCGGTTTTGGGACGCATAAGCGTGCTATGGATATATCAAAAAAAATAGCCGCACAAGGCACTGAAATATGGCATGTTGATTTAGCCGAAAGTTTATTTATGCCTAAAAGCACACAAACAATGCGAAAGTTAAACGGCCAATATCTTAAAGGTCTTATTGAAGTGGCCTATGCACAAACAAAGAAAAATATTGTGTTATTAACACGTTCTTATGGCGCCATTCCAGTTTTAAGAGCAATGCAGATATGGCAAGCAGCTAAAGCCAAAGATACGCCGTTTTACCTGCAAGGGGCGATATTATTTTCGCCTGAGCTCTATGCTAGCGTGCCTGAACTTGGTTTGGAGCCTGTGTTTGTTAATATTACTGAAGCTACCAATATGCCCTTGATGATTTTTCAGGGTGAAAAAAGAAGTAATCGCTGGCAAGTTAATAAACTATTGAAGAAACTCGAAATAGGTGGAGCAGCAGCTTATTTCAGATTGCTGAAAGGAGTGAATGGTATTTTTTATCATAAGGATAAAAAGCCAGCGACATTAAAACAGCTGGCGCTTATGCCGAGAAAAATTCAAAGTGCTTTTAATTTATTGACTAAAACAGTTAAACCCGACCATGCGATTGAATTAAAAAATGGCTTGAACAAAAATTCACAAGCGTTGAATATTAAACTTAAAAACTTTAAAGGCAATCAACAACCTCATGCTATTAATTTAATCGATGTCAATGACAAGCGATATAAAAAAGAAAATTACAAAGGTAAAGTAACGGTTGTAAATTTTTGGGCTAGCTGGTGTCCACCTTGCGTAAAGGAAATTCCTTCTTTAAATCATTTAAAACGTCTAATGAAAAATAAAAAATTTGAACTTGTTTCAATAAACTATGCTGAAGATAAAAAAACCATTCAGGATTTTATGAAAAAAGTAAATGTTGATTTTCCTGTTTTACTTGACCCGGACGGTAAGCAAGCGGCGAAATGGAAGGTGCTGGTTTTTCCGTCTACTTTTGTTATTGGTGCTGATGGTAAAATTAAATACGGCGTGAATGCCGGAATACACTGGGATGCCCCCGGCGTGGTTAAACAGTTAAAGGCCATGCTTGATTAGCCATGGAACATAAAACAATAATTACAGAAACTAAGCAATGGCTAAAAGACATTGTTATTGGTTTAAATTTTTGCCCGTTTGCAAAAAAAGTTTTTGATAGTGAAGTGATTCATTATTATGTTGATAGTTCAGAAGCTTTCGAAGAGGCGCTCGCCGCACTGATATTACAGTGTCAATGGCTGGATGATAACAGTGAGATAGAAACCAGTCTTATCATTTATCCTCTAGTTAATAATGCTGACAGTAAATTGAAATTAGACGATTTTAATAATTACCTGGATTTTCTGGAACTAGCAAATCAGTTAATGGCAGCACAGCATTATGACGGCGTGTATCAGCTTGCCAGCTTTCATCCACAATATCGTTTTGAAAATACCGATAATAATGATGCAGAAAATTTTACCAATAGATCTCCCTATCCAATGCTGCATCTTATCCGTGAACAAAGCCTTGAAAAAGCCGTGGCGCACTATCCAGCAGCGGAAAACATTCCCGTAAAAAACATTCAGCTTGCTAGAGAAAAAGGCGCGAATTTTTTTATTGAGTATTTGAAGAACCTGAAGAGAGAGGCAAAGTGATCAGCATAAGCCAACTAGCGATTTACCCGGTAAAATCCTGTGCACAGATTAATGTTACAAGTGCAGTGATTGATTCCTTTGGTTTGCAATGGGACAGGCGCTGGATGCTGGTGAATGAAAAAGGCAAATTTTTATCACAGCGTTTATTGCCGCGAATGTGCTTGATTGAACCACAACTAACCGATAGCGGGCTCTTACTACAGGCTCCCGCTATGCCCACTTGTGAAATCAATACGGTGGATAATAACTCTGCTGTTGAGGTTAATGTTTGGGGTGATATTTGTCAGGCTATTGACTGCGGCGATACGGCCGCCAACTGGCTATCAACTTTTTTAGAAAAAAAATGCCGGCTGGTTTATTTCCCGCAAGATGAAGTCCGGCAAGTAGATTTAGACTATGCCAATCAAGGAGACAAAACTGCATTCAGTGATGGCTTTCCATTTTTATTGCTGTCCGAAGCATCGCTTGCGGATTTAAACCGCCGTATACAACAGGCCGATGCAACGCAGCCGACCCTTGAAATGCGTCGCTTTCGCCCTAATATAGTGGTGTCTGGTTGCGAAGCATTTGCAGAAGACAGTTGGTCGAAAATTCAAATTGGCGAAACAATATTACGAATCGTTAAGCCCTGTAGTCGCTGTGTTATTCCCAGTATTGATCCTAATACTGGAATACGCGGTATTGAGCCGACCCAAACCCTGAAAACTTTTCGTCAGGGAGCCTGCGGTCGAAACGATACTAAGCTGTATTTTGGGCAAAATGTAATAGCAGAATCGCCTGGGACGTTTGAAGTGGGCATGCGACTAAAAATTCTGGAATAATTTAAATTTACAGTTAAGCCGCCTGACTGTCTTCCGGCATGAAATATATCTTTATTTTTAATAATTATCGCTCTGCGGCGAGACGTTATATTTAGCGGCGGTTGCAGAATTTAAGCTATAAATTTGTGTTAGGATGCCAATATTTTACATACAAGAAAACGATTCTGTTCCTTTTTAAGAAGGGTGGATGCCTTGGAATGAACTGCAAAACGTGCAAAAAATAAGTGATTTTCAACTAGATAGCCGCTTAGCAACCGACTGCATACAACTTGGTTACCTAAGCGGCCATTCGCAAGCAACTATGAGTGTATTGCTACTAATGAACAACGCAGAACTGCCGTGGTTTGTGATTGTGCCGATGGCTGTTGATGTTATTGATATTGATGAATTGCCTGAGCAGCATCAATTGCAAATGCTTAAAGACATGAATACTCTTTCGGCTTTTTTAAAGCGGCATTATAAAGTAGATAAAATTAACTTTGCCTCCATCGGCAATATTGTCAATCAAATGCACTTTCATTTGGTGGCACGTAGTGAGCAGGATATGGCCTGGCCGGGTGTTGTCTGGGGCACGAAAGCCTGCAAAAAATATCAGCAAGACGACATTGAAAGTTTAAAAAATAAATTGAGTAAAGAAATAAATTTTTTTATAGTAAGTTAGAACTAACCCCTTGGAGATTAAAATGGCAACAGCAAGCGCAAGACATATACTGGTAGACAGTGAAGAAAAATGTAATGAACTCAAAACACAAATAGAAGGCGGCGCTGATTTTGCCGATGTAGCAAAAGAACATTCAAGCTGCCCGTCCGGTAAAAGTGGCGGCGACCTCGGTGAATTTTCACCAGGCCAAATGGTTAAAGAATTTAATGATGTTGTGTTTGGTGGTGAAGTCGGTGTGATTCATGGCCCGGTTAAAACGCAATTTGGTTATCACTTAATTGATATTACTAATCGTAATGATTAATTTTTTTAACCACAGCGACACAGCAAAAGGCAAAAATTTTTATTTTAATACGAGCGATAATGTGACAATCTTAATCGTTATCCCGCCGTGTCCGTTGTGGTTAAAGATTTTTTAAATTAGTATTAAAAAAATGACTGATAAAAGATTAACTGAGTTAGAAACAAAAATAGCTTATCAAGAGCATGCCATTCAGGAATTAAATGACATTATTTATCGGCAGCAACAACAAATCGATAAAGTCGAAATTATGTGCAAGCATTTAATGGATCGTATTCAAACGCTGGCTGAAACTGGCGGCGGTGAACAGCCTGCAAATGAACGCCCTCCGCATTACTGAGTTTATGTTGTGGAAAATGATTTAAAAAAAGAATGGGCATTGCTGCATAGTGATATAGAAAAGTATGAACGGTTTTCGTTATTGATAAAACTTTTTGGCGTGTTGATCAGTGCGCTTGGCATTGCTTATTTTGCGAATGGTTTACTGACGGCAATCTTTATTTTTATTCTATGGTTGCAGGACGCTATCTGGAAAACATTTCAAAAGCGTCTCGAAGCAAGAATTATTTTTATTGAGCAGCAATTAAAAACGGAGCCTGATAGTAATGGCCAGGCGTTTCAGTTTTATTCCCAATGGCAGGATCAGCGTCAGGGTGCCGTTGGTCTTATCAAAGAATATCTCCTAAATGCAGCCAAGCCAACGGTTGCCTATCCTTATGTGATTCTTATCGCGTTAATTTTATTTGCCTGGGTTTTTCGGTTTAATTAACCTGAGCTCAGGATAATAAATTCTATATTGCTTAGCTACCAGAGTGACTAACAAATAGCGTCATTCCCGCGTGATTTTGGCGGGAATCTAGCTTCCAATCTACTGGATTCCCAGCAAGAACACGCGGGAATGAGGTAATCACTGTTATACCGAATTCAGGCTAATTACTATGCACTAGAGATAAATAAACAGGCGGCTCCCTGTCTTCACTCAGTTGGCTCTATTTTTCAGGTTAGCTACCGCTAAGTCATTGATTTAGATGATGAGTTAACCCGTTTAGGCCGTTTTATTAACCTTTTTTTGTAAGAGTAAAACTACTATTTGGTTATATAATAACCACTGCATTGAACGTCATTATGAGACGGGGAGGTTTGCAGTGACGGCATTGAGTCAGCATGATTTGTTTTGGGTAGAAAGACGCGCTTGTTCTACGGACAGGCGGCGCAGCCCCACTCGTTCGTTGCATCATTATGGTGTAACGGGTCGGCGTGTTATGCAACGCCGAAAAACCGATGCGGCTCTAATAGCAACCGACCGTTTCGATAAGCCGGTTTGGTTTGCGGCACTGGCAATTATCGTGCTGAGTGTAATGGACTTTATTTTAACAACAATTATTTTAGACTCAGGTGGTAAAGAGTTAAATCTGTTGATGAATCATGTTATAGAACAAAGTAGCAGCTTGTTTTTTGCCGTAAAATACAGTTTAACGGCCTTAGCGGTGCTTATTTTAGTGGCCTACCATCAGCATCTTTTTTTCAGGGCGATAAAAGTTAAAACAATTTTATATGGGCTGGTATTTGGCTATAGCAGCTTGTTTGTCTACGAATTGCGCATACTTGCGTCTATATAGAAGTGAAAATGGTCTATTTTCTTTAAAAATGCAGGCTTGTGGTTGGTGTTCTGAATCGGCAACAGGTAAAATAGGATCTATAATTAGTTTTCGTTTTTAATCTTATTCCGCACGGGTTACTCCCAGCATGTTTTACTAGGCTTACGTGTTCTTAAATCTATGAATTATCAGGAAAGTTTTGACGTTATTGTCGTTGGCGGCGGCCATGCTGGCACCGAAGCTGCGCTAGCTGCGGCACGTATGGGCAGTAAGACTCTGTTGCTGTCGCATAATATTGAAACCCTCGGTCAAATGAGCTGCAACCCGGCCATTGGCGGTATTGGCAAAGGTCATCTTGTCAAAGAAGTGGATGCACTGGGTGGTTTAATGGCCAAAGCGGCTGATTTAGCCGGTATTCAGTTTCGAATTTTAAATGCCAGCAAAGGCCCGGCGGTGCGCGCAACTCGTGCCCAGGCCGATCGGGTTTTATACAAAAATGCCGTACGCCAGGTTTTAGAAAATACCCCAAATTTAAGTTTGTTCCAGCAGGCGGTAGACGATTTAATTGTTGAAAACGGGCGTGTGGCCGGTGTTGTCACTCAAATGGGTTTAAAATTTAAAGCTAAATCTGTGGTGCTCACGGTGGGCACGTTTTTAGGTGGCCTTATCCATATTGGCATGGAAAACTATCAAGGCGGCCGTGCTGGCGACCCGCCATCGAATGCCCTATCGCAACGCTTACGCGCCCTGCCCTTTAACGTGGACCGATTAAAAACCGGCACGCCACCGCGCATCGATGGTAAAACCCTGAACTACTCGGTGATGGAAGAACAACCCGGTGATGTTCCCCTGCCGGTGTTTTCTTATATGGGCAAGGTTAGCGACCATCCAGAGCAAGTGCCTTGTTATATAACGTATACGAATACAAAAACCCACGATATTATTCGCGGTGGCTTGGATCGTTCGCCCATGTACAGTGGTGTGATTGAAGGCGTTGGCCCACGTTACTGCCCTTCTATTGAAGATAAAGTAATGCGCTTTGCCGACCGTGATGCACATCAGATTTTTGTTGAGCCGGAAGGCCTTACTGTAAACGAAATTTACCCCAATGGTATTTCAACCAGCCTGCCATTTGATGTGCAATTTGGTTTTGTACGCTCGATTAAAGGTTTTGAAAATGCACATATTACCCGCCCCGGTTATGCGATTGAATATGACTATTTTGACCCCCGCGATTTAAAAGCTTCGTTAGAAACTAAACATATGTCCGGTCTGTTTTTTGCCGGCCAAATAAACGGCACCACCGGTTACGAAGAAGCAGCAGCACAGGGCTTAATTGCGGGTATGAATGCCAGCCTGCTTGTTCAGGGCAAAGAAGCATGGACACCAAGGCGAGATGAAGCCTATATAGGTGTATTAATCGATGATTTAATTACCCAGGGCACGATTGAACCTTATCGCATGTTTACCTCAAGAGCCGAGTATCGTTTATTATTGCGCGAAGACAATGCCGATTTACGCTTAACCGCAAAAGGCCGTGAATTGGGTTTAGTCGATGACGAACGCTGGCAGTCTTTCAAAATTAAACGCGAAAGCATTGAAGCTGAACAACAACGTCTGAAGTCAACCTGGGTGCATCCGAGTAAACTTGATAAGGCCAGCGCAGAAAAAGTTTTCGGCCAACAATTGTCAAAAGAAGCCACCTTGTTAGATTTATTGCGCCGCCCGGAAGTGTCGTACACTAATTTAATGAGCCTCAATGAAGCGGCAGCCAATAAGCCGAGCAATCTTAGCGACTGTGTGATTGAGCAAATCGAAGTACAGGCAAAATACGCTGGCTATATCGAGCGGCAGCAAGATGAAATTGATAAACAAAAACGTCACGAAGCAACGAAAATTCCGCAACAGCTTGATTACGCAAATGTAAAAGGATTATCGACGGAAGTCTGTGAAAAATTAAACCGGGTTAAGCCACAAACAATTGGCCAGGCTGCGCGTATTTCGGGTGTGACGCCAGCCGCAATATCGATTATATTGGTAACCTTGAAAAAATTCAGCTATCAACAAAACCAGCAGTCTGCGTAAGTCGGCTATTAAAAAATAAGCAGTGACGTAAAGCCTGTATTGTTATTGGCTTAAGATAGGCTGTGTGAATAAAATAGAAAGATAAATTCAAAGGGTGGAGTAAAGAATGATGAAAAAATTAACAGCTTTGGTAGCGGTAATTGCGTTATCTTTTGTGGCCGTTACACCGGTATCAGCAGATGCTGGTGCCAATGGAATGATTTCAAAAAAGAGCCATTACAGCGTTAAAGAAACCCTCGACAAACTAGAAGCGGTGTTAAAGAAAAAAGGCATTACAATAGCATTACGCTGGAGTCACGACGAAAAAGCAAGAGGTGTCGGTATTCCATTACGCCCAACAGAATTATTAATGTTTGGCAATCCAAAATTAGGCAGCCATATGTTTACTGCTAGTCAAACAGCAGGAATCGATTTACCGCTTAAAGCTCTCGCGTGGAAAGATGCCGATGGCCAGGTTTGGTTAACCTATAACGACCCGGCGTATATCGTAAAACGTCATGGCATTAAGAACCGCTCAAAAATTCAGGCAAAAATGACGGCTGCGTTGAATAAGTTAATCAATATTGCGACTGGCAATAAGTAAATTTTTAACCACAACGGCACCTAAGGATATACTCTTAAGCGCCGTTGTGGCTAAGTATATTCTTACGTATGATTAGCCTATGATTGAAAACAGCGAGCTAATCACCCAACACCTTGGTCAGTTAGGTTTCGAACTGCCCGATAAGGCCGAACAAAAATTCACTCAATTACTCGCTTTGCTTGTTAAATGGAATAAAGCTTTCAACCTTACCGCTGTGCGAAATCCAAATGACATGCTGATTTTGCATATTATGGACAGCCTAGTGCCGCTTGCTTTTGTCGAAGGCGTTTCTGTTTTAGACGTGGGCACGGGTGCTGGATTTCCCGGGCTGCCAATGGCTATCGCCCGGCCAGACTGGCAATTTACCCTGCTAGACAGCAACTCTAAAAAAACCCGCTTTGTGACCCAGGCGGTGATTGAGTTGGGGCTTAAAAATGTTCAGGTTATTACTGGTCGAGCCGAAAATAGTAATACAAATCAACTGTTTAATACCATTATGTGTCGTGCGACCTTTTCGCTCGGTGATTTTTTAAGTAAAACGTTGGCGCATTGTGTAAATAAAGGGTTGTTCCTCGCACTCAAAGGGAGTTATCCTGAACAGGAAATTGGCGATATCAGTCAGTCTACCAAATTCAAGGATTTGGCGGCAAAAATTAATCTAGAAAAAGTACAATCAATTCAGGTGCCGGGTTTAGACGCAGAGCGACATTTAGTACTGGTACGTAAAAATTAACCTAAGTTCTAAATACAAGTTTTAAGGGGACGGAAGCATGGCGCGTATTATTGCCATTACCAATCAAAAAGGCGGTGTGGGTAAAACCACAACATGCATTAATTTAGCCGCTTCACTTGCAGCGACCAAACGTAAAATTCTATTGGTCGACATGGACCCACAAGGCAATGCCACCATGGGCAGCGGTGTCGATAAACACGATATACAAGCCACCACTGGTGATATGTTAACTGGCGATATTCGACCCGAAGATTTAATTATTGATATGAGCGAAGACGCTGGCTACGACGTAATGCCAGCCAATGGCGATTTAACTGTTGCCGAAGTAAATTTAAAAGGTAAAGAGAATGCCGAGCTGTCACTACGCATGGCACTGGGCAATTTAAAACATATTTATGACTATATATTAATAGACTGCCCGCCTTCACTTAATATGCTTACGCTTAATGCCCTTGTTGCAGCTGACTCGGTGATGATACCAATGCAATGCGAATACTATGCTCTGGAAGGTTTATCTGCATTGCTTGAAACGGTTGAAGGTATACGCGAAACAGTTAACCCGGATTTACAAATTGAAGGCATGTTGCGCACCATGTTTGACCCGCGTAATAATTTAGCCAATGATGTGTCCGGTCAGTTATTAGTACATTTCCCCGACCAGGTTTATCGCACTATTATTCCTCGTAATGTTCGTTTAGCCGAGGCGCCAAGCCATGGTATGCCGATTATCAATTACGATAAATCGTCGCGTGGTGCATTGGCCTATTTAGCGTTAGCCGGTGAAATTATTCGTAAAGACGAAGGCTTGTTAGCAGCAGCACATTAATTAAAGTAATCGTTGTTTATTGCAAGCGAACAAAGTGAACGTGGCAATTGGCTCTGCTATATGTCGTCATTCTCACGCAGGCTAAAATCCAGTTTGAAACAACCCTGGTATATTATTTAGATAACCGCCTGCGCGCGCTATTGTCCGGGATAAATATTGTAATACAGGTTTTAATCATAAATAGTAGAGCGAAAGCATATTATTCAATGATGAGATATAAAAACGGCACGTCATTATAACATTGAAGCAAATAGATTCCCGCCTGTGCGGGAATGACGGTTAAAAGAGATTCAAAAATGAAAAAACGCGGACTAGGTCGAGACCTCAGTGCATTACTGGGCTCAAGCGCAAAAAACCAAACGGCTTCAGCAACCGAAGCAACATCGCTGACATCAACCGATGGCCTGAAAAAACTGGCCGTTGAACATATGGTGCGTGGCCGCTATCAACCACGAACAGAATTTAATGAAGAGCAATTGCAGGAACTTGCCGACTCTATCGGTAAGCAAGGTATTATTCAGCCCATAATAGTGCGCTCAATCAGTGTTGACCCTGCCAAACCAAAATATGAAATTATTGCCGGTGAGCGTCGCTGGCGCGCTGCGCAACTTGCGGGTTTGCATGAAGTCCCGGTTATAATAAAAAAATACAGTGACGAAGAAGCGATAGCCGTTTCGTTAATCGAAAATATTCAACGTGAAGATTTAAACCCCATAGAAGAAGCCACCTCGCTGGATCGTTTAATTGAAGAGTTTGGTTTAACCCACCAAGAAGCTGCCGATGCGGTAGGACGTTCACGTGCTGCGGTTTCAAACCTTTTACGTTTGTTAAGTTTAGACACCGGTGTTAAAGAGATGTTGGCGCACGGAGATATAGAAATGGGTCATGCCCGTGCGTTGTTATCTTTAGAAATAACTTTGCAATCATCGATTGCAAATTTAGTGATCAGTAAGGGTTTGTCGGTACGTGAAACCGAAGCGCATGTGCGTAAATTATTAAATCCAGCCCCAAAAAATAAAAAAACAGATGCTAGTGAAGACTTACATATCAGCGATTTACAAAATCGCTTATCGGATACCCTCGGTGCAAAAGTAATCTGCCAACACAGCGCTAAAGGAAAGGGCAAGCTGATTATTCAATATAATAGCCTGGATGAGCTAGACGGCATACTGGA
Organism: uncultured Thioalkalispiraceae bacterium; assembly: GCA_964504295.1. Classification (GTDB taxonomy): domain Bacteria; phylum Pseudomonadota; class Gammaproteobacteria; order UBA6429; family Thiohalophilaceae; genus SZUA-37. The sequence goes on from CAZDEC010000035.1 coordinate 30,060, forward strand.
GCATATTAAATAATTAAAGCCGGCATCAATTATTTTAGCTCCAAAGCCCGCGTTAAATAGTGTAGAATAGGGCTTTCCCGTCAAAACTGTAAGAAACCCTCATGAAACAAATGAAAATTTATTTAGCGCTTGCTTTGGCCTTCGCAACTCTGTTGCCTAACGCTTCGTGGGCAAAATCAACCGATTGGCCGATAGAAATATTTGAGTCAATGGATAACAGCAAACTGATTATATTCCTGAAGGATGCCGATATTGCTGTCAGTCCAGAATGGCAGCCTGCAACGGGTGCACCGCCTATGGGTATCGCAACGGTATTGACCAAGGTTAATCAATGGATTGCAGACGACGCAAGCCTGAAAGGCCTGGGTGTGAATGAAATTGAACTTAAGCCGATCAATAAGCATAAGCGGCATTGGTATTATCTTGTTAAGCTGAAATCGCTAGAAAATTTAAAGCAAAAGCCAACTTATGTCGCAGTTTTGCTTAGTGGCAAGGTGGTTCCCGCCATGGTTGAGCCTGCTTCTATAAAATAAATAGTTTTGTACGCGTTGGCAGCTATAATTGCTCATTATATCGACTAAAATCTAATTTCCGTCAGCTGTTTTATTAACAGTTGATGGCGTGTTATTAATAAATTTTTAGCGTTTAAACAGGGTTATTGTTTATTTCTTCCCATGGGGATTCATCCTACTATTGTATATAGAATTGTCGGCTTTTTATTTATGGCCTTCAGTCCTCTCTTGTTAATGCCGATTGTGATTTCCATCTGGATGCATGATGGTTTAGCACATTATTTTCTTATTAGTTTTATTATTCAGTTCTCTATCGGACTTTTATTCTGGGTTCCGTTTCGCAAACAACAATATAATTTACGCCGTCGCGAAGGTTTTTTAATCGTTGTTATCTTCTGGGTGCTGTTAAGTTTAATTGGTGCCTCCGTTTTTGTTTTTGTTTTAAAACTTTCTTATGTCGATGCTATTTTTGAGTCGGTCTCGGGGCTAACGACCACCGGTGCAACCGTTATTACCGGCCTGGATAATTTACAACCCTCTATTCTTTTTTATCGACAGGAGCTGCAATGGTTTGGCGGCATGGGTTTAATTATGCTTGCCGTGGCAATTATGCCGATGCTCGGTATTGGCGGTATGCGGATGTACCTGGCAGAAACGCCGGGGCCAATGAAAGAAGAAAAAATGACCCCTAGGTTGGTACACAGCGCAAAATTGCTCTGGGCTATTTATGCCGGTTTAACGCTTATTTGTGCGCTGGCATATTGGCTGGCGGGTATGTCACCGTTTGACGCGATATCGCATAGTATGTCGACCCTGTCCACCGGCGGCTTTTCGACTCACGATGCAAGTATGGGCTATTTTAATAGTGGCTGGATCGATTCTATTGCGATTATTTTTATGCTTTTAGGTGGCATCAATTTTAGTGTGCACTATCTGGTTTTACAGAAAAAAAATCTGAAATATTATTTTCAGAATACTGAGATAAAAATATTTTTATTATTCGTTTTATTTATGATTATGTTTGTCACCTTAACATTGCATTTAACTTCGCATGAAGGCTCTTTTCTTGAGGAGCTAACCAATGCTGCCTTTGAAATTGTTTCTGTTGTTACCAGTACCGGATTTGGGCTGGCCGATTTTTCGGTTTGGCCGTTGTTTTTACCTGTACTAATGATCTTTATCAGCTTTGTGGGCGGTTGCGGTGGCTCAACGGCTGGTGGGATGAAGGTAATGCGTGTGACCATGTTGACTAAGCTTGGCTGGCGCGAAATAAAACAACTAATGCACCCGCGAGGTATTTTTATTATTAAATTTGGTCGCTATCGTGTGTCACCGCAGACGCAACAAAATATCTGGGGATTTTTCTCTATCTACACATCGACATTTATTGTTTTAATGTTATTAATGATGGCCGTGTCGGAAGTGGATCAAGTAACCGCCTTTTCTGCGATTGCAACGAGTATGAATAATTTAGGACCCGGCCTGGGAGAGGTCACTCAGAATTTTGTATCGATTAATAGCGGCGGTAAACTGATAGCTGCACTGGCGATGTTGCTTGGTCGGCTGGAAGTTTTTTCTATCCTTGTTTTATTGCATCCGGCTTTCTGGCGGGCTTAAATTTTATAAGTGATTAATGAACGTACGGTCGGGTAGGCCGAGTGTCATCTTAATTAACCTCAGTTGCGCAAAAGAAATTTTGTGCTTATCCACCGCCCAGGAAGCAGGAATCATTCATTAAAGACACGCAAAAACTGCCATCCCTGGCTTCACCTTTGCGAAATTAAAGTATTATTTTACTTCACTGCTGTCCCGTTAACTTTAAGCCCCTGCTTTGAATATAGAAGGCCTGGTCA
>CAZDEC010000036.1:0-30905 GCA_964504295.1 uncultured Thioalkalispiraceae bacterium
TTCAGCCTCAACAATACCCATACATTTTCCGCAAAACCAATCACCGTACTTCTCTTCAATCACGTTGTTTTTAGTCATATTCTTTGCTCCAAATAGACAAAGCCAATAATAATGTTAGTATCTTCTTCCTTTGCTATTTCCCATCCTTGCGCTATTAATTCAGCAGCTTCCGTATAAGGTACACGTTGAAAATTAACTCTTATTGTTGTAAACCTATGCCACCATAATTTAATCATACTCTTTGCTCCAACTACCAAATCGGTAGTAATTAGTAGTTAATTGGTAGTTTGTTTATTCTTTAGGGTCTTAGCTGCTGCTTTCATGGCTGCTAGTTTCCCGCCTCTCCTAGAATGAAGTACGGCCACATTAACTTCATCAACTTCAATACGTCCGCTTTTGCCATGTGGATAGTAGCCTCGTTTACCACACGCTACACATTCAAGCAGCGATTGACCTTCTTGCCGACTGACCTCAACCATCGGACTGCTATGCTTACCAGCAATACAATCGGAGTGCCATAAAATCTTTGTTTTAAAACTAAAATTAATAAGCATCTTGTTTGTCCTTTAGGACTTTATCAATAAAACTATACAACCAAGCATCCTCTGGTAGCCAATCCATTTCCTTGTAAATAGTCGTTAATGAGTTTCTCAGCTTCTCAATCCTATCAGCCTGTTCTTTTACTTTGGCTTCGAGATTCCCAACTTCTTTAATAATCGCTTTAACTGCTCCGGCATTAACGTTTACTAAGCTATTATCCCAGCCGCCTATTTCAGTCAGCATGGATTTGTATTTTTCATAGTGGCTCATATATTCACCTTTTTAATATTTCGCATAGACGCAACCAAATAAAAGAACTTAAATCAACAACGTTATTTTCATCGGCTCGAATTTTTAAATCTTTATGGATTAATTCTAATAAGCTGGTTAATTCTTTATTAGCATTAACTACTTCTAGTGATGCTTGGCATGTCTTTTCAACTATACGGCGTAATTCTTTATTTTCTGCTTCAAAATTTCTAACATTAAATGGCTTTTCAAATTCCCGTAATAGTTCACTTGCTGTTTTGTTAATCATACATTCACCTATTAATTGGGTGGGTAGGCTAGGGCGTTCCTCCTAGCTATCGCTGGTAAGCTCAAGGCGGTGGCAGCCAACTCCAGCACTTCTCATCCGCATACTCCTTACATGACTACATGCTTCTACCCATAAACTGTTTAACTCTCATCCTATTCGTTAACTTTTATCATTGCTTGTGCAATCATTACGTTATCGCCATCTTTAATAATACTGACCCCTCCCTGCGGCATATACCCATTGGCAATATGCTTGTTTACATTTATTTCTAATTTTGTGAATGCGGTAACATCAAAATTAAAAGCTGAAAGTATTTTATAACAAGTATAACTCATCACTCTTATCCTATTTGTTATTTATCCAAAAGCTTAATTTGTTAATTAATTTTCGCAGCTTCTTTGTCGACCAACGATTAATTCTGCAAGACCATCGAATGCAAGCTGCTCCACCTATAAAGTTCATTTTATATTTCCGGCCTAAACTTTTACCACAATAATTACAAACGTTACTCATCACTTTTATCCTGTTGGTTGCTTAAAGTGCCGCATTCTTTGGAGTACAGTAAATACTTTTCAACTTTTTTAATTTTTGATTCTGTTAGAGAACGGTTAAAATGAAGTATTTTCGGTGATTTATCTTTAATTAATTCTTTATTCACCATTTCAATCATTGCTAGCAAATCATTAAATTCTTTTTGCATTCGTTCAAGGTTACTTGTTGGTAAATCTCTTTGCTCATTAATACCGAAACGCAAAGCCTTGCTAATTTCTTGATGAAGCTCTGAACATTCTTCACCTAAAATTGTTAATAAATGTTCTTGTCTATTCATAGCTGGTTGCTCTTATCCTGTTGTTTGTTTAATCCCTTTCTAAAAGATAACCGTGTAAATCAAAACTTGGCTCTTTTAACTTTTTAATTTCAGCTTTTAACTCAACTATTTCATTTACAAATAATTGCACAGCCTTAACCCTTTCAGTTGGAATATCCGGTCTATCTCTAAGTGCCGCATTGCGTTTAACCATATCAGCGTGGTCGTTTTTTAGCTGTTTATTCTCAGCTTGACAGTCAGCGAGTTGTTGTTCTAACTTTTCAACCCTGCATTTCTCACAAGGAATATTACCTGCATAGAATGTGTCTTTCTGGTGCTTACAAGCCCTTACTTTACTTAAACCTTCCTCAATATGCTCCCATGCTGTGCCTTTATCTTCCACGCTCATTCCCCTTTAATTCTTTCAATGGCGCACGCCGTGATAGCTTCGCTTGGTGTAGCGCCTTCGCCTAGAAATTCCCTTGAATACGCGCGACAAAATGTTGTATGGGGCGAGTCTATAGCGCTAACACTCATCTTATAATGCATCTGCAATTCCTGTGCTTGAGCAGGGTTGGTAGCTGGATGATATTTTGTCCAAACTTTTTTCTTTTCATCAACTAGGATATAAACTACAAAATCTTGAAATCCAGCACAATCTAGTATCTCAGCTCTTGTTTTTGCTGTTTTACCCAACGCTCCCGCCAGCTTTTTAAGTGCTTGTTGATTTGTCATTTTATTTTACCCACTAATTTATGGGCTGATTTAAGTTGCTCTTGGCATTTACAGCACGATAGGTAAGCTCTACTACTGCACCCAATCTGACCGGCTCCAATTATAGTAATGCCTGCTTTCTGAGGGCATTCTTTATCTGGATTCTTTTCACAAGCAAACAGTTTCATAACCTCACCTTTAAATCATTAGCTTTACTATTCACTATCCTAGCCAGACAGTTTTGTTCAATGGGTTTCATTTTACTACACCTGCATTAACAGCTAATAATACAAGTGCATTTAAAGCTTTATCTGTTAGTCTTATATATGTTTTAACTTTTCCATCTTCAACTTTTATGGTTGTTGTTTTAAGATTCTTCATGCCGTCATATCTACCCAAAGGAGATGAAAACATTATATAACTTCCTTTATTTGGCTCATGGTGTAATGCCACCAAACGATCATTAGGTAGTTTAATAACCTTCATTTTTAGTTTCATCTCTCAATCTCCTAATCTTTTTCTTGTGATAATAACTAACAACACAATATGTATATAAACTACTGACCAAGCTAGCAATAATAATCCAGAAGGTTGCTTGAGTGAGGCTAATCATGGATAAGTCCGCAGTTATTTATACAGATGTTTTCAAGCTCAAAAATAATGTCTTCTTCTTCAAACCATTCCTTAAAAATCAACCCCTGATGCTCTACATACAGTGCCACCTTCCCAATAATACTTACCGTTTTCCATCGACCTGTAGGTTTAAACTTCTTGTATGAATAACCCCATTCTGCCTCCATTGTCCTGACATAAACCTTAAGAATTGCAGTCATAACTCCTCCATATCAATCACTATTTATTTTAACTCGGTATTCATTGGTAATTATTTTCTCAGCGGTGTCTTTAGTGACCATTCGCCCATCAATCTCAGCAAAACACCCACCCCAGAAACTATATTTTGTCTTTAACTCTGTACCCTCTCCATAAGCCGCACAGACTTGGCTATTTATAGGCCAAATAAGTAACATAAGAGCCATCACCGTTACGAAAACACCTACTATTCCAGCGGTAACAAATAAAATAAACTCTAATAAATCATCTAACATTTTATTCTCCTAATTAAAAATCAATCACTCTTGTTGAACAGTAAATCTTATAGCCTTTTAAAGTGACGGTTTGTTTGTTTTGGCATTCTTTGATTACATAATCTCTCATTGCGTCACCCCCGATAAAAATGCCAGCTAAGGCGACTCCGAATACTATTAACATGCTTACAATAAAATCACTCACCATATCCTCCTAAAAACAGGGGGCATTACACCCCCAACAATTACTTAAGAACGTACTTAGACTTATTGTTGTCATACTCAAACTGAGTAATATCAAACGAATAGCCGTCTTTATTGTCTGCCCATGATGCCGTAACCGTTTTAAATAAACGCTTATCATCTACTGTGTCGTGGTGGATTACTTCTACCATTCCAGTAATAACAAAGGGGATTAATGGCAAAGCATTCGCTGTACCGACCATTCCAAGTGCTAAAGTTAATGCTAGTAATGTTTTCATTGTGTTTCTCCTGTTATTGCCTGCTATTTAATCATTTAGCGCGCAGGCTTGGCTAAATTACTTGATTTATTCGTATTTCCTTATATACTTGTATTAATTTAACTTATACCCCATAAGCGGGGTTTATAATGGATACTAAAGAATTGCTTAAATTAGCATCACAAGGTAACAAAGCGGCCATCAAGATACTGGTGGAAGCTGGCATCTTATCGCCTATTGAAAAGGCGGCTTAACCTTTTGGTCTCGGCCTAACGTCGAATAATGGGCAATCGTAGCTAGTGCAATCCTCGACCTGTTATCGTAAAACATTCGCAGCACTTAGCGTCTATTCGACCCCTTAAACCGCCCTTTTTGAGCAATCTATCAATACATTCCTGCCTGTAGTCACGTTCACTCATCACTTATATCCTCTAAACCCTCCCATAATGCGTTTATAGCATCATCTTTAAAGTTACATTCGTGGTGGAAGTAAATATCCAAGTCTAAATCATGTATTTCTGGATACCCCTCGATGGGTTTTTGACACCATTCACAATTATTCATATCCCCACCTGTATAACTCTTGAGTAAAGTCTTTGGGTGGCTTGCCCTTATAAAGGTGGACAGGGCATTTACCGATACCCATTTCTTCGTCCCATTTGCTATTGCTCCATTCGCTGCCTATTGCACACTTTTCCGGTTCTTTACTAAATCCCCATACCGATCCATTAGCATCCACAGCAATCCATCTAACCCAGCCAGGCACATCTATACCTGTTAAATATTTATCCATTTTCCACCCCCACCATAAATGTATTAGCCTTAATTGGGTGGTCAAAAGTACCAACAACATCACCATTCTTTAGCACATTAAAATTATTACCGTCTTGCTGTACCTCATAGAACGGGTATTGCTTAAGCCCCATCTTTTGTGCAAATTCGTAATTTAATTTAATTAAATCGTTCATAATTTGGTTTGATAAATCCATATTACCCTCTCGTTTGCATTACTCTTTGCTTATAAAATTCCATACTTTCGCCAACTTTAGCCGTGATACCTAATCGTCTGGCTTTATCCTCGAAAGTCTCACCTTTAATATCAACCGGCAGTTCCCAATCTTCCAGAAAATGCTCATCTCCATTAAAGAAAGTGGCGGCCATCATTACAAACTCGGTCTTTAACTTGTTTGTATGGGTACAGAATTTATTGTACTTCTGAACCCCCAGCAATAAGTCAGCCCTTGAATACCCATCCTTCAACCTAGCGTTATAAACCTTAAAAGCCTTAATCTTTGGATTGCTGCCTGCCCTTTTAGGGTAAGCAGCCCAAATAAGATTAAATTCTGTTGTGTATTCCATTCGCTACCCTCTTTTCGTTCAAGTATAGACACAAGGTGTTTAGTTTGTCAAGAAAATATTACACCCATATCTTTAAACCAGCCCAATCGTTTACTTTTAATGACCAACACATTAAATTATTGTAAACAGGGTAAGTAAAGAACATGCAGTCGAAGCGTAATACAGTACGGCTCCATATATGACCACACCAAAACAACACCCAGCCAATAGGATAACCAATTATTTTCTTAGCGTTCACTCTATTCTCCTTTATTTTAGATATAACTAACCAAGGGTGGATAGCATTAACTATCACCGTACTCATATCTTAAACAATAACTATAAGATACTAATACCCCAATAAGGGTGCTAACTTATCTAGCTTTGGTCAGTGGCTGCTTTGGTTCTGCGTTCAACTTGAACACAAATATACCCATCCTCATCTAGCCATACTTTATCGACTTTAACTCGATTAATGGCTTCACAAGGGCTGCCGTAACCGAATTTACCGGCACTGCTTTTATAAATTCCAAGCCTTGCAACATCTGTTTTGAAGTACAAGTGCTGTCTATTAGATATATTTTTGAATAAATTAAACATATTAACCTCACATTCCACCCATTCAACCATTACCTTTTGATACTCAGTAACACTCTGGTATCGTCAACCTACGCCTTAAGGGTGTTACGGCGTGACTAGTGTTTTCTTTCCGGCAGCCCATACAGGCTCACTTCTACGCGGGAAGTACGATCTAACTAATTTGGCGGGAGTTGTTGCAGAAAGGAGACATGTGTTGTATTATTACCACACATCATAACCCGCTAAAGTTAGATAGATGTATCATACCCCTTGCAGGAAATAGTCTCAAGGGGTTACTTTTTTAAAAGCCAGCCTTAACAATTTCAAACTATTATCTGGACAACCTTTATTAGAATAGTTTTCTACCGTCCTGACAGACCGCCCCAAAATCTCGCTAAACAGCTCAACTGTTTGTTTAGTATTCAGCCCTTTATCCTTTTTAACCCGTTTAAATAGCTTTAAATACGTCATACACCACCAAAAATAAGATAAATTGAGCCATAAATAGCAATGGCCGACACTAAAACGCATACCGCTAAACCGATTAACTCTGTTTTTGTGAACATAAAGCCCCCTGAAATAACAATAAAATAAACCCAATAACCCAATAAGTGACCGGTAAGTCAAAAACTAAGCCAGTAATTAAACCAAATAGTGCAAATGTCATAATAAACCCCCTATAGTATTATCGCCATAATAACCGCTTTGCGACCTTCTGCTATTAACAGCATTTTATCGCCTTCAATAAACATATCCATATCACCAAACGATAGCGCCTCTCGAATATATTTTGCGTTAAAGCCGCGCTCATTATTAAACCGATAAGCTTGCATGGTAGTGTTGGGTACGTCAATTAATTCTAATTCATTCAATTTAATCGGCTTGCAATCTTCTACATCAGGTGTGATTTGGTCTATGTTTGGAAACTTACCATAACTAGTATCGTGCGCCATAAAGCCGTTGTTGTCATAAAACCCTTCTTTTAAATCTGTAGATTCGACAATATGCGCTCTGTGTCCATCCGTTGCTAAAACCCTTGTGCCATCTGAATAAGTAAAGTTTAAATAGTAGTGCACGCCTTTAATCCCTTTCGCTTTACTAACCCATTGAAACGCTGTTTTCGGTTTGGTTATTGCTGGCGTAAAGAAAGTGTATAAATTAGCAAGCAATTCAGTTTGTGATTCGTCGCTATTTTCAATTAATTCCTTTAGCTGTTCAAAAGCCGCTATCTTGTTCGGCTTCTTAATATCTGCCGAAAATCTTGCTATTGTATTAATATTCATAATAAACCCCTTTTTGTTGACAGTTAAACCGGCAAAGAAAAATAAAGCATAAAAGCCAGTATTGCCGCTATACTTACTGAGCCTAAGCATTCAAATGTAAATTCTTTTAATTCTTGCTCACGCTTGCGCTGCATAAGCGGCTTGTGTTTCTTAACGTATTTAGCTTGTGGTTTCATGCCGCTACCTCATGCCTGTTAAATTCATCAAACCCATGCCAGTCTTTCGCCTCATTGTAGGCAGTAAGATAACCTAGCATTTCGTCTTTAGAGTTAAAGAACTTCTGGGCCGGTACGCAATGACGTGAATCAATCAAAGTAATAGAGAATCCTCCGCGTATATCCTGCTTACCGAAACAGACCTCTGTAATATTGCCATTACAGATATGTTCAGCAAATACCCGCATATGGCCTTGATAATATGGCTTTTCTCGCGTTAATCGCATGTTATGTATTGAATATTTCATTTTATTACCCCCTTATATTGAATAAACCAGTTTAAAATTAGAATAAATAGCATAATGAGAATAACCAAGATTACCTGCTATTCGTTGTAAGTCCATAATGTTATTCGAGCGCTGGACTATTGTATCTCCTACCTTTAATTGATATTTCATGTTAAACCCTCTTTAAGTTAAACCACATAAGCCCACTTGCACTGAGCTTAAATGGTGAACTACCGAACTACTCTTACTAAATATTCAATTTCGTCTTCGATTTCGCGCGTATCACGCGTTGCTTGCAGTAAACAAGTCGTTAAATGCAATCTAGTTAAGAGCCGCCTTTCTTCGAGCGCATATTTATTACTATTTTGCATCATTAAATCATCATCTAATAACTTGTTAATATCATCTTGCATATTAGCTACGTTAGTAGACATGTCGCATTGTTCAGCACTAAATCCGCCAAAACCCTTAAGCGATCTTATTAATTCTTGTTCTGTTTTCATGTTTTTACCCCTTTGTGTTATACTTAATCAGTAATTAAACTATAGCAGATACACGCAGTATTGCGAGTGCATAGAGACAGTAACAGACAGACGGTAGTAATTACCCGATGAACGGTATATATTTAATATTTCTATAACGTGGATAAGTGAAATTTATGGGCAAGCACATAACAGATAAAGATAGAAAGTCAGTATTGCCCCCGCCCGCAAGGCAGGCAGCGATTGCAATAATGAAGCGCAAGAAACTAATGGCGGAACGAATGAAGAAAATCACAGGGAAGTAACGAGTTGCTCAAGTAACAATAAATAACTACAATCTAAGATACTTATCAGACAGAGAGTAGACCATAATGCCTAACATAGTTTTAAAACACCCCGGCGGAAGACCTTCAAAGTACAACAATGTTATTCTCAACAAAGCGCAGCAGTATATAGAGACTTATGACAGCTTAGATATAGGGCATAAGATACCAAGTGTTGCTGGATTAGCTGTTTATCTACAAGTGCATAAAGATACTATTTATGAGTGGTGTAAACATCATGCAGAGTTTTCCGACTCAGTTAAATCTATGATGTGTCAACAAGAAGCTGTCTTATTAGGCAATGGATTAGACGGTACATTCAATGCCCACATCACAAAGCTTGTCTTATCAAAGCATGGTTATGGCGATAACTCTAATAAAAACAATAGCATAACTGTGACTATTAACCGCGATTGCACTCACATAGCCTCTGATAGTAAGGACTCACTAACCATTGAGCATGAAGATTAACCTATTCTATATATAGGTAGGGGAGGGGTAGGTTAGTGGCATGGGGGGGTATGGATATGTGTGGGTATGTCCACACTAACGACTACTCAATTTACTCCTGAATATTAGAATACCCATATCCAAAAATAACACCCTACTCAATTTACTCATAAGCCACCTTTAAAAATACCATCAATCGATTTACTCAACTTAATGTAGTTTCTAGGGTGGTTAAGGCTCACGTAGCTGCTAATTGGCTCTAAGGTACTATTAGTGCTTCTTTTGATTTTATGTTCAGTCTGCCTTGTTGTTCAGGCTACCACACATTGGGTGTTTATTTGCAAGCACTAACTTGAACTTTCCGACGAATGGTAGCATTTAGCTGACGAACGGTATGTTTTTACTGATAAGAGGTCATTGGAGGCTCGTTTATATGTTATTATTATTATATGAATATCACTCTCCCGAATAACTGGAAGCCCCGTAAGTATCAGCAGGGGCTTTGGGATCACCTACGTGAAGGCGGGAAAAGAGCCTGCGTAGCATGGCCTCGTCGCCACGGAAAAGATGACGTCATGCTCCACCACAACGCGTGCTCTGTCTTTGAGAGGGTCGGTAACTACTGGTATATGCTCCCTGAGTACAACCAATGCAGAAAGGCAATATGGGATGCAGTGAACCCCCATACCGGCAAAAAGCGAGTGGATGAAGCCTTCCCGCCTGAAATACGAGCGAATACCTTGAATCAGGAAATGAAAATAGTATTCCCAAATGGTTCGACGTGGCAGCTTATGGGGTCAGATAATTACAATGCCCTTGTGGGCTCTCCACCAATAGGGCTGACTTACTCTGAATACGCTATCTCTAACCCCTCTTCATGGGGGTATCTGCGGCCTATTCTCTTAGAAAACGGGGGGTGGTCTGTCTTTAACTCAACCCCTCGCGGTAAAAACCATTTCTATAAATTACTGAAAATGGCCGAGAAGTCTAAAGACTGGTTTTCTGAGTTTTTAACCTCTGATACCACCGATTTATTCACCCCCGAACAATTGCAAGATGAATTATTGGAATTACAAGCCGAGCACGGAGATGTTTTTGGCAAGGCGATTTGGCTGCAAGAGTATTTCTGCTCGTTTGAGGCAGCAATACCGGGCTCTATTTGGGGCGAGCAAGTCGCTAAAATTGAAGCGAAAGGACAAGTCAGAGACGTTTCGCATGAGGACGGGTTTCCTGTCTATACCGCGTGGGATTTAGGTCGGGATGACTATACTTCTATATTTTTCTACCAAATGATAGGGTCTGAAATCCATATAATAGACTTCTGGGAAGATAATTTCGTAGAAATCCCTGAGATGGGAGATATGTTACGTGAAAAACAGAAAGAATATGGGTACGTTTACGGTACACATTGGGTTCCGCATGACGCAAAACCAACGCGTCTTGGAATGGGAGGTAAATCCATTATTCAACAGCTTATTGCTGAGAAGGTCGGTAATTTCCGATTAACCCCGAATATGGGGCGGGATAAGGGCATACAAGCTGCCCGAGCAACATTCCCACGCTGTTATTTCGATAAAACGAAATGTGAGGTCGCGGTAGAGAGACTGAAGAATTACCACCGTAAATACAATGAAGATTTAAAGAAATTCTCAGACGAGCCGGTGCATGATGATAATAGTCACGCGGCTGATGCCTTCCGTTATTTGTCGATAACGTGGAAGCAATCGTCTAATATAGAGGTAGAGCCTTCTTTAATTCAAAGGCTTAACAAAGGTAATGTAACTAGTGTAGACTTTGGTACGTTAAAGAAAGCCCATTTTGCTAAAAAACGCAGAGAAAGAGAATATGGAAACAGTTAGTGTCTGGCTCGAAGAAATAAAGCAAGCAAAAAAGAGAGAGAAGAAATATTTTGATGATGGCGGGAAAATCATTGATATTTACGAAGGGGAAGAACAAACTCCTTTCAATATTCTTTATTCTAATACCGAGGTTATGCTTCCTGCTCTTTTTTCTAGCGTTCCTCGTCCGGTTATTCAGAGAAGGTTTAAGGATGAAGATCCATTAGGTAAACAAGCCGCCACCGCATCACAGCGGATGCTAGAGTACCTGATTGACACTGATTTGGACGGTAATGGTAAGTTTGAAGATGCCATGCTCGACGCAACCCTTGATGCCCTTTTGCCCGGTCGCGGCATCTCTTCCATTAAATATGATAGCGATATAGAGGAATTTGAAGCCGAGGAAGGCGAAGAGGAAGTCCCTCCTCAAGTTAAAAACCAAACCATTTCAATGGATTCCGCTTGCTGGGATAGAGTTTACTTCGGGTACGCTAAAAAATGGGTCAACGTGCCGTGGATGGCGTATGAAATCTATATTGACGAAGAAGAAGCTAAAGAATTATTCCCAGAAAAGTATAAAGAGCTAAAATATACTGAAGGTGAGGATGTTGACGACGAGGATGACTTTGAGGAAGATAAAAACAAAGGGAAGCGTAAAACCGCCACTATTTATCAAGTTTGGTGTAAACAAGAAAGAAAGGTCTTCTATATTTCCGCTCAATACGATGATTATCTAAAAGAAGATGACGACCCACTAGAATTAACCGGATTCTTTAATTGCCCTGAGCCTATCCAGTTTTTACGTAAAACAGGCAGTTTAACTCCCACCGCCCCTTACAAGATGTATGAAAATCAGGCGAAAGAGCTAAACCGTATTCAGCTTAGATTGAACAACGTCATTGAGGCTATTAAGGTTAGGGGCGTCTATGATGGGTCATTGGGAACTGAAATAGAGTCTATCCTTAAAGAAGATGATAACGCCCTTGTGCCTGCTGAAAACACCTCTATTCTAAATGAGGGCGGATTTAGCAAAAGTATCTGGTTTTTACCAATCGCAGAGCTGACAGCGGTTGCCCAACAACTTTACCAAGCCCGAGAAAGCGCAAAAAGAGTGATTTATGAGATTACAGGGATTTCTGACATTATTCGCGGTCAATCAATGGCTTCTGAGACACTTGGCGCTCAAAAGATTAAAGAAGCATGGGGCACAATGCGCCTTAAACGATTGCAAAAACGCGTTCAATCCTACGCCCTAGACTCAATGAAAATGATGCTTGAAGTCGCTGTCCTGAAGTTCGATCCAGAAGTATGGCGAAAAATCACAGGAATGCCGCTACCAATGGAGCAAGAGAAAGGACGCGCAAAACAATTCCTTCAAATGGCAAAACAGCAAAAAATGCCTCAAGACCACCCAGAAGTCCAAAAAGCAATGGATTTAATGAAATTACCCGCGTGGGAGGACATTTTAAAATTATTGAAAGACGATTACTGGCGCTCTTACCGATTAGATATTGAGACTAACTCAACTTTAGACGTTGAGGCTACTGAGGATAAGCAGAATATCGCTGAATTTATGAATGCCTTCGCTCAACTTTTAAATGGTATCTACCCAATGGTAGAAAAGGGGGCTATGCCATTCGATGCGGCTAAAGCTATGATGTTGTCTATTGTGAAGCGTTACCGATTTGGTCGTGAGGTTGAAGATCAACTCAAGGAAATGGTCGCCCCTAAACCACCAGAAAATAAAGAAGCTGTTGCTGCCCAGAAGAAATTTCAGCAAGAAAAACAGAAATTTGAAGATGAGAAGAAAAAAGCCGGAGAAGAACTTGATACCCAGTATCGCCAACTAGAAATGGATAAGATGCAATTTGACTTTGAGAAGAAATTAGCCGAAGAAAAATTAAAAATGACCATGCAACTAGATGATGAAAAGCAACAAATGGCTGAAAACACATTCTCAAGTGAAATGGATAATGAAATGGAGAAACATAAGCGAGAAATTCAATCAATGCTGGATAAAACAGCAATGAGGATGGAGAAGTTAAATGCCACTGTATAGCTTTTTATGCAACAAGGGGCATAAATTTGAACTTGTTTTAAAGGTGGCGGAATATAATCTGCCTCAAACATGCGAATGCGGCGAAAAGGCTAAAAGACAAGTTACAACCGCAATGATTACTCCAGCATTTGAGGATTACGAGTCACCGATAGATGGTAGCCCCATCACCTCGAAGAAAAAGAGAATTGAGGATATGGCTAGGAATGACTGTGTTCCTTATGAGTCTTCTCTAAGGCAGGAATCCACCCGAAACATGAAAGTTGAGGAAGCCGCTTTAGAAAAGGCAGTAGATGAGACGGTTGAACGAGAAATATCAAAAATGCCGTCCGACAAAAGATTAAGTTTAGAAAAAGAGTTGGCGGCTGGCGCTAACTTAGAATACCACAGAGGAGCGTCACAATGACCGCAGACAGCGCGATTGAAGAAGTAGTAACCGAAGAAGTATCCGAGGAAATATCAGAAGAGTCGACCGAAGAAAGCCACGGTATTGATATGGAAAGTGCCGTTGACAGTTTAGGTAAAGACATTTTTGGTGTTGAACCAAAGGAGTCCGAAGAAGATGAGCCAGAAGAAGTTATCGATAAGGCTACGGATGAACCCTCTGAAAAGACAGAAGATACTACTGAAGAAACTGACGCTGAGGAAAAAGATGCGCCCGTATCATGGAAAAAGGATATGCATGAGCAGTGGTCAAAATTAGATCCTGCTGTCCAAGAGTACATTGAGACACGCGAAGAACAAATGAAAGAAGGTCTTGACGTTGATCGAGGCGATTCTAACTTAGGCCGGTCAATTCGTGATGTAATGACTCCTTACCATGACTTTTTACAGAAAAAGGGAATGGATGAGTTAGCAGCCGTTAAGAATTTAATGGCGATTCACTATCAAATGGACACAGCGCCAGATAATGATAAACTAGCACTATTGAATCAACTCGCTAATTCGTATGGGTTAAACCTGAATGGCGAAAAATCAGAAGTCGATCCACAAATTAAATCCTTACAGGATGAGATTAATGGAGTAAGAAATATTTTAAATGAACGCACTCAAGCCGACTTACAGTCAGCAAGAGAACAAGTCGTTCAAGAGGTAGAGGAGTTTGCCTCAAATGAAGCTCATCCTTATTTTGAGGAAATCGAGAGTGATATTGCGCAACTAATCACTGCTGGGTATTCTTTAGAGGATGCGTATGAAAAATCAGTATGGGCTAACCCCATTACTCGCCAAAAAGAGATGAATCGCATACAGCAAGAAAAAGGTGCGGCACAACTTGATGAGGCGCGTAAAAAGGCCGAAACTGCTAAAAAGGCGAAAGCCGCAAACGTCAGAAGTCGAGACACCAAAAATGCCCCTACAGGGTCACTTGGAACGATTGAGGACACACTAAAGGCTACGATGAAAGAAATTAAAGGTCGTGGTTAATTAAAACCCGTTAATTAGGAGATTGCTCATGGCATCACCCAACAATACCTTTACGGAATTAGTGTCAACTACGTTCCGTAAGCACCGAAAAGAGATTAAAGATAATATCTCTAATCGCAATGCGCTCGTTAAGTATTTAATGAAGCGCGGAAACTATCAACGCGAAGACGGCGGTTTAACAATCGCTACGCCTCTTGATTACGCAGAAAACAGCACTTACCAACGTTACAGTGATTGGGATACATTGAATATCTCGGCTTCTGATGTCATCAGTGCTGCCGAATATCAATGGCGACAAGTTGCAATTAATGTTGTTGCGAGTGGTCGTGAATTGCGTATCAACTCAGGTGAATCACGTATTGTTAATTTAGCTAAAAGCCGGATTAAGAATGCACTTCGTACCTTTAATAACAACTTCTCTACTGATGTTTACTCAGATGGCACTGCAACTAACCAAATAAATGGTTTGCAAGCACTTGTTTCTGATGCTGGCACTGGTACAGTCGGTGGAATTAACTCAACAACTTACCCATTTTGGCAAAATCAGATTTTTAGTGCTGCTGCTAACTCTGTAACCCCTGGCTCAACAACTATTGAAAACTCAATGATGTTGCCTTTGTGGTTAGGTTTAGACCGTGGCCCTGACGATCAACCAGATTTGATTGTAATGGATAATACCTACTACCAGTACTTTGAAACTTCTCAAACTTCATTGAAACGCTATATGTCTGCCTCTAAAGCGGATGGCGGCTTAGTTTCACTGAAATATAAAGGCGCTGACGTGCTATTTGATGGTAACTCTGGAATCCCCGCTAATCATTGTTATATGCTGAATACAGAATACTTCGGTCTTTGTGTTCATCGTGACGCTGATTTGGAGATTATGGATGAGCAGCGACCTATCAGTCAAGATGGCGTTGTGATTCCGATTCTATGGATGGGCAACCTGACATTGAGTAACCGTAACCAGCAAGGCGTAGCTTTAGCTTAACAGGAGAAATATTATGTCTTATATTGCAGGTGTAAAACTTGACAATGTAGCAACGAATGCAGAAGGCCCTGAGTTCGCTCTGAGCACTGTGCATACGGACTATGATGGCAAGCAGTACAAATACGTTCAATTCAACAATGGCGCGGGTAATGTAGCCTCTGTCGCAGGTAATGCATGTTATTACTATGCGGTTTCAGGCGCTTCTGCCGGTCAAGTTGATATTGTAACAATGGATGTAACCGATTCAGGTGGCATAGGCGCTGGTGTATTCCAGGCCGTTATTGCTGATACTGGCTATGGTTGGATCCAAACTAAAGGCAACGCAACATTAACAACCGCTTTGACAGCGGGTGCTGATGGTAATGCCTTAACCGCTGTCGGTGCTACCGATGGTACTTTAGATGTTTCGGCATTAGTAACAGATTTCGTTTGCGCGACAGCAGTTGATGCTTCCGCTAAGATTGTTTTCTTAACTTGCCCTGACTAAGTAATACCGAGGGAGCTTCGGCTCCCTCACCCCTTTTTTAATCCAGACAGGAGAAAAAACATGGCTATGAGTGATTTAGTTGAACGCGAAGAGCGACCAGCATACGTACGGTTTGAAACACGCGCTATTGCAGATAAAGCAGCTTCCTTAGAAGCAGGGCATTATGTTGCAAAAGATGAGGACTGGGCTTTAATTACCCCGCCTTACTCTAAAGATTGCGTTGAAAGAAAAGTAGACGGCTGGTTTGAAAGTCTTGAGGAAAATGTACGTAATAACCGCGTCCCTGAGAAATGGATGCGTACGTATAAAGAAGCGTATGAAGCGTGGAAAAGCGGTCAAGAAATCCCTTTAAATGGTACTTCTGTTAAAAACTGGGCAGCAATATCGCCTGCTCAAGTTCAAAATCTTGTTAATGCTGGTTGTCGTACTATTGAAGATTTAGCGATTGCTAATGATGAAGCCTTAAGGCGGCTCGGAATGGGTGGAATGGAGCTTCGTAACAAGGCTCAGGCTTATTTAAAAGCATCTAATGATGTCGGCTCAGTTGTTGAGGAAAATGCTTCTTTAAAGGCTAAAATGGGCCAATTAGAAGGCACAATTGAATCATTGCAAAATCAGATTAATCTTATGGTTAGGCAGGGAGCGCAAACTTCTAAGCCTGAATTAGCCTCAAACCCATTAGAAATATCGGCCAAAGATGTTATAGATGAAAGTCCTGCTGAGAAGCCTAAATTTGAACTACAAAAACAAGACCCTGAGTTAGTAAAGGCTTACACAGAAAAGTTTGGTAAAAAGCCTCATCACATGACAAAAGATGCGGGTATACGTAAAAAACTAAAGGAATAAATTATGAGTATGTTGGAAATAGTACAGCGTCACTGCAAGCGATCTAATATCCCTTCGCCAACATCTGTATTAGGATCAACAGACGATCAAGTGCTGCAAATCCTTGCTTTATTAGAGGAGGAAGGTAGCGACTTAGCTAGCCGAGGTGAGTGGCAAATCTTAATCAATGAGGCCACTCTAACCACTTTAGCAGCAGAATCTCAAGGCGACATTAATACCATTGCTGCAAATGGATTTAGGTATATAAAAAATATGACAATATGGGACAGGACGGATAACCTGCCTGTCTTGGTCATTGATGCCGTTGATTGGCAAGCAGAAAAGGGATTTGCTGCAACAGCCCCGCGATACCGAGCAAGAATAAGGGGGGATAACCTTATTTCAACCCCAAGCCCGTCCGCAGGAAATACTTGGGCATTTGAATATATCAGTAAAAATTGGATATTAGGCGCTGATGGTACGACTTATTCTCAGTACTTCAATCTTGATACCGATGTTCCGCTTTTGCCAAAGGAGATACTCCTCAAAGGATTGAGATGGCGCTGGAAGAAGGAAAAAGGGCTGGAATATGCAGAGGATTTTTCATCTTATGAGTACATGGTTAAAGATGCGCTTTCCCGTCAAGGCTTAAAACAAGTTCTGAATATGAGTGATGGCGATCAAGGGAAATCCCCCGGCATTGTTGTTAATCAAGGAAACTGGGTACTATGAGGCAGCCTAGACGCAGCCGAAATACCGCAAAGCAACAAGTTAGCGCGGTTTTCAGTATATCGTCCCCAACGGGGGGATGGAATGCTCGCGACTCTCTTGCAAACATGAGTCCGAATGATGCTGTTAAGCTGCTTAATTTCTTCCCAACAACGACTGATTGCCAGTTAAGAGGTGGCAACTCTTCCTATTCAACCGGAATTACAGCGACCACTGAATCCTTAATGGTCTACAATGGAATGAATGGGAACAATAAAATGTTTGCCGCTGATTCTAATGATATTTGGGATGTATCTGCCGCTGGCGCAGCTTCAGCTCAGTCTGTTACTGTTACAAATGGACGTTTCCAGCACGTTAATTTTGGGGATGGAACAAACAATTATTTGGTTATGGTTAATGGAGTAGATTCACCTATTTACTATAATGGATCAACATTCACAACGATTACCGGCGCTTCATCACCTTCACTGGCTGGGCCAACGCTGTCGAGGATAGTACATGTTAATGTGTATAAAGGACGGTTATTCTTTATTGAGAGAGACACATTATCCTTTTGGTATTTGCCTGCTAATGCGGCTGGCGGGACTTTAACAGAGTTCGACTTATCCCCTTTTTGTAAAGAGGGTGGTTATATCATGTGGATGGCTACATGGTCTTTTGATTCCGGTGATGGGCCTGATGACGCGGCTGTTTTTATGACTTCACAAGGCGAGGTTATCGTCTACAGAGGGACAAATCCTTCTTCTGCGGCAGACTGGGTGTTAGCTGGGGTTTACTTTGTTGGAAAACCATTAGGCCGTAGGTCATTTGTTAAATATGGCGGAGACTTAATCGCAATCACTCAAAATGGCGCATTCCCCCTGATTAAGTCTATTCAAAAGGCTGATATTGATAACTGGTCGGCAACCACTAATAAGATTCAAGATGAATTTACAAAAAAAGCATCTTCATATGGATCTAATTTTGGGTGGGAAGCAATTTTATACCCTTTGCAGAATGCCCTTATTTTCAATATTCCTATCTCTGAGGGTGGTGAGCACAAACAATACGTGATGAATACTGTGACAAAAGCATGGTGCGAATTTGATTCGTGGGATGCAGAATGCTTTGCTGAATTTAATGATGAAATCTATTTTGGTAGTGGTACGGCTGTTTATAAGGCGTGGGCTGGAAAAGATGATGATGGGGGTAATATTATTGCAGAAGGACGCACTGCTTTTAATTACATGGGGGATGCTAATCAACAAAAGAGATTTACAATGTTCAGGCCGATGTTGCAAGTTGATGGTGATATTTCATTTTTAACAGGTATTGATACTGATTTTCGCGATACTGAGACAACAGGGGTTGCCTCTTTTTCCACCACAACAAGCGCAGTATGGGATACCGCGCTATGGGATGCAGCCTTTTGGACTTCTGGGTTAGAGGTTATCCGAAAATGGGGGTCTCCTGCTAGTTATATTGGGTATAATGTATCGGGTAGGCTAAAAATAGAGACTAATTCGCTTGAAGTTCACTGGGTCGCTAATGATTATGTCTATGAAATGGGTGGTATTTTGTGAAATTTGCCCTTGAGAATCTTAGGGATTGCTGGGATGAGGTTTATGCTCAGGCTATCGAGCATAATACGGAATCAAAGCATTATCATGGGGCAGAGTTTAATCCCGATAAAGAGCGGTATTTTGATTACAATGACAGAGGGTTTTTCTTTATGTTCACTGCAAGGGTTGATGGTAAATTAGTTGGCAATTTTGGGATGTATCTAATGCCGTCGATGCATACACAGCAGTTAGTCGCGACAGAGGATGCTTGGTTTTTACTACCTGAATACAGGAAAGGCAGGAACGCTATTAGATTCTATAATTTTATGGAAAAAGAGATGATTAAGCGAGGCGCAAAGGAAATAACGGTATCTTCGAGAATAGGAAATAGCGTAGAAAAAATAATTAATTATTTGGGGTATAATAAGACTAATTTTAACTACTCCAAGTTAATACAGGAGAATCAAGATGTGTAGCCCTAGCCCTCCTCCAGCGCCGGATTATACGGGTGCAGCAGAGGCCACAGCAGAAGGTAATATCGAAGCCCAGCGTTCCGCAACGCAGGCAAATAGACCTGACGAATATACTCCATACGGCTCTCGCATATGGGAGCAAGACCCAAATAACCCAGATTCATGGGAATCAAGGATTAATCTTTCGGGCGAAGGGCAGCAAATATTTGACGCTGATACTCGTGCACGACTCGGCATGGCTGCTCTAGGCGAGCAAGGAATGAATCAATTAGGCGGGGTTTTTCAAAATAAATTTGAGGTTGATGCTAATCGCCCTGAATATCAAAGCCCCGGTACTTATGGTGAAAATCGTAGCCGTGTAATGGATTTAATGCTAAATCGTGTTGATGAGCAAGTAGGGTATGACAAAGACAAGGCTAGGTCTGATTTAATTGCTCAAGGCATATCACCGGGAAGTGAGGCGTGGCAGCGAGAAATGAAGCAGCTTGATTACAAGCAGACTGATGCAAGACAACAAGCTGAAATTGCAGCAAGCGACCAAGCAGGACGAGAATATCAGTCATCCCTTGCGGGTGCAGGGGCTCAGTATGGCGCAGAGAGTGATGCGCGAGGAAAGATGATTCAGGAAATGCTGATGAATCGACAAACTCCATTGAATGAATTTAATGCTTTCCGTACCGGCTCTCAGGTTGACATGCCTCAATTTGGTAGTTATGGCAATCAAAGTGCCTCGGCAGGAGCAGACTATTCTGGGGCAGTAGGGCAACAAAGTGCCTATGATATGGCTGGATATAATGCTGATGTCTCTCAAACAAATCAGAGCAGAGGCGCAGCAGCAGCAGCATTAGCAGCGTGGATCTCAACTTCAGATCGAAGATTAAAGAAAAACATCATTGAAGTTGGGGCTCATAGACTCGGCATTCCTGTTTATGAATTTAGTTATCTATGGAATGATAAACGTCACGTCGGCGTTATGGCTCAAGACTTAATTAAGGTGCTACCTAAAGCCGTTATTACTTTTAAGAGTGGCTTTATGGCGGTTAATTACAGGATGCTATCATGTACGACATAGAAAGAGAGCAGATTGCGCGCCGCCGCAAATTAATGGAGGCGATGACTCAGCGAGCCATGACACCACAAGGCACTCAGGTTGTCTCGGGTCGGGCTGTACCGAATAGCTTGGTTTCTTCACTGTCTCCGCTTTTGCAGGCTTACATGGCTAAAAAGGGAATGGCTGGTTTGGATGTTCAACAACAAGCTTTAGACACAAAAGAGGCCGTTGGTATTCAAGATGCAATGAAGTCAACAATGGAGCAGTATACGGGGGCACCAGAGGAGGTAATGGGTGAGGGTGAATTTGGCCCCCCTACTCCTGCTGTGCAAGCCGATCCAACTGGCGCCGCTATGAGCGTGGCAACTGACCCATATTTATCTAAAAGTAAGCCTGCTCAAGCAATGATGCAGCAGTTAATGAAGAATAAAGGTGGCGCATCTTCTGGTAGACCTTATTTCTCTCCTAAAGAAAGTGTTATTTATGACGATGCGGGGAGGCCATCCATAAAGACAGAGGTTTTTGACCATAGAACTGGCGAATATTTACCGAGTAAAGTTGAAAGAATCTCCCCTAAAGACCCAAGGATGGAGCGGCTGAGATCTGGCGCAAAAGAAGGCGGAAAGAAAACAGAAGGTGGTAAAATCGAACGATACCAAACATGGGTTAATGATGGTATATCCGCAGCAGACTCAATGACAACAACTAAAAGAGCCAAGGATTTACTTAGTGACATAAGGACGAGTGGATTTAATTCTGTTTTACTAAGAGCAAAGCAATGGCTTGGTGTTGAAGGCGCTGACGAAGGACAGTTATCAGCTAATCTTGGTAAAGCCGTGTTAGCTCAATTAAGACCTACTTTTGGCGCTCAATTTACCGAGCGAGAAGGCGCAAAACTTGAAAGAATCGAAGCTGGATTTGGGTCGTCCGTTGAAAGCAATATAAGACTCCTTGATCAAGCTCTGCAAATATTTAATAGAGAGGCTCGAAGGGGTCAAAATGCCGCTAAAAAACTTGGAGATGATTTTTCTTATGATGAAATAGGAAAAGCAATGAAGATGGAGCTGACTAATCCAGAGAAGCCAAAGAAAATACAAACCGGTCTTGAATACAAAGACCAAGTTAAGGAGGATGCCTACCAAAAATGGAAGGCGATGCAGTAATGAGCCAAAACCAAGAATTTGAGTTTAGATTACGCCTTGAAAAAGAAAAAGAGGCAGAGGATAAAGGTGTATTTCAATTCCAGACAAAAAGTGGATTTCTCACCGGCATGACCGATCCGGCCGCAGGGGCAGCGCAGCTAGCCGAAAAGGCTTTGCCTACCCGCATGAAACAGTACATGCCTAAAGAAAGGGCTAGAATAGTTGATGGTCGAATAGTGGGTAGTGGAGAACAGCAAACCGTCCTCGATGCAGCAATAAAGTCTCAAGAAAGAAAATATCAGTCTCGGCGTAAAGCAGAAGGGGAGGACGGCTTTGACTGGGCAAGAATAGCTGGAAATATAGCAAGCCCCGCATCTGTTGCTGCTATATCAGCTCCAATGAGAGCATCAACTTTAGGTAAAATGACTCAAGGGGCGACAGAGGGCACGGCACTAGGCGTTTCTCAGCCTGTTTACGCCGACGATTACTGGACTACAAAAGCAGTTCAAGGCGGCGTAGGCATGACCGGCGGAGCGGCTATACCTGCTATTGGCGGGATGGTTCGCGGCGGCCGCATGGCAAGGCGACCTTTTAGCAAAAAAGGCATAAAAGACGATGTTTCTGCTTTTATTAAAGAGCAGGCAGGCACAGATAAAGACAAAATTATCTACGCAATGGGGCAAGCTAAAGAAATTGTCCCCGGAAATCGTCCTACTGTTGGTCAAGCATTAGCGCAAGCTAATAGAGAAGCTAAACGAATGGGCGAGCCGGTGAGTTATGGCGACCACATTGTCCGTCTTGAGAAAGACTTGCAAAAAGCAGCGCAAAGCGGGGATGTTGTTAAAACAAATATGGCTAGACAAGCCCTAAGACGAGAGCAGGCGCTTGGAGTGGGCGACGATGCTTTAATTACGGCAGAAAAGGCCAAAGTTAAAGCTATGAGTAAATCGAATTATGATAAGGCGTGGAAACAGTCTATTTCCGGCGATCAAGAATTAATGGGTATTATTGATAACCCTTATGTCTCTGATGCACTCAAAACTGCAACGAAACTATCTAAAGCAAAAGGGATCAACCCAAAAGAAAACTTAACTGAGTTTTTACAGCAAGTTAAATTTGGCCTCGATAAACAGCTTAAAAAATCAGGCGATGATGCATTAGATGCTGCTGAAAAAAGGGTTGTAAATGATGCGAAAACAAAATTAGTTAAGTGGATGGGCAAGAAAAACCCACTTTATGATGAGGCTAGACAAGCTCACGCTAAAGGAATGACTCCTATTAACCGAATGCAAATCAGTAAAGAATTAAGAGAAGCTTTGATTAATTCTGCGGGCGATGAAAGCGGGATTAAATTCGCCACCGCCGTTAGAAATGCTCCAAGAACAATTAAAAAAGCAACCGGAGAAACAATTTACGACACGTTAGAGAAAGCGCAAGGAAAGCAGCAAGCTGGAATGACTAATAAGGTCGTAGATGAGATAATGAATCAAGCTAAGTACAATAAGATGGCCTCAAGTTCTGAGGCTGTTTTAAATAAGATGGGAGGCGAGTCAAGATTTAGTCTCCCTCATATATTATCAAGACCTGTTGTTATTGCAAACGCTGTTTTAAGGCGCATAGGTACTGATAAATCAGGTGAATACAAACGTGTTTTAGGTGAAATAATGAATGATCCAGACGAGTTCGCGAGAATATTAAAGTCTCCAGAAGGAGATCCAAAGCGTGCTATTGCAGAAGATATTTTAGGCAAGGTACTAATTTCTTCTGGCGTACAACCAGCAGCAAGAGGAGCGCAGTAATGAATTACCATATAAAAGTAAAGGCAGGAACCCATGCCATTTAATGGATCGGGAGCATTCAGTGCGCCAGCAGCTTCATTCCCTGCTGTTACAGGTACGGTAATTGATAGCTCAAAATACAATGCGGTCATTAACGACCTCGCATCAGGCTTAACAACTGTTATCACAAAAGATGGGCAGACGACTGTTACTGCTAACTTACCAATGGCAACTTACCGCCATACTGGGGTAGGAAATGCACTTGCTTTAACTGATTATGCTTCCGCCTCTCAGATTGTAACTAATGATTTATCTCACGCGAGCACAAGTGCCTCAGGTGTAGATGCTTATGTTGTTTCGTTACCCCTACCCCCTCCCGCTTATGCAGCAAAACAGAGATACCAGTTCATTGCTGACGTGGATAATGCAGGGGATTGCTCAGTTAATTTTAGCGGAATAGGAGCGGCATCCATTAAATTAGCTGATGGCTCAGATCCACTTGACGGTCAAATTCAGGCTGATAGTGTTGTTGATGTTGTTCATGACGGCACAAATTTTATCTTGATCAACCCATCTTATGCAGACAATTTAACTTGCGCAGTAATTAATCAAGGGGCTAATAATGTACTTGATGATAGTGACTTAGGCTCTACAGTTCAAGCATATGATGCCGCCACAACTAAAAACGATGCAAGCAACACCTTCACAGGAAACAACACCTTCACAGGAAGCGTTACACTCCGGCAGGGGGTTGATGTTGCAAGTGCAACCGCTCTGACTTTAGGTGATGGTAATGCATTTGATATTACAGGCACAACAACTATAACTTCTATTGCGACAAAAGGAGTTGGGGCTCAGGTAACTCTACAATTTGATGGAATCTTAACTTTAACCCACCATGCGACAGACTTAGTTCTTCCCAATGGTAATGATATAACAACCGCCGCTGGTGATATTTTGGTCTTTTATGAATACGCTACCGGCGATTGGCGTTTGATCGCAACAAATAAAGGGATGCTGGGGTCTAATAATTTATCGGATGTTGCTAGCGCAGCAACTTCCAGAACTAATTTAGGGTTGGGGTCACTAGCCCTCCTATCCTCTGTAACACAAACAGAAATAGCGGCCGGTCTAAACCAACAAACATTATTTGCAGTGGTAGGGGATTTTACGTCCGTTACTGCTTCGGGATGGAATACGATATATGCAATGTCTATTTATGTTCCTAGCTCGGCCACTTCGTTAGCCTATGTTGGGTGGTTAAGAAATGCAACATCAGGACAAGATAATTCTTTACGAATAGTTGCGGCTGTAGCTGGTACAACAGCAGGGGTTAATGGTTTAACTTACGCGCAAACAACTGAAGGTACTCTCGATGTATCTGCCTCATCAGGATGGCTAACAATTAATATCCAACTTAATCGTGAAGGCGGGACTGAAACATTCATAAGAAGCATGTCTACTAGGTTTATATAATGATTATATACATTAAGTGGAGGTTAACTTGAGCTGCTCAATTCCCTTTATAGACAAACTATTACACAAACTAGGCTATGAGCCTGCTTGTATAGTGCATGATATTGATTATGGCGAAGCCGAATCTTATAACCATAAGCTTAAATCAGGTATTCAACTCGCTAAAAACATGATTGCTTTCGTGCCGAAGTGGTATTCATATCCTATTGGGTTTACATCCTTTGTCGTATTAACGATGAATCCAGTTAGCTATTATCTATATTTTAAAAACAAGCATAACTTGATGGGGCATGTGCTATCTGCTTCTTGGTTGGGAATAACGGTTTGTCAAGTGGTCTATTACTTATGAAACTAGGGAAGAAGCAAGAATTATTCATGCGGCTTTTGCCGAGATTAATCGACAAAGCCCATGAGCTAGGCTTTGAAATAAGAGGTGGTGATTTATTCCGTGACCCGAGAGTGCATGGCGAAGTAGGGAAGAAAATAGGTTACGGTAAGGCTAATTCAAACCATAAGCTAAAATGCGCAATAGATTTAAACTTGTTCAAGGATGGAGAATTTATGGCTAAGACTTCTGACCATACCGAATTAGGTGAATGGTGGGAAGCTCAGCATGAACTTTGTCGTTGGGGTGGGAGATACAAAGACGGCAATCATTACGAAATAATATAAAAGGCTATGTTGTGCAAGAGCAAATAGATGCATTAGGTGAAGATTTGGAAGCGTGTAAAACAGAAGTAGGTCAGCAAATGGAGAAGATAAGCGGGGATGTTTCCGCTTTCCGTGATGAAATGACCGAGATTAAAGAAAGCATTGCGCAGCTTCTAGGTATCTTTGAGTCATCAAAAGGCTTCTTTACTGTTTTAGGGTGGATAGGTAAGGGGGTGAAGTGGTTAACCTTAATCGGAGGCGCAATCGCTGGATTGTGGTATTTAATTTATGGCAACAAGTGATCAAATTAAAAAGCAGTGGGCTGTACGCCGAAAGATGGCTATATCTGCCTATATCTTTGGATTGGTAATATTTCCTATTGCTTATGTGAAATATCCACAAATAAAAGACTTAGCTATGCCTTACTACACCTTTATTACTTTTGTTTTAACCGCTTATTATTCATTCTCAACGTGGCAGGACGTGAAAAATGATAGCTAAGATTATCGGTGTTTTAACCCTAATCGGCATGGTCTTGTCGAGCTATTTCTTCATGGATGCCCGATACACTTATTCCGCTGACTTCTCACAATATCAAGCCCTGACAAATGAGAAGTTCCGTAAAATACAAATGAAAGAATTAAGGCGTGAAATACGCCGCATTGAATATCTGGAGTCTAACAAACAGGCTTCGCAGTTAGATATTCAATACAAGAAAGAGCTTTTACGAGACTACGGGGAGTTAAAACGATGATTAAGGTCATTGCAGGCATATCCGCTGTACTAGCCCTAATGGCTGCTTTTTACGCCGGTTATTATAAACGTGGTGAAGTAGAGGCTGTAAAGACTACTGAGGCGTATGAGATAGCCATACAGGAGAAATCTAAGGAATGGCAAAGCAAGTTAGAGTTAGCCGTAGAAAGTGCCCGTAAAGAGGCTATGAGCCGCGCTAAAGGTAAAGTCATTATTAAGAAGGTGAAAGTTTATGTTAAAGAAAATCCTAATAATCGTATTTGCTATGACGCTAATCAGTTGCAGCTCGCAACCGAAAGCCTTAGAGATACCAGAGATAGAGCTGCCCAATAAGTACCGAGTAGCGACTTTTGATGATTTGCCGATGTTAAAGACCGGCTTATCGAATGACGTATTATTGAGCCATATTGGTGCAATTAATGCCTATAATAACTGTCGAGTGATGTATCAGGGGCTATTGGTGTTTTATTAAAGTTGTGATAAAACCTTTCGTTTACGCTCTATTTCAGACTCAGATTTTTCAACATCCGCTTCTCGCTTATCTAAATCGGCGCTGCGGTCAGTAATATCCTTTTGCTGTAAAGCAACTACTTCTTGATCTTGACGAAGTTTCTTAATGGAGTCAGCCGTCCCACCTTTAATAGCTTCCGCCTCTGTAGTCATTAATAAAGCATTAGACTTAGCATCTTTTAGAATAGTCTCTGCACTGGATTCAGCCGATTTAAGTGCTGATTTAGCTTTTGCTTTCATAGATTCAGCTTCGGCTTTCGCAGTGTTATTAACCGCTTCAGCCTCAAGCAGTAAATCATTGATTTTTTTAGCCTTACCTACACTCTCGATAGCTTCGTTAGCTTCACTTGTTAGTTTTTTGAGTTCAGATAACTGCTTTTCATATTCTTTCTTATTATTGAGAAAGTCGATAAGTGCGGATAATTCTGTCACCGAAGAAGGCATTGTCACAGTGCGAAAGTTTGTTTGTTTTAAACCAATCATTTATGTCACCACTGAGATTATTTGCCCACCAGTAACACCGAAAAACTCAGGGGTGTTAGCTTGAACAGGGGTATCTGTTAGAGTTACCGCAGTAGGGTTGTCACCAAACTGCAAATAAGCCGCGCCATCACAATTAACGCGGATAAACTTAGTTGTCGCTGCAAAAGCAGCGGATTGAGCTGCGGTTGTCGTGTAAGTTATTTGCTGCACCGTTTCATACCCATCATGCTTTCCAGCCTGAACAATATGCCCATCACCATCACCGGCAATGCGTGAGTATTCGGTTATAATCATTAAAGCCATAATATTTCCTCATTTTTCATAATAATAGCACTTATCTTAATCCCATTCGACCCGTGTTTACAATAAAGCGTCTGACCTTGCTAGATTTTTCTGAGATGACAACTAACGCAGCCGAATCATACGCCTTCGAGATGCTCCTATTTAATATAACGTGTGCAGGGGCATTCCCCCTTGTTCTGTCTTGTTGCCAGTGAATTATCATGCTGTTGTATGGATAGTTACAAATCGGTCGTTCGCACCAGTAGCAGCAAACTTATAAGTAATCACCCCGCCATTCGTATCAGCAGCTAGGGCATCAAATTGATATATTCCCGATCCAACTTCTGCAATCGTACCCGAGACATTAGCAAACGCCCCGCCGTCTATGCTTCTTTGCCCTGTGACGGTTAATCCAGTAATCGGAGAAACATCGTCTGTTGAGTCTATCATCAAAAATTCAATATTTGAGATAGCAGTGTTTTGCTTAAATACACCCCGTAGATTAGTGGTGTCTGTTTGGATTGAAGCTGTTTCAGTTTTGATAGCTGCTATGTCGGTACTCATATCAGCGCCAGCAGGCGAGCCTAGTGTAGCGGGAAGGGTCGTACCTGTATCAACTAACGTGGCCGCCGTGTCAACCTTAACCGCGGCAATATCAGCACTTAAATCAGTGGCCGGTGCACCTATTTTTGGCTGCATATCGGCGGTATCAGCAAGTATAGCGGTAATACTGGTATTATCCGGAGCTACGGTATTTGGGGCATAATCAGCTAGAGCGGTATCTGCCTCTGCATTCACTTGGGCAGCCGTTAAGTCATTTAAGGCATCGAGGGTCTGCTTAGTGCCGGATATTGAATAGCCCGCCTTATCGTTGTTAGTACCCACCGACACAAGACCTGTCGTTGCTGTGATAGCTTGGTCTGCAAAATTAGTCGGGAACCCCTGAGTTAAGCTATACCCTGTTTTACCAACATTCCAATCGCCCTTACCATCCATTGCGCTTGCTTCGATACCGGCTGCTGTTATCCAGTTAGAGGTAATACTAGGGAGGTTAGTTAGAGTAGTTGAAGTATCAACCAGAACAACTCCTTGAACCTTGTTTGTAGCTGGGTCGTAACCTGCATCAGCAAAGTCTTTTAGGTCTGTAGCGGATTGAGCTACCCCATCAATTTGGGTTAAGTCAGCAGTAAGAGTATCCGTGCCTAAAATTAATGAGTCGTAAACATTAGCGGGGACTACCATAAACTCTCGTCTTACCGATAAAGCTCCGGCTACATGGACATTAATTTCTAAATTTCCCAAAGTATCTGAGTCAGTGGCATCTAAAACAGCATAATACCGCCCATTAGCATCATGAGTCGCCCCACCTGAATTTTTATTAACCTGAGCTGTCGTTCCGTTCTTCCAGAGCTTTATATCTGTATTAGCGATAGTTAGGCCGGTTTCTTCTGTGTCTCCGTCTGTGGAGTCATGAAACGTACCTAATAATATCTCTTGTGAAGCTGTGCTTTGACGTAACCACATCATGCGGCTCCTTGATTTCTGTAATGGTTCATAAATACTGGTATGGTTACACCACTCGCCGCAGCCACCACATAAGGCAGCATTTGCTTATTTCTAAAGGGGTTAATAGTAGGCGCATGGTCGCTGACGGTTGCGCCGGTGACTGCGCCATCATTCCCGTTACCCGAATAATCAATTTGAGTGCCCGTGCCATTCCACCCTAATTCTGCATAAACTAGATTAGAAGCAAGATGTGGGTCTCCATAAGCATGTTGATTTAATTCTGCAAGCGTGAGTTTGGCACTAAAGAATTTAGCACAGCTAATCGCACCACCAAACGCAGCATCGATTTCATCACGATTACCCCATATTAAAGACTGGGCCGAATCGTCTAATCGTGCGCCTGAACCAGCAACCGGCGTACCTGTATAACTTGTCTCGGTAAATAATCCCGTTAAAGGACGGGTATAAACATTGAAACCCAGCGCATTAGAGTAAGTAACTGCAAGCTCTTGCCACGCATTTTGCGTTAAAGGACTTGTTGCTATTGCAGTTGCATCAGTAGTCGCTCGATTACAAACACACGCTATATCACCTGCTGTTGACCAATCCCACCAAACCGCAGTACCGTTATTATCAGCACCTTTATTAAAGAATCTTCGACCTGATGTTGTGTCGGTGGGGTAAACACAAAGAATAGCGGTATAAGCCGTTAAGTCGTCAAGTGCCGCAGCACTGCCGAAATCGACTCTGTTACTCCCGCCACTGACGAAGGTTAATGCCATTTATGCGTCCGCGTACTGGAAGATTATTTTATGAACCATTAGGTCGGCTGCTAAGGTGTCACTTGCGTTAGCTGTGTCTCTAAATAACTCAACCATTGAAATATCGCCCGCTACAAAGTCGCTAGCCGTTAAAGTCATTGTTGACGTATTGAGATTAAATGCCGTGCCATCAGTCGTTAAAGTCACCGTGTCCGTTGTTGATTGAGCTGCTGCTCCCATATCTTCTGCGTCAGTACGGTTTAAATATGACAGGTCAAATATTGCATCACCCGTTGTTGCGTTGACATTCCAAAGCACGATTAACTGAGCAGTGCCAACGTAATTTTGTGGAACAACAAAGGAGTTGTTAGCCCCGTCTTTTGTGCTTGAGTTTGAGTAAGTAAGAACAAGTGGGTCTAAAATTGCCCCCGCATCCTTAGCTGAGTACGGCTCCCACCAAACATTAGCATTAGAAGGTCTGAACCCGTCAGTAATATCAAGTTGTAAAGTAGCCATTATTTCTCCTGCCCAAACACTTCGTCGAATGCGAATGCAACGATTAATTTCTTTTCTGGAGCGGTAAATTTATTAGCCGACACCCCTTCGATTGCATTATTTAAAGCTGTGCGTGTCGATGCCCTTAATAACACATCAACCACTGCTTGTAATGCTAGGTCAAAGTCAACTCTTAGATAAGAGACTGTCCGCCCCTTAGCAAGTCTGCCTCGATGCTTCGCCATATTCCTTTGCGTTACGATTGCCATTAATATTCTCCACACAAAGCCGTTTCGTCACGGCCTTTAATTTTGTACCAATTCATATTTTTGCGGTATTTCTTAATTAACTTACCTTCGCATTGGAAAAGTGAGCTAACTCGATTACCTGTGTATTTTGTTGCTGTCATATCTTTAGTCGGTCTGCTGGCTTTCTTTGCCGGAGCAACGACTAGTGTGAATAATTCGTATAATTTATTACAAAACAAATTTTCATCGTGCGTTAAGGCTCGGCTTTGGCTGATTGATTCAACGTATTCAACGGCCTTTTCCGGTGTCATTTTCTTTATTGCGCTGACAATCATCGGCAATTCGCTTGAGTTCGCAAATC
>CAZDEC010000037.1:0-30545 GCA_964504295.1 uncultured Thioalkalispiraceae bacterium
AATAGGCCTCATAAAAACATCTTATTCATAAGTTAACGGGACAGCAGTGATAAATTCATTAAATTATAATACGTGATCCTATATCGAATTACTTCAGTATAACGCCCAGTGTTTACTAGTTAAACCTACTGCATCACCAAATGACCGCTAGCTAACATCTAAAGTAGCCTATAAGCCAACGCCAATAAAACAATCCCAAAGTGACCAAAAGTGTCTCTTATCCCCATATTAGGCTCACACTTCAATCATAAAAGAATGAATACATAACAAAAGTATCTATTGTGAGCTTCATTAATATTACGTATCTAACTGATTTTAAATCATTTAATTTAATTGGGAAATATTTTCAGTCTTATTGACACACTAAGCGCAAAATAATTACCCATCACAAGCCATATACTGACTTTTTTTAAACACATACTTATACACGTTGGAGAGTGTCAAATGAATTTACAAACTTAAAT
The DNA here is from genome assembly GCA_964504295.1 of uncultured Thioalkalispiraceae bacterium. Lineage (GTDB taxonomy): Bacteria > Pseudomonadota > Gammaproteobacteria > UBA6429 > Thiohalophilaceae > SZUA-37. The sequence continues at coordinate 465 of CAZDEC010000037.1, forward strand.
GAACAAAGGTTCTACCCTTATTACGATCAAATAAGTTAATACCCCAGCATGTTTTATTATCATCTATGTGGGGGGTTAACAACTATCATATCTACAACATATTTTTATATATATCTATTCATTACTCTATTAATAGCCTCTAAATACTGATATTGATTACAAGTATCTGGCTCCAAATAAGCACCTTCAGCCCATTCATTCCAGGCATTAATAAAAATCAGCTTCTCACTATTATCATCAGCAGAAACTTTTTCAACTAGTTTACCTAACCAATACTCAAATCGCTGTGGTGTTGCACCATCAAAAATAGTTGCCCGTTTTCCATACCTTGCAGTATTATCCCAATCGACAAACGCTCCTTTATAACTTGGTATACACGAGGATACATCCTGTTTTAATATTTCCATCCATACGTCATTATATGTTCGAATGTCATACATATGTTCGCCTTGTAATTTTTCTTTAAAGTAAAGCCTAAGATCTCGTGTTAGGCTATTTTTTTCACTTAAAAAATATATCCACTTTTTAATATAATTAAACAAACGATTGCCATTTTCTTTTTCTTTTCCTCGGCTCATTGAATTGAAAGGTTGAAATAAAAATTGTGCATCAAACTCACGTAAAAATATGGAAGGGATTTCATATGCTGATTGATGAATAATATACAAACCTTTCAAACCAGCATTAATTGCCTGTTCTTTCCAGAAAAGAACCATTTCATCAACCTTATCTATCAGCTGAGGTCGATAGATAATAAAAACAGGTTTCCCATCAATTTTTATCGCCCTATCATCTTTCCATGCCCGAATCAAAAAATCGAAATGTTTTTGCCAGTTTTCTTTTTTAGGATGGTGGGTCTGTTTAATTAAAATATTATGATTTTCTCCATCCCAGCGCCTAGACCATGTTTCATTAGCCCAAGACAAACAAAAAGGTAAATCAAGATCTGGGTTATCCAAAATAATATTTGTAGGAGATTCTAATAATTGTTTACCTTCAAACCAATAGTGATAGTGACAAAAACCATAAATACCATATTTTTTTGCTAATTTTACCTGTTCCCTTAAAGTATCAATTTCTGATTGATCGTAATAATTATTATTTAAAGGTACACGAGGTTGATTATGCTCAGGAAATAATGGCTCTGATTTTTTAACATTAACCCAATCAGTAAATCCATTACCCCACCATTTATCATTTTCAGGGATAGCATGATATTGCGTAAAGTACATTGCAATTAATTTAATTTTATTATTTACATCCATTTTTTCAACCTAAACCTTATTTTTTCATTGGCTCAATTAAGATCTCGGGGAAATATAAATAGATAATATTTTTAATTTCACCGGCAACATTATATACACCTTTCTATATTTAAATCATATGAAGATATATGCACCAGAAAAACCACTATTTAAATCAATATTATATTCACAATGCTTACACTCATAATCAGTCAAAGTGATACTATCATTCAAAAAATGCACACTTCGTAACAAAGCCAATTTAATATAGAATCAATCACTCACAAATTTATTTTATGATTTTGAAAGTATTTAAAAGATTTGAGATTCTAAGTGCAAATTTCCATCGTAATAAACTTAACTTAAAAAAGTTTTCAAATTTTTTAAAAAACTTACAAACCCTGGTCACCCGGTTAGATAAAGACAGCGATTCTACACGTAAATGAATATCAAATGCCCTTACATGCTTTAACACTTTTCGTGGTAAATTAAATTTCACTTTACATGACGGACCATATTGAAAGATATGTAAATAGTCTTCCTCTCGAAAAACACAGCCTTCTTCCCATATGTCGACTAAAGCACTAAGCTCATGACTGTTATAAGAAGATAAAACATTCGTCCCTTCAGAATCACTGTAAAGGTACAAATCAGAAATAGAAAACTCACCCACATTCTCTAACAAACTCAATATTAATTGATTTACTTTATAGTTTTCAAAGGTGAACCTTACCGTTGTCCAACCATGAGGCAGCCACGAAATGCTTGTACTCACATACTGCACTTGCTTATCCAGTTCATATACGCCTTGTAGAAACAAATATGCATTCCAGCGACGAATTGTCTCAGGATGTAGCATCATTAAATTCCAGTCATGATACTTGCCAATATCATTGAAACACGATGATATGACATCACCTTCATTTTCAGTGATGGTGCTTAAGCTTTCTTTAGATTTATCGCACAAAAACCGCCAAACTTTTTTGGTGCAATCTCTTATCTCAGTGTTCCCTTCACCATGATTTAGTTTTTTATCAACAAAAGAATCAACTTGAGCCAGTGCAGCATCATCATATTTAATATCCAGGCCTAAAATTGAATTTATCTTTTTTATCTCACGTATGGGCTCACGAATAAAGTCATCATAATTTACTACAATATGTTTATTATTTATCACTTTAGGTATAACTCGTACGTACTCTAACAACCAAAGAAGTTCAGCATGCAAAGGGGATATTTCATTTCTATGCTGTAATGATGAAATAACAGAATGTGGAGATCTAAAACAAATTATAAAATATGGCTCAATATTCAATGACTCAAAAATTTTCAACCATGCCTCGATAAAATATGAAGTACGCGGATCTTTGAAACCACACAATTCCATATCAACAAACTCCGAATTAAAAATATTTGTTAAGTTTTCTTGCACCAGGGAAGATCCAAATTCAGTCCCAATCGTTTGCTCCCCAATTGGATCTGACCAGGAGTATCCCGCTTCTAATAGCGCTAAATTTTGAAATCCTGTTATTGCTCTGTTTTCATAATAACCACGTGAATTATCAGAATCTGGCTCATACAGATTATTACCAAAATTCACCCCAAAATGTGATAAAGCACCGGATACTGCAGATGTTCCACTTCTATGCATTCCAAGAATTATGATACAGCGCTTAATATGTTTACTCATACAATATCCACTGATTGTATGAAATCCACATATCCCGTTGCAGTGCTCTCGGGATTAGAAATCACTTCAAACATAATGGCATCAAGAACACGTACTATATAACTCGAATTATCAATTGTACCGTCAGAAACACCTACATTTGAAAAATAAACATCCGGATTTAAACTGCACTTAAACTTAAAGCACACGTCATATTCATTTTTTTCATCCGCGTTATCATTATCAATATGAATGCTTCGATAATATCCCCCTATTTCAATTCCTGAGGTAGACTTAATTAATATTCCGGCTTTAAAATAATTAAAATATCGCAAAAATTCAATTTTATATTTTAAATCATATGTATCACCATGAACTAATATATTTACCCGAGTACCATCTTTGGTGCAAAAATGAGGATCATGTATAATCGCTTCTTCAGTACCGTATGTTGTACTCGTTTCAGATTTTAATTCCTTGTCAAACCGTGCGCATAAATTATTTTGCAAGCTTGCCGATTTTTTGATTTCATCTTTCGTGTATTTTTCCTTACACATTTTTTTACATAAATCATTCCTGACCACATCACTCAAGCTCGAAATTTTATGATAAAAATTTAAAACATTACGAGGCTTATCATCAATAACCACCTGACCTTTATTTAATAAAATAACTCGATCGGAAAGCGCCGTTACGGCCGACAAAGCATGTGAGACAAATAACAAAGTCCCTCCAGCCTTTTTAAACTCATCAAGACGCTTATAGCATTTACGTACAAATGCTTCATCTCCGACAGATAAAGCTTCATCAATAATCAAAATTTCAGTATCCAGATGCGCAGCCACTGAAAAGGCAAGTCGAACATACATTCCGCTAGAATAGGTGTATACAGGTTGGTCAATAAATTCTTCAATACCTGAGAATTTAATAATATCCTGTTCTTTTTCCCTAATCTCTTTTTTACTCATCCCAAGAATAGTTCCATTAAATAATATATTTTCTCGCCCCGTAAATTCCGGACTAAAACCCGTCCCTAATTCTAGTAAGCTAACAACTTTCCCATGGACCGTCTTCACTCCTTTGGTAGGAACCAATATTCCAGTGACAATTTGCAATAAGGTACTCTTGCCTGAACCATTAACACCAATAATCCCGATGGACTCTCCCGCCTTAACCGATAAATCAATATCTTTTAGTGCCCAAAAGTCTTTTCCATAATCAATGCAAAACAATCTAAGAATGTAATATTTGAGTCTTTCTCTATTATTCGCAAATAACTTATATGATTTACTCACTGCCGATAATTTTATAATCGGCTTATCACTCGTTAACTTGTTTTTTTGACTAAATAACATCAGCAAACTCAGGCTTCATCCGATTAAATAAATAATACCCAATCGATGCAAATAAAAAGCAAAACAATGTTAAATAGAACCAATGCAACACATCCGGCACTTGGCCTAACAAAACCACCTGTCTAAACATTTCAACCACATGGCTTAATGGGTTTAATAGAATAATCCATTTAAACTTATCGGGAACCATCTCTAAGGGATAAATTATCGGCGTAGCATAAAATAATAGTTGAGTAAGCAAGGTTGACAGGAATTGAGTATCTTTCAAAAACACACCCAGTGCCGCAAAAATCCATGCTATTCCTATCGTAATAAAAATTAAAGGGACTAAAACGAAAGGTAATAATAATATCGTCCAGGACGGGAATTCACCTTTCAATAAAATTGCACCCATAATTAAAACAAAACCAACGCCGGCATGGAATAAGGCTGCAAACAAACTGGCAACGGGCAGTAGTTCGATAGGAAAAATAACTTTTTTAACCAGGTATGGGGCTGTCGAAATTGAAGAGCCCGCGCGTGAAATTGTTTCACTAAAAATACTAAAACATACTAAGCCTGAAAACAAAATTAAAGCATAGGCAGCCATTCCAGTATTATTATCCCCCATCCATCTGGCATTAAAAATAAAGCCGAATATGAAAGTATAAATAAGCAATTGTACTAACAGCGAAATAACAGCCCAGGCAATTCCCAGTCCAGCACCCTTATACCTTAAGTCAATTTCGCGACGAGATAGCATTATAATGAGATCGCGTCGCAACCAAAATACAGTGATTAAACTCAGAAATTCTTTTAGTTTCATATTTGTAATTATTATTTGAGGCTTTGCCGAAGCTAAAATATAGCGTAAGTATAGGCAACTTATGTAATAACTGTCTAATGAATAGCAACAACGCTGAAAATCATACTTCGACAGACTTTTGCACTATATGCAATTTAGTCTACTTAAAACTTACATATCAGAGCATGACAAATAATTAGGTGACAAAAATTGTCACTTAGTAACATACCCCCCTAATATGGTCACATTTCAACCATGAAATAGCTAAATACATAGGCCAAAAGCAACTATTAACTACATAAATAATATTGTAACTATTTGATTTTTTTCTAATAAAATCAATAAACAAACATCTTAGAGCTTGTTGGCATACTAAGTGCAAAACATTACCCTACCACCAGCCCTTTGCTGACTATTTTTTAATCAAATACTTACACGTTGGAGAGTATCAAATGAATTTACAAACTCAAATGAAAAAGGGTTTTACCCTTATCGAATTGATGATCGTTATTGCGATTATCGGTATCTTGGCCGCTATTGCGATTCCTGCTTATAATGGCTATATCCAAAATGCCAAACAAGCCAAGGTAACAACTCATTTCGATGCAGCCGTTAGACAAATGAAAGCTGAATTTGCTCGAGATGTGTCTACTACAGCACTTGGTGCCAATCAAGCTACAGCCTTACAAAAATGTACAGATATTATCGACTTAATCGATCCAAATAAGGCAAGAGCTGCTGATGGTTTAGCAAATGCCTATGCAGCAACATCAAGCACAACAACAGGTGCCATCGGTGTTAGCTGCACCAATGGTTTAACTGGTACCGCTCCAAACTTGTGGGCAGCTGGTGATAGGCTTCTAATAGACCGTCCAGCCTATGGTAATTTGTTAGCAACAACCGCTACTATCACTTATCAGTAATCCTAAAACCTATTAGCCAGTTTCTTCACTGTAATTAATATCAATGAAGAGACTGGCCTTATCCAGAACATTCTCTATTTGATGGAAGTCGCCAAATTTAAAAAATATAAATGATAAGTCGCAATATTAAAATTGCTTTATTATCAATCGGCATTTTTACCTTTTATCTTTTAAGTATGCCGCGTACTGTTACCCTTGAAGATGATGGTTTATTCATACTTTCATCATATTTTAGAGGTGTATCACACCCACCAGGTTACCCTCTTCACTCTTTACTAGGTTACCTCTTTACACATTTACCGATTGGAAACCCCGCATTTAATGGCCATGCGCTAAGCGCGCTATTTTCAGCACTTTCAAGCACACTCATTTTTTTTATTACATCACTATTAGTTCAGTATAAAAATCGTCAATACAATCAAAAAGATGACTATATTGCCTATACATCTGCTGTTGCTTTTGCTCTATCGTCAACAGTTTGGTCACAGTCAATTATTACCGAAGTTTATTCACTGAATGCATTTTTATTTTTATGTGTTCTTTATCTTGCAATTCAGCTTGATATTTCATTGAATGATTTCAATATCAAAAACAAAATTGCACGAAGTAAATTACGGCTATTTTATTTAGGTATTTTTAGTGGCCTGGCAATTGCAAACCATTGGCCATTATTTTTGCTTGGAAGTATAGGTATTCTATTTATATTGCTTAAACATACTAAGTTTATTATAAGATATTGGTATATAGCTAGCTTTGCTTTTGTTATTGGCCTTACCCCTTATTTGTGGCTATACATAAATTCAAATAGCGATACCATTATAAAATTCTTAGGACCGATAGAATCATGGAGTGATTTTTATAATTATGTATCACGTAAAAACTTTAACCATGGCGTTGATTTTAGTCCAACAGCGACAATTTTAGATAAATTATATTTCATTATTTTCACACTAAAACAATTGGTAAATCAATGGGGCGTACTTAACAGCCTATTTGTACCTATCGCAATAGTCGTCATATTTAGAGAAAAGGGAGGTAACAAACACTGGTACATTGCTCTGTTAATTAGCTATTTGTCTTCAAGTATTCTTTTAGCCGCTATATTAGGGTATGACTTTAACATTAGACACCAAACAAATTTTCAACCTTTTTTGGTGTTGTCACATACAATCGGTGCAATTCTGTTTGCCTTGGGTATTGACCAATTTATTAAGTACCTACAAACCAAAACACCATACAAATTAAAAACAATAGTATTCATAATCGTATTTTTTCAAACCATAACAGCAAATGGCTTAAAAAATTACCGGAGTAACTACATTTGGTCGGACATATATGCAAAACAAGTTCTTGATAGTCTTAAACCAAATAGCATATTAATTGTTTCTGGTGATGAAGGTACCGGAACAATTGGATACTGGAACTTAATAAAAGGTTATCGTAAAGATGTTGTACTTATCCAAGAAGCCGGAGAAATTATTAACAATACACGTTTATTTGATCCGCGAAGAACATCACCAAAAGATAGAAAAAAAATAATGCTCGACTTTATTCAATCCAGCACCAAACCTGTTTACCTCCTATATAACTATATAGGTGTAAGTACAATTAGCCATTGGCTTGTATACGAATATAGTAAGGACTCACAAAATGGAAATGTAAAAATTAAGAGACTTAATCCAACTTTAAACCACTACCTTGATTTTATCTTTAGTGATATCGAGCACACTGACAGCTGGACCATGCAATTTCAGCATGAATTACGCAAACGTGCATTAGCTCATCTTGTACTCGAAATAAGCTTAACAAACAACAGTTACAAAAAAGACAAATATCTACTGTATATAAAAAAAATTGCCAGCAATTTAAATGGTTTAGTTTATACATTCTCTGTACTTAAATATTTAAAAAAATCACATTATTTCTTATCTGAAAATGATTTTAAAATACAGGGAAGAAAATATTTCAACCACGAACAAGACAAAGAGGATAAGGCACGTTTTCTAAACCTACTTGCAAAATTAGACCAGGAGAAAGGTGATTTACAAAAAAGCCTTAACTTTTTCCAACAATCTGCCGACATATGGAACAGTAGCGCAAACAGAGCAAATCAAAAAATATCAGAAATAAAAGATCTACTAAACTAAAATATTGATTTTTCCTTGCTTAAAATTGAGTAATTAAACACATTATGATGAAACCAGATTTGAATAGTAAAAGAGTGCAAATGATATTTATAGGGTTAGTTACCTTTGTTTCACTAGTATATGCCTTTACAACAAACCATATCTGGGAAGATTTCTATATTACTTTCAGGCATAGCAAGAACCTGGTAGATGGCAACGGGCTTGTGTATCAAGCAGGCGAACGCATTCACGGATTCACCTCGGTTATCAATACTTTGTTACCAGCATTTTTTTACTGGTCAACCAATGAATCATTTCAAGCTATGATTTGGTTATATCGGATTACGAGTATTATTGGGTTGGTTTTTGGTGGAGTTTTTTTTCTACGTGAAATTCAAAAACAAAATACAAACAATATAATCACTCCAATTTTTTTTACTTTGCTGTTTGCATTTCAGGCCAAAACAGTCATGTTTACGGTAAACGGCCAGGAAGCAGGATTTATACTTTTATTTCTACTCCCATCAATTGTATTTGCTTTTAATGGCTACCGAGAAAAATGGAAATGGGCAGGAATATGTTGGGCTGGGTTAATCTACACACGTCCTGATGGTGTTGTTTACATATTGTTGCTCAGCATAGCATCATTCACCTTTGGCAATTCGAAATTTAAATCTAAAGATGATTTACTGGCAATAATAAAAGTGGCGGCACTCTGCGCTGTACTCTATTTACCTTGGTTTATTTTTGCATGGGTTTATTATGGCACGCCGATACCTCATACTGTTACCGCTAAATCTGGATTAGGCGGCATTTTCCTGGCCGATATAGTAAAATCACTACAAGCAATCATTTCTTACCAACCAGCAGTTGGTGTACTCGCACTTGAACCAACCTACTATCATTTTGGTGGCTGGCCATATTGGATAAAGGTATATGCCTTCATTGGATGGTTTGTCTCATCAATATATTGGCTAATTCCATCCACGGATCGCTTCGGGCGCTTTGTTTCGTTTATTTATACCCTGTTGATTTTATATCTTTCTTTTTTACAATTTCGAGCAGCAGTTTATCCATGGTATTTTCCACCTGCCGAAATTATGTCAATTTTTGTTTTAAGTTCAGCACTCTTTCACTTAACACGAAAAATTTTTAAATCTTCTTTAATACCAGCCTATGCTATTGGTATGATTTTGTTGTTTTCTGCAACTAAAATATATTTTATGACTTTAAATCAAATAACCATTCAACAAAAAATTATAGAGACTGGTAACCGTAAGCAAATTGGTTTGTGGCTTAATAAAAACATAGAAGATAACGATACTGTCTTCCTTGAACCACTAGGTTATATTGGCTATTACAGTAATGCAAAAATGTATGACTGGCCAGGATTAGTATCACCTGAAGTTGTCGCAATTGCGAAAGGCAAAGGTGTTGAAGCTTACCCACAAATTATTAAAACCTTAAAACCAAATTGGGTCATATTAAGACCTGTAAATATTACCCAGCTACTCAAAATTCTCTGGTTTAAGCAAAATTATAAGATAGTAAAAATATTTAGTGTAAAGGAACGCTTAAAACAATACAAAAATGTTGCGGGAATGGACTATCTTTTGTTTGATTCGGAATTTGTAATATTCAAAAGGAATAGCGATACAATAAACTGAAACATGGATTCCCATTTTAAAAAATAAAATCTAGACTAATACAAAGGACTTTTAGGTGCGCAACCCTATCCCATTCCTTAGTAAATACAAACAAAACCAAAAAAGAGCAAAGGTAAACAAAATAATAATAATAAAAGCCGTTACGATATTAATATCCGATACCCCCAACATGCCATAGCGCATGGCGTTAATCATGTAGAGGATAGGATTAAATAACGCTAAGTTTTGCCAGAAACTACTGAGCATTTCGATTGAGAAGAAAATACCACCCAGATAGGTTAACGGGGTTAAAACAAAGGTCGGGATAATCGATATATCGTCAAAGCTATTGGCGTAAACAGCATTAACGAAACCTGCCAATGAAAATAAAATAGCCGTTAATATAACAACCAGGGCAATAACCCATATATGTTCAAAATGTAAGTCTGTAAAAAACATCGCGACAGCGGTTACCACACTGCCCACTATAATACCTCGCGCCACACCACCCACCACAAAACCAGACAGTAATACGAAATTAGGCATGGGTGAAACCAGCATCTCTTCTACATGATGTTGGAACTTATGCCCATAAAATGACGACACCACGTTACCGTATGAATTGGTGATAACCGACATTAGAATAATACCGGGTACAATATAGTCTACATAGCTGTAGCCATTTATAGGTTTAAGTTGCGAGCCGATTAAATTCCCAAAGATTAAAAAATACAGGCTCGTTGTTATAACCGCAGGCACTAGTGTTTGCAGCCAAATACGAGAGAAGCGCAGTATTTCTTTCACTACGATGGTTTTAAAGGCGATGTATTTTTGGTTAAGCGTCATGTTTCTCTATTTCTAATTTTCTTGTTACTAAAATTTTGCGGCTGTATTCTAATAATAAGATTGCCGCGCTGCGCTCACAATGACCATTCTACCCGCGGCCGCATCTGTGTTTGCAAAAAACATCTACTCCACGCTCGCGCCGGTTAGGCGTACAAATAATTCTTCCAGTCTATTTGATTTATTTCGCATACTTGTTACATGGAGTTTACAACGTGACAACTCATCGAATACTTCGTTAATAGTTTGTTCTTTATTTACTTCTACTGTTAACGTTGATGAATCACGTAAACTGATTTGATAGCCTTCTACACAAGGGGCTTCGTCTATGTTTTCTTTTAAATCTAAAACAAAAATTTCAGTTTGTAGTTGTGAGAGCAATGTTTTCATTGTTGTGTTTTCGATTATTTCACCATGATTAATAATGGCAATATTGCGACACAGCGCTTCAGCTTCTTCCAGATAATGCGTGGTTAAAATAATGGTGGTGCCTTGTTTGTTTATTTCTTCAAGAAAGGCCCACATTGAACGCCGGTTTTCAATATCCACTCCTGCAGTGGGTTCATCTAAAATTAATAACTGCGGCTCATGCACCAGTGCGCGGGCGATCATTAAACGGCGTTTCATGCCACCGGAAAGTTCACGTGCCATGTCGCGGCGCTTTTCCCATAGACCAAGTTGTTTTAATAATAATTCGGCACGTTCCGCAGCCTTGCTTCGCTCAATACCATAATAACCTGCCTGGTTGACAATAATTTCGTATACCGGCTCGAATACGTTGAAGTTAAATTCTTGTGGCACTAAACCAATACAGCTTTTAGCTTGATCTTTTTGTGTATCCAGATCATAGCCATGTATTTTTACAGTTCCCGCTGTTTTATTAATCAAAGACGATACAATACCGATAGCGGTCGATTTACCCGCGCCATTTGGGCCAAGCAATGCAAAGAAGTCGCCCTTTTCTATATCGAGGCTAATACCGTTTAATGCTTTAACATTATTGGCATAGATTTTAGAAAGATTTTGAATAGATAGGGCTTTTGTCATGGTTTTAATTGTAGCGCTTATTTATTGCAGAAGTTTACTTATATGGTGGGTTTTTCTTTGTATTCAATACTAAGTAAAAAAAATTCTTCAATCATAAATAGATTCTCGTCTTGACGCACTTTTGTCCTGGATAAATATTGTAATACCAGATTTAATCATAAATAGTAGAGTGTAAGCATATTATTCAGTGATGAGACTTAAAAAAGGTACATTATTCCTGTCACCCCGAATGATTTAATAGGGGCGTGAATGACAGCTGCGGCCATTGCAAACGCAGTGAAGCAATCTGCTTGTTATGTGGAATAACGCCAGATGATTGCCGCGCTGCGCTCGCAATGACAAATGTTAATTTAATCGACCCATGCACGTGCATTCTGGAATAAGCGCATCCACGGGCTTTCGTCTGTTTTACTATCTGCTTCCGGGTAATACGAAAATTGTGCTTTTCTAAAGATACGTTCAGGGTGCGGCATCATAATAGTAAAGCGGCCGTCTTCGTTTGTTAAACCAGTAATACCTTGAGGCGAACCATTAGGATTAAGCGGATACGTTTCTGTTGCGTTGCCACTATTATCGGTATAACGAAGGGCAGCATATTGATTGGCTTTTTCCATAACACTGTCGGATGCAAATTGCGCCTGGCCTTCCCCATGTGCAACAACAATAGGTATACGAGAACCGGCCATATCTTTTAATAAAACAGAATTACTCTGCTCCACTTTAACCATTGCCAACCGTGCTTCGAATTGCTCTGACACATTACGCGCAAAATGTGGCCAGTGGCTGGCACCAGGAATTAAATCTTTTAAGTGCGATAACATCTGGCAACCATTGCATATGCCTAAGCCAAAGGTATCGTCTCGATTAAAGAATTTTTCAAAACTGGCACGTGCTTGTGGATTATATAAAATAGATTTTGCCCAACCACCACCGGCACCCAGTACATCGCCATAAGAGAAACCACCGCAGGCGACCAAGCCTTTAAAGTCGTCCAAATTTATATTGCCGTTAATAATGTCGGTCATATGCACGTCGATACTGGCAAAGCCAGCCTTATCAAATGCAGCGGCCATTTCAACCTGACCATTCACGCCTTGCTCCCGCAGAATAGCCATTTTAGGTTTGCTACGTAAATTTAAGTACGACGCAGAAATATTATCATCCAGATCGAAACTTAAATCGACATGCAGGCCTTTATCATTTTTGTTCAGCAGTGAATCGAACTCCTGTTGCGCGCAGTCTGGGTTATCGCGCAGGGTTTGCACATGGTAACTGGTTTCGGACCAGGCACGTTGTAAATCAACACGTGACTCTTCAATTAAAACCGTGTCTGCATATTTTATAACGATATTGTCATTGGAATTTAATTGTGCTATTTCGTGCACCACAGCATTCGCCTGACTTAAAGCCGACATAACCTTATCAACTTCAGCCTGCTTTACCTGTATCACCGCACCTAACTCTTCGTTAAATAAACTATGCAAGGCATTACTGCCTAAGGCCGTCACGTCAACATCAATACCAGTATGCCCGGCAAAAGCCATTTCGACTAATGTTGTAAACAGTCCACCATCAGAACGGTCATGGTAGGCAAGTAAAATCTCTTGCTCATTTAAAGTTTGAATCGCATTAAAGGCGGCTTTAAAGTCGGCAGGGTTTTCTAAATCCGGCGAGTTATTACCCAGTTGATTATAAACTTGCGCAATGGCCGAGCCGCCCATGCGTTGTTGACCTTGTGCAAGATCGATAAATAATATACGTGTATCCGCTAGATTCACTTTTAACTGTGGCGTTAAGGTGTTACGAATATCTTTAACCGGCGCAAAGGCGGTTATGATCAATGATAAGGGTGCGGTAACGGATTTGTTTTCGCCCTGCTCGTCCCAAACTGATTTCATCGACATTGAATCCTTACCCACTGGAACACAAATATCCAGCGCCGGACATAATTCCATACCCACTGCCTGCACGGCTTCGTATAAACCCGCATCTTCACCCGGATGCCCGGCCGGAGCCATCCAGTTAGCCGATAACACCACCCGCTTTAATTCGGTGATATTACTTGCAGCTAAATTTGTTAAGGCTTCGCCGATGGCCATACGCGCAGACGCCGCATGGTTAATTAAAGCCAGTGGTGCACGCTCGCCAATAGCCATCGCCTCGCCGGTAAATGTATCGAAGCTGGATGCCGTTACCGCAACATCGGCAACTGGCACTTGCCAGGGGCCAACCATTTGGTCACGATGTATTAAGCCGGTCACACTGCGATCACCAATGGTAATTAAAAAGTTTTTACTTGCCACCGTGGGTAAACGTAAGCAACGATAAGCCGCATCTTTAATGTTAATATTACTGCTATCAAAATCTTTCTGGCTTACTCGAATGCTTCTAACATCGCGCAACATCTTCGGTGGCTTGCCTAATAAAACATCCAGCGACATATCGATTGGGTTATTATCAAAGTGCACATCGTGTAATTTTAATTGCTTTGCCTCGGTGGCTTCGCCCACGATGGCATAAGGGCAACGTTCACGTTTGCAGATAGTTTCGAAATCATCTAGTGCACTTTCATCAACGGCTAATACATAACGTTCCTGCGATTCGTTACACCAGATCTCATGTGGCGCCATACCGGGTTCGTCGTTAGGTACGTTACGTAATTCAAAATTAGCTCCTCGACCACTGTCGTTCACTAACTCAGGTAAGGCATTGGACAAGCCACCTGCGCCAACGTCATGAATACTAATAATAGGGCTGGCTTCACCCTGCTGCCAGCAATGGTCAATCACTTCCTGCACACGGCGTTCCATTTCAGGGTTGCCACGTTGCACCGATGCAAAATCTAAATCTTCATGGCTTTGACCACTGGTCATCGAAGAAGCCGCACCACCACCTAAACCAATTAACATTGCCGGGCCACCGAGCACAATAATTTTTGCCCCGGCCGGGATAATACCTTTTTCAACATGCTCTGCTTTTATATTGCCCACGCCACCGGCCAGCATAATCGGCTTATGATAGCCACGTACTTCATCACCTTCTCCCGAACTGGCAGCAACGCTTTGTTCGTAAGTACGAAAATAACCCAAAATATTAGGTCGACCAAATTCATTATTAAATGCTGCCGCACCAATAGGCGCTTCAATCATAATATCCAGTGCCGATACAATTCGTTCGGGCTTACCGTAATCCACTTCCCATTGCTGCATCGCTCGTGGTAATTTTAAATTTGAAACCGAAAAACCAGCTAAACCTGCTTTTGGTTTAGAGCCGGTACCGGTAGCGCCTTCATCACGAATTTCACCGCCCGAACCGGTTGCTGCGCCAGGGAAAGGTGCAATCGCAGTGGGATGATTATGCGTTTCAACTTTCATTAAAATATGAATGGCTTCCTGATGGTAAGCATACTCACCCGAAGCTTGTGGAAAGAAGCGGCCACCGTTAAAGCCTTCAACTACCGCAGAGTTATCACTGTAAGCCGATAACACGCCATCGTGATTATGCTGATAAGTATGACGAATCATCCCAAACAAAGAAATATCTTTGGCTACACCATCGATAATCCAGTCGGCATTAAAAATTTTATGCCGACAATGCTCGGAGTTGGCCTGGGCAAACATCATCAGCTCGACATCGGTAGGATTACGTTTTAGGCGGCTAAAGTTTTCCACCAAATAATCTATTTCGTCGTCAGCAAGTGCCAGCCCCATTTGTGTATTGGCTTGCTGCAACGCTGTTTTACCCTGCGATAAAATATCCACACTTTTAAATTCAGTCGGCTTTGCGTGATGGAACAACGTTGCGGCCTCGTCCATATCAAGCAAGACCGATTCAACCATACGATCATGCAGGCAGGTAGAAAATTTTTCTAATATTTCTGGCGACAGCGTACTAGTCGCTTGAATGTAATAGGCAATACCGCGCTCAATGCGTTGTATCGTTTGCAAGCCACAGTTATGTGCAATGTCGGTGGCTTTGGTTGACCAGGGTGAAATGGTACCGGGGCGTGGCACTACTAAAATCAGCTTACCGGTTTGTGGCGTAGTACTAAAATTTCTGTCTTCATTTAACAAGTGATTGAGGGTGGCTAAATCAGCATCGTTGATAGCAGAGTCAGTATCGATAAAATAAACAAATTCGCTAGCAAGCGACTCAACCGAGGCATCAATGGCCTGCAAATTTAAAAGCTGTTTTTGTAAACGGAAACGAGACAAAGCCGAAACGCCATGAAGCTGCAACATGTGTAAATTCTCTAAAAATAAAGGCTGAAATGAGGGTCGTATAATACGCTAAAGTGAGGCGGGTCGCTAGATGAGCACTTATGTCATTGACGCTTAGTGGCCTGCAAGGGTGAAGATAAGAACTAGGAATTCAAGTGCTGCATCGCAATCCCCCCCCAAACATCAGCTTGTTTTATTATATCTTACAGATGCTTTCACTGACCCAGGGAAGTAAATGATCTAAATCGCAAATATTTACTGCAAACAAATCCATTAAAAACTGATGCGCGTCCTTTGCTTCCAGCTGGAATTTGTAGCCATTAAGGCGTAAAAAGACATCCGTTGCAAAAAAAGCCACTCGCTTGTTACCATCAACAAAGGGATGGTTTTTTATCAGCGATTCAAACAACGCAGCCGCCATCTCTTCAAGGTTTTGGTAATAGCCCGTTTGCGGTCGGTACAGCGCGCTTTCAAGCAGCCCCAGGTCACGTATTCCCTGAGGCCCACCAAAGCGTTCGATTAAAACAGAATGAATTTCAATCACTTCATCCAGAGATAAAAATTGAACAACATCATTTGGCAAGGAGTTCGCCTAATTCTTCATTTTCCTGAATAGAATCCAATAAATGGCTTCTAACAACAGGACGAATACGGCGACGCTGTAAATAATCACTAATCGCTTCGGTCAACATCCCGGATACATTCTGATGCGACTCTTTTGCCGCTGCTTTAAGCTCATTCCAGACCGCTTCTTCAACTTTAGAACTAATTTTAATAGTAGACATGCAATAGAGCTTAGATGACGCATCTTGATTCGTCAAGACTTTAAGACAATAAATAGAAAAAACAAACACTTATAAGATATTATCGATATTTCAAAGTAAAAGACCCTACCAATGCGCCAATGTGGTCATTTCTCGCATGACTTCATTCAGCGAAGCTTCACTGTTGCTAATCAAACACACCATATTGGCAATACTCACCACCGAAATCTGCTCACTGCGTACAATCCAGGCACCCGGTGGGGTCCAGCCATTCATTTGGGTAAACATCGACAACTGGTCGGTATTGCCTTGAACAATACGCTTATAATCGTGTGCAAAGCGCGCTAAACCAGCAATTTGCTGGTCATCCATCATGCCATAGCCTTCAATCAGCTCACCATCATCTCTAAAATGGCAAACAACCTGCACCCCGTCGACGGCTAACAATTGTTTAATCATTATCCATTACTCCCTTACTTACTCTTAAAGCCATCAAGACTTAATTGGCCAATGCAGCGTAAGCCGCTTCGTAATCAACGTTGCCATTGGGCATCACCACGCCATATTCATCGCTGGTAACGGCTGTCCAGGCGAAGCCAACAAGGGTGAAGCCATTAATAGGATAAAAGCCTTTCATGCCGGTCATTGTTTCCCAGCCGCGCGCCTGCATGGTGGCTATCGATATATTCGCAACACATAAATGGCTTAATAAATCTAAAACCGACTCGGTTAAATCACTCCCATCACTGACCTTAAATTCAATTAACTCACCCTTCGGTGAAAATTTGAATGCGCCATCCACGCCGTCTAACGCTATTAATGATTCCATACTTGGCATACTGTTACCCTCACAACAATCTATTCAACAATTATATTTATACTAAATTTAAACCAGCTCGCCGGTTTGTTCACCGACGTTATCTTTTAAAAACTGCATCACATCATTAATGGACGCATTGCTGTTATCAACAAAACAAAAAATATTGCCGAAAACACACACGCTAAACATTTCACCACGCACTATCCAGCCCTGTGCTGGTGCGCAACCACACTCCGCATTAAGCGCTTTCATCATATTGGCCTGCATATGAACCGCCAGTGTGGTTGAACGGCACATAATGGACGCCATACGGGCTTGCTCGTCGCCGAGCTGGCCTTCGTAGTGATAGCGATCCCCCCGATATGAATATTCCCCCGCCGCTAATACACCGGGCAATTTTGCCAATTCACTGTATACATTCATAACTTAAACCTGCTCTAAATAATATTCATGTTTTAAACCAGCGCTTTAAACATTGCAAGACGAAATTAGCCACCACGATTAAAATAGTCACCACAAAAAATATTTGACAGCAGCAGGCTGAAATACCAAGATCAACCTCATGACAACAGAAAACAAACTAGAACAAAACAAACACAAACAGTCGGGTATAAAAAATGTAACGACTAAAGCCGGCTCAGGCCGCCAGTTACTCGCCTTATTTTATGACGCGTGGCTACTTGCTGCTGTTTTTATGGTCGCCTCCGCCCTAACCTTACCGTTTACCAGCGGTGAACCGATCAAACCCGGTAACCCGTTTATGACCACCTATATCTTTTTTGTCTGGTATGGTTTTTACGCCTGGTTCTGGACACACGGCGGGCAAACACTGGGAATGCGATCCTGGAAAATTAAACTCATCACAGCAAACAATGAGTCACTCACCTTATGGCATGCTTTATTGCGCTTTTTAAGCGGCATGCCTGCCTGGGCTTTAATTGGTATTGGCGGTTATTTATTTTTATCCGACACCCCCAACCTACAACACCCTATAATTAATGCCCTGGCTAAATTGCCGCCCGTTGTCGTTCTAGCCGTGGGTGGGGTGCTATTAGTATCGGGGCATATGAAAAATTCATGGCGGGAAAAATTAAGTTCAACCTGCGTTGTTCTAACCAAAACTAAGAGTTAACTAGCCTCTGCTATATATAAAATCACTGCTGTCCCGTAAATTTTTGAAGCAAATATGCGAAGTATGGGATGACATAAATTTTAGTATCCCGAGTTCAGGTTAACTAAATAACTGTTCCGAATCCCTATCCAGCCACTGAACAAGAGCAGTGAAGGTGGCTCGACTTTAAAGTACATTGCTCGATAAATTGGTTAGGGATTCGGAACAGTTATTTAGATCTATCTCTTAAGTTTTTTTTCTAAACATCCAAAAAGCGCCAACAAAAACAAGCAAGGTCGGAAGCAAGGCTCCAACAACCGGGTGGTAATGATAAACAATACTCATTTGCCCGAGTAAGCGGTTGCCGATAAAAAAGACTAAACCCACTAAAAAACCAATTAAAATTTGCTGGCCAATACTTGTTTTACGCAACGAACCCAATACATACGGCACAGCAAGCAATACCATGGCAGCAATAGTTAAAGGCATGACTATTTTTGACCATAAGGCCAGTTCATACTGCGCGGTTTCCAGCCCATTATCTTCCAGATAACGAATATACCCACCTAGCTTCCATATCGATAATTTAGATGGCTCAAAGGTAACGATGCTAACTAATTCTGGGTCGAGTAATGTTTTCCATTTCATTGTTTTAAGTTTAGAAACTTTAACACCCTTGAGACTAATATCGGTTTTTTCAATATCGTTCAACAGCCATTCATCACCTAAAAAAACAGCCGTTTTAGCATACAACATCTGTTCAATTTGCTGTTCTTTATTAAGTTGGTATAAAACAATATTAAACAGCTTGCCTTCGTTATTGGCGCGGCGGACATGGATATAGGTGCTGCCATCACGCGCCCAAAGGCCATATTGTGTATTTAAACTAATGTCTTTAGACAATGCTTTTACCCGCTGTAGCTTGGCATACTGCAACGCCGGCGGCGCAATAATTTCCCCCAGAATAAAAGCGACGACCATCAAAATCAAAGCCGTTTTCATAATCGCAACCACTATCCGAAAAACTGAAACACCTGCTGTACGAATAACAACTAACTCACTGCTATTGGCGAGTGCACCCAGCCCAAGAATAGAACCCAGTAAAGTTGCCAAAGGAAAAAATTCATAAATGCGGTCGGGTAAAATTAAAAGTGTATACTGAGCTGCCATAAGCATGGTGTAGTTAGCTGTACCAATTTTATCGAACTCACCGGCAAAACCAATTAACATAAACAATGAGCTAATAACAATAATAACCGAGATGACACTCAATGCCACCGTCGAACCAATATAACGCTCAAGAATTTTCATGTTACTGTTCCTGACGACGCTGCAGATGCTGAACCAGATTTCGATGCAACCGGCTGCTTTTTAAACAGATGTTTAAAGCCTGTCTGCCTGAATAATAGAACGAGAGCAACAATCAACATAATCGCATGCACCCACCATAAACCAACAAGTGGAGATATATCTCCCTTATTCAACCAGGCTCGCGCAACGTTTAATAAGTTTGTATAAGTAATATAAAGTAATAATGCGATAGCTAATTTAGAATAACGCCCTTGCCGAGCAGAGGTTTTACTAAGCGGTACCGCCAACAAAGTTAACACAATACACAAAATAGCCGATGATATACGTGACTGTAATTCAGCTATATCACCCAAATCGCTAGAACGATATAAATCGATAGTGGGGGTAGACTTATGAACATAGTGAAAATCAGCCGCCTCTCGTTCTTTTATTCGAATCCCATGTTCTTCAAATTGTATTACTGCCGACTTCTTCTTATTACTGGGGCTTTCATAACGGCTACCATCTTTTAAAACAATAAATCGGTCACCTGTTTTACTGTCCGTATATTGACGCCCGGTTTTGGATGAAATGACTGATGTCGAATTCCCTTCGGTTTGTTGTACAAATATATTTGTTATATTGGTTTTATCATCATCCGCTTCCTGCACATAAACAACACCAACGCCATCCTGTAATTCCTTAAATCGTCCTGGAAGAATGCCGGTAATATCTGATTGCGACTCGACTTTGGCATAAATCTGCTGTGTTTTCACCTCTGCCCAAGGTGCAATAATAAGTGTAATGGATGCCTGAACGATGGCAACAAAAAAAGCCAAGCCCAATACCGAACGCAATACTCTAAATTTCCCCATGCCGCAGGCAACCAGCACCACCATTTCACTGTCTTTATACAAACGACTAAAGGCCAGTAAAATACCAAGGTAAAGCGATAAAGGCAGAATAAAGACCAGGGTCACTATCACCTTGTAACCCAGCATTGTTAAAACCGTATCAACCGTTAATGTCCCTTCAACAACTTTGGTAAAAAGACTCGCAAGTTGGCCGCTAACAGCTATCATTAACAGAACAATTGCAACACCGATAAGCGTTGTGAGGACTTCTTTTATAAAATAACGGTCTATTATCAAAATTTTATTATCAATGAGTTTAAAAACATATAAGATATTAATATTAGCCAATACATCCTAAAGAGTACACCCTTATAAAGTACACAAGCGAAAACATCGTTCAGAAACACTAATACAAAAAATTAATTTACAAAACCAAATTCTCAGACAAGAATCTATTTTCGACGCTGAATCAATATTAGACCCACAGGAGTTATAATGGATATTCGTGTAAAAATAACACAGGCCGAAACACAAAAAACTGCTTGCATGGTACTGGCAATCCATGAAAAAAGACAACTAAGCCCATCAGCTAAGCTTGTCGACGCCATCTGTGGCCAACGTATTAGCGCACTGGTAAAAAAGGGTGATTTTGATGGCAAGCTGGGGCAAACTCAACTACTCGACAATCCAAAAGGAATATCAGCAGAACGAATTTTACTGATCGGCTGCGGTACAGCAAAAAATCTAAGCTTAAAATCATTTAGAAAAATTCATGGCCATATTCTTAATGCGCTCAAAAAAGCCAATATAAAAGATGCTGTCATCTATAGTAGCGAGCTGGCCATTAAAGATGCCGACAATGCAGAGAAAATACGCCATGCCAGTGAAGCCCTGCTCGAAGCCAGCTATAGCTTTGACGAACTCAAAAGTAAGCCCTCAAAAACCGCAGCTTTAAAAACTATTACCCTCGATTTTCAAAACAAGCGCGACAGCGCAAAGGCCAAGCTGGCACTTAGCACCGCAACCGCCATTGCAGCGGGCATGGATATTGCGCGCCGTCTCGGTAACTTGCCCGGCAATATTTGCACCCCTTCTTATTTGGCCAAGCAGGCAATACAACAGTCTAAAAGCTGTAAAAAAACGAAAGTCACCGTACTGAGTGAAGCCGATATGAAAAAACTCAAGATGGGCTCGCTGCTTTCAGTTTCGGAAGGTAGCCGCCAACCGGCCAAATTAATTGTTATAGAGTACAAAGGCGCTAAAGCCAAAGATAAACCCTATGTGCTGGTCGGCAAAGGGGTCACGTTCGATACCGGCGGTATTTCACTTAAACCGGGTAGCGCCATGGATGAAATGAAATTCGACATGTGTGGTGCAGCCGGTGTTATTGGCACTATGGCAGCCGTATCACAACTAAAATTAGCCATCAACGTAGTCGCCATTGTGCCCAGCGTCGAAAATATGCCCGATGGTGCCGCCACCCGACCGGGGGATATTGTCACCAGTATGTCTGGGCAAACCATCGAAATTTTAAATACTGACGCCGAAGGCCGTCTTATTTTATGCGACGCCCTTACTTATGCTGAAAAATTTAACCCAAAAACTGTTATCGATACCGCTACGCTCACCGGTGCCTGTGTAATAGCCCTCGGCAGCCATTGCAGTGCGGTACTGAGTAATAACGATAAACTCGCCCAGGACATACTAAAAGCGGGTACTAGCAGCGGTGATCGAACCTGGCAAATGCCATTATGGGAAGAATATCAGGAGCAGCTTAAAAGTAATTTTGCCGATATGGCCAATATTGGTGGGCGTTCAGCCGGCACTATCACCGCCGCCTGCTTCCTGGCACGATTCACTAAAAAATATAAATGGGCGCATATCGATATTGCCGGTGTAGCATGGCATAGCGGTGCTAAAAAAGGTGCCACGGGTCGCCCGGTTCCCTTACTAACACAGTATTTAATGAACCAGAAATAATAAATACCAGAAATCACGGCTGTCCCGTTAACTTTTGAAGTGAGCATAAAAATAGGATATGGGATTGGTGAGGCTGACAAACGGACCGTCTGCCGCACGGACGCGGCAGTCGAGCGAGCCATGGATGGCAAATAGCGAGTCCGTTAGTCAGCCTCAGCAATTCCATGTCCGGCGGCGTTAGTATTAGTATAAACGTAGGCATTACTTACATTTCGGCTGCATTAAGTTTAAGTTAACAGGGCAGCAGTGACCCGCAATATAAATACCAGAGACACAAAACCGTGACCAGCATTGATTTCTATATTTCAGAATCCAGCGACATCAGCATACGAGATCAGCTGGCTTGCAGGCTATCGGAAAAGGCCAGTCATTCCAGACTTGCCACCTTTATCCATACTCAAACCGAACAACACGGTCAGGAAATAGATAAACTACTTTGGACGTTCAAAGAACAAAGCTTTATTCCTCATCAGCTTTACAATAGTGAAAAATCAAGCCAGCGGACAGCACCAATATTAATTGGCCACGATATTGAGCCGGAAAAAAACTTTGATTTACTCATTAATCTGGATAACAAAATTCCCGCTTTTTTCGGTCGCTTTAATCGCGTCATAGAAATTGTCACAAATAACGAAGGACAGCGTGATTTATCGAGAAAACACTACACTTTTTATAACGATAGAGGGTATATTATCAATACTCATAATATTAAATAGTGTTGTCAGGGCAAGCACCCCACGCTAAGCAGCATATAAAATGCCAAATAAAAAAACTGAAAAAACATCTCAAAAGAAAACAACGAAGTTTTCACCAAGTGAGACCATAGAAAAGGATCAAGATGATCTAATGTCAACGCTTGAATCCATTAAGGGGCTGCTTGAACAAAGCGAAAGCAAGCTTAATGCAGCACGCGAAAGCATTTCAATCGCCAATACCAATACACTCCATGATACCAAAACCCTACACCATATGAAAAACAAGGAAGAAGAAGAGATTGTACCTATTCTTGACCAGGTGATTGAACCCGAGAATTCAGACAGCTTCATGAATATTCCCGAGCTTGATTCTATTTTTGAAGCAGAAAATACTACCAATAAATTTAGTCCCAAAAAAACCAGTCCAGAAAAATCCAGCCCAACAAAAGCACCTCAAGCAAAATCAACCTCTACTCTAACAACGCAGAATATCGAAACATCGGTTTTCAAACCGCTTGAAACTGAAAAGAAAAATCAGGCTAAGGAAAGTCTATCAAGCTTAACACAAAAAAATTTACTCATAGACGCACTCGATAATTTTCAACTAGACCTGGAGCTATCGCTAAGAGAAGACCTGATGAAAACAATGGTCTCACTTGAAAAGAACTTAAAAGAAAAAATAAGTTTGAAGATAGAAGGCATAAAAAAAGAAATTCTGAATTAATAGCCTGAAGCCTATACAGACTCGCTATAAACAGAACGCTGAATTGCCCACGACTGATAAAAAAGTTTATACAATATTAACGCACTAAACCAGCTTATCATTGCAGACGTTATATCATGAGAAACAAAATGCGCTCCACGCACCCATTGCCCAAAACCAAAAAGACTGCCAATACAAATCGTCAGACCTAATGCAATATAGGCATAACGTTTATTGTAATCTCGTAATAAAAAGTAAAATAATAATAGCGAAAACCCACCAGAGGAATGGCCACCGGGGAAACAACCACCTTTAATTAATTTAGCGGACTTATCTGCAAATATATGAAAATAGGGTTGAGAACCATTAAACACGGTCAAATCCCATGGGCAGTCAACATTAGTAAGATGTTTTAAACCCGCAACAGTTCCTGTTGCTAACAAAATAGTTGTCAAAATATAAAAAAGAGCAACGTTATATTTCCTTATTTTATGGCTAAAAAAACTTAAAATTAAAGCCAATATTACGCTTAAAGCAATTAAAGCAATTAAGTTTCTTCCCCACTTGTGAATCAGTGTGACTGTCCACCAATCGTCACCAAAATACCATTTATTTAATTCTGTATTAAAGAATAACTTTGCTATTGATATATCTAACGAGTAAAGTTCAAAAACCAACAGTAAAAAAATAAAAGCAATCAATGGAATAAAAGCATGATTCAACCAGAAACGCATCTATCTAAAAACCTTCATTATTAATAATCTGTTATCGGACAATAAAATTTAAACTTAAGTATTTATACGATAATGAGCTAGCGATACATTTCATTCATATAACATTGTCCCGTAGGCAACCAACTCGGAATACGATAATAACGGTCTAATGCATTTTGAATAACCGTTTGCCGATATCCTTTATATTGAAACCCTTTACCTAAAGCATAATAGAATGTTGCTTTATCTATTTTAAGCGGCTTAATTTCGACACTATCGAAAAAATCATGCAAATAGTCCAGGTCTTTAGTATATGAAACCAGTAAAATATTTTTTCCTTCAAGCTTTCTAAAGTCGGTTCGCTTGTCATCTTCTCTCGCATGGTGGGAACCATGCCCCAGAACAATAACATGCTCACGCGATGTATAAGACAGCAATGCCGATTCAACATAGCTATCGGTTGCAAAAATATAATCGTCTCGGTAGGCCGACAATTTTTCAAGGATGACATCATTTTCAATGCCGTAAATGACATCTTTATACGTATTTTCATTTTTTTCAAATATGCCGGGTGCACCGATCAAAATAAAAGCGATAAGACCCAAATGTAGGACTGAAAAAGGAATCATAAACTTAATCGTTTTTTGTAGTTGCGAAGTATTAAACAAATACCCTATTGCAACAAACATAAAGGGATAAAAACTAAGCAGCCAGTGCAAGCCTATCTTTTTAAACAGGGACAGGAATAAAAATAAAACCAGCGGTATCGCAAATAATCCGAGGAACACACCTAAGCGCTGTTTGAGAAATTGTGTATATTTTATTTTGGGTAGCTTAAAACCATACCAGATAACTGGCGGAGTGATTAAATACGCTAATATAGCCAGGTAAATTCCCAGTGTTGACAACGAAAACTGTGCATCTGACGTTCGGTTAAGTAAATTAAATAAATAATTATTCCAACAGTTATTATAATTCCAGACTAAATTTAAAATAATAAACGGGCTTACCCCCAACAAGACAAGCAGTATGCCGGTATAAGGTTTAAAGCCACGCTGCGTACGAATAAAAAACACGACATAAAATAAATAAGCTACCCCTAGTAGCCCGGCAAAAAATTTAGAATAAAAGGCTAGCCCCAAAAACAAACCGGCAAGCAGATATTTCTTAAAATTATCGTCTTGCTGGGCTTGATAAAAGTAAATTGCCGAGATAAAAGAAAATAAAATTAAGGGCGTATCAGTGGTAATTAACACCGACAATAAATTAAGCGGTGCAAATAAAAATATAGCCGCTGCCAATACTGCCTTTTGTTCATCGGTGGTTTTCAGTAAACGGTATATCGCAATGCCCATAAAGGTAAACATTAAAATACCCGGTAAGCGCAACCATACTACCGCATCACTAAAAAGCAGCATAAAACTTAAAAACCAGCCAACCATTGGCGGATGATCATAATATCCGTAATCTAGATTCTTGCCCCAGGTAACAAAATAGGCTTCATCCCCGGTAAGCGGCAACCAGTACGCAACCGCCACTCGAATAAGTAAACTGACAATAATTGCAATATTCAGCCATTCAGTCGGCTGTCGTTTTAGTGTGTTTCTTGATAAAAATGTCATCTACAAATTTTAACACGTTCTCCGCTTCACGATGTAGTGCAACCCTGGTGAGTCGGGTATAATTAACCCGAACTCAGGATAAAACAGCTGGCCATTAACACCCACTAATGCAAGGACAGGGAAGTGGGATTGCCAAATAAAGAGCGTCTGCTGCAAGGACGCGGTAGTCGAGCAGCCAGGGATGGCATGTTTTGCGTGTCTTTATTTGGCAATCCCACTTTCCTGTCCGGTGAATAACCACTGAATTTCTTATCCAGAGTTCAGATTAATTAACCCATTATTTCACAACCCAATATTAAAGTAGTCTGACTCGTATGGAAAAAACCTATAACCCGCATGCCATTGAACAAAGCTGGTATGAAAAATGGGAAAAACAACAGCATTTTGCCCCCCAAAATCCGGCTCAGTCCAATGCTGAACCCTATTGCATTATGATTCCGCCTCCCAATGTCACTGGCAGTTTGCACATGGGGCATGGTTTTAACAATACGGTCATGGATACACTCACCCGCTACCATCGCATGAAAGGCTATAACACATTATGGCAAGCTGGCACCGACCATGCCGGTATCGCCACACAAATGGTAGTAGAACGTCAGCTTAAAGCCGATGGCAAAACCCGCCATGATCTTGGCCGCGACAAATTTATCGAAAAAATCTGGGACTGGAAAGAACATTCAGGTGGCGCCATTACTCAACAACTTCGCCGCATGGGTTCCTCGGTCGACTGGAATCGAGAACGCTTTACCATGGACGAAGGCTTAAGCGATGCCGTACGCGAAGTTTTTGTTAAATTATTTGAAGATGATTTAATTTATCGTGGCAAACGACTGGTAAACTGGGACCCGGTACTGCATACCGCGGTGTCTGATTTAGAAGTAATATCCGAAGAAGAAAACGGCCACCTCTGGCATATGCGTTATCCGCTCAGCGATGGTTCCGGCCATTTAGTGGTTGCCACTACCCGCCCCGAAACTATGTTGGGCGATTCAGCGGTTGCAGTGCATCCAGACGATGAGCGCTACCAACAACTGATTGGCAAAACCATTACCCTGCCTTTTGTCGGTCGTAAAATACCCATTATTGCGGACGATTATGTCGACCCGGAATTTGGAACCGGCTGCGTTAAAATTACTCCAGCACATGATTTTAACGATTATGAAATGGGCAAACGCCACGACCTGCCGTTGTATAACATCTTAACCATTAATGCCGAACTGAATGATGAGGTACCCGAAAAATATCGCGGCCTGGATCGCTATGTGGCGCGTAAACAAATTGTTGCCGATTTAAAAGAACTCGATCTGCTCGAAAAAATTGACGATCACAAATTGATGGTGCCACGCGGTGATCGCTCAGGCTCGGTGGTTGAACCGTTCTTAACCGATCAATGGTATGTAAAAATAGCACCTCTGGCTGAACCCGCCATTAAAGCCGTGCAAGATGGTGACATTAAATTTATACCCGACAACTGGAAAAACACCTACTACGACTGGATGAATAATATCCAGGACTGGTGTATTAGCCGCCAAATCTGGTGGGGGCATCGTATTCCTGCTTGGTATGACGAACAAGACAAAATATACGTTGCACGCGACGAAGCTGAAGTTCGAGAAAAATATAAACTCGATGACACTATTAAACTAACCCAGGACGAAGATGTTTTAGATACCTGGTTCTCGTCAGCCCTATGGCCTTTCTCAACACTGGGCTGGCCGGCAAAAGATGCCGACACCCAGGCCATGCTTGATACCTTCTACCCAACCAATGTACTGGTTACCGGCTTCGATATTATTTTCTTCTGGGTTGCCAGAATGATTATGATGGGCTTAAAATTCACCGGCAAGGTTCCGTTTAAAGAAGTTTATATACATGGCCTGGTACGTGATAGTCACGGCCAGAAAATGTCGAAATCAAAAGGTAATGTACTCGATCCTATCGACCTTATTGACGGTATTGACCTGGAAACACTGGTCGAAAAGCGTTCCACCGGTTTAATGCAACCAGAAATGGCACCCAAAATAATAAAACAAACCCGCAAGGATTTCCCCAATGGTATTCAGGCCTATGGCACGGATGCATTGCGTTTTACCTTTGCCGCTATGGCGTCAACTGGCCGCGACATCAATTTTGATCTTGCACGTACCGAAGGTTATCGAAACTTCTGTAATAAAATATGGAATGCGGCGCGTTACGTATTAATGAACACCGAAGAACATGATTGCGGTATTGATAAAGACGCCGACATTGAACTTAGCATTGCAGACAAGTGGGTTATTGCACAACTGCAACATGTCGAAACCGAAATTGAAAAAGCCGTTAAAAACTACCGGCTCGATATTATGGCCAATACACTTTATGAATTTATCTGGAACGAATACTGTGGCTGGTACCTGGAATTATCCAAGCCGGTATTAATGGGTGACAGCAGTGAAGCAGCTAAACGCGGTACACGCCAAACGCTTGTGCGTGTACTTGAAAGCCTACTACGTTTAACCCATCCGATAATGCCGTATATCACCGAAGAAATTTGGCAACGCGTAGCGCCACTGGCCGGCGTCGATACAAAAGTACACACCAGCATTATGCGCCAGGCCTACCCCGAAGCCGATGCAGCTAAAATTGATAATGCTGCCATTGAAGAACTTGAGTGGGTTAAAGAATTTATTTTAGGCGTCAGAAAAATTCGCAGTGGTTACGATATTAAACCGAGCAAAGCCTTATCAGTTTTAATTCAAAATGGATCAGCTCAGGACAAACAACGCATTGAAAATAATAAACATTACCTGGAAGAGTTAGCCAAAATAGAAGCCATCACCTGGCTAAGTGCAAGCGACGATGCACCCGAATCAGCAACCGCTCTGGTCGGTGAAATGAAAATTCTTATTCCCATGGCTGGTATTATCGATGTTGAAGCAGAAAAAATGCGCTTGCAAAAAGAAATGGATAAACAAAACGAGCAGATAAGACGCATTGAAGCTAAATTATCGAATTCGAAGTTTGTAGACAAAGCGCCTGAAGCCGTTGTAAACAAGGAAAAAGAAAAACTCGCAGCGTTTAAATCGACACTCGATAGTTTATCTGAACAGTTGAAAAAAATTGAGGCAGTTTAATCTTTAAACATATAGCAGATTGTCGACATGGATGTCATAACTCACTATATCCCGACTAAAAATTTAATCATAATCTTCAAAAACTAAAATAATTTCATCCAAGCCTGAATCGAGAATATCATCAGGTGGAATTTTAAGGGTCACGATAATAATGGCAAATAAAGCGATATACATAAAAACGCCCTGCATTAACATTAAAAACAAATCATTTTTAAGTAGCTTAACTGCCGCTGCTTTCACTAATTGAACCCTCATACCGATTTAAATATAGATTTAAAAAAAATAAGAACTAACCATATCAATCGGACAAAAATAGCAAATCTTTAATTAGATTGTCTATTTATTGCTGATTATTTTTCGAGGATTACAAATGAAATAGCATATTGAATTTCCCTTATACATTGGTATAGAAGAGAATTTTCATTGCATGAAATTTTTTAAAAGGCAGGTGAAAGTAAGCGTAACCACTTCTTTCATTTAAATCAAAGAGATAGAGCCGATATTACTGCTGTCCCGTTAACTTTAAGCCCCTGCTTTGAATATAGAAAGCCTGGTCATT
>CAZDEC010000038.1:0-30049 GCA_964504295.1 uncultured Thioalkalispiraceae bacterium
TAGACATTACTTCGCATTTCAACATCATTAGGTTCAAGTTAACGGGACAGCAGTGTATTTTTTAATACTTTTTATTGTTAGCGATTTTGATAACGGTTTAAATCAAATAAACCCGATAAAACCGGTTTTCTTTGTCGGTCATTATCCTTAAACCAGTCAGCTAGTTCCCAGAATAAAGGGCTAGTTCGTCTAACACCGTATTGATTAACAAATTTTTCATAATCGTCATCGCTGCGTATTGCGGCACAACGTTTAGAAAATGTTTCTATCTCAGATAAATCGACAGAAAAAAAGAAATTGGGATAAGAACCTTCCAGCCAATTAACCACAGTCATGGTATCTTTATCTATATCGCTTCGGTCTCGCTCACGTTCATCTGCAAGAAAAGAGGTTACGTTTTTATATGCCTTATTTCGTATCAAACTATAAGTAAGGTCATCTTCAGGCTTATCTGCTTTCACTCGTACAAATGCAACATCCGGGAAAGAATGTAATTGTTCGCCCTGCAATTTTGCAATTTTAATCATGGCATTATCGACACGTTTTATTGCGGCACGTTTTAGCGCTGATTCTGTAGACGGAGTTTGACAACCAGGGCGACCACAATGGTTCATCGCATTGGTATGTTGTTCTATATTTTTAAGCCGACCTTTAATACGTTGATAAAGCTCTCGTTGTGGATCATCGGTCCGGTAACCTTTTACCGATTCTGTCTTTAACCACTCCTGTGGTGCAGAAAATAATTTATCCATACTGCTGCGCTGCCCCTGATACCATTGATCACGGATTTCTTTTCGCTTGTTAACGGGTAAAAAGGCAAGAAATGAGTCCTCACCTTCCATACGCAGAAAATCCATATAAATTCGGGTACTCATTCGATGCCCGATATTGCCGTAAATGTTAAAATCAGCCACCAGTAAATAGTGAATGCGTTCCAGCAAGGGGAAATCAATCACCCAGGTTGTTTCAGGATTGCTACCAACCAGTCCGTATACAACGGAGCCACTGTCAAAATGCCTGAATACGGTTAGCGCAGCATTGGGGTTTATCCCTTCACCATCCCAGATATAATCCATCGCATGATCGAGGTCATGCGTACCTATCGTTTTAAACCAGGCTTGTTTGCCTTCCATATAGCGCCGCTGGCCTTTCCAGTAATCGCTCCAGATTTTAAACAGATCCAGATTATTATCAAAGTCTTCAGGAATCTGTAATTCATTCGCCATTTTTTCAATATAGGCACTGTTGTTAGTTATCATTGATTTGTCCGGGTTAAAGAAAACTACCCAGAACTGATCTTCAATAACATTCAATGCAAGTTGGCCACGACATACTGGTCCTTTGATAAAACCTTCGATAAAGAAATGCGCATCGTCAAGCATAAAACGATAACGTGATGTAGCGGGTATTGAAGCATAGATTTTAAATGGATTAGAACCATCACCTCTTTCATAAGATGGTAGTTCTGGCACGTTATAATCAGGCAATAGAAATAATTCGCGATATCGCTGTAATCGTTTGTCAGAAAACTCATAAACTATGTGATTCTTGAGTACGATGCTTGGGTGATACGGTAATAGCCTGTAATAAAAAGGACTATCACCCGGATCATCATTAGGACGTAATGTCGCTATTTCATCGATCACGATACCCGTTGGTGTGGTCGAACGTACTAAACGATAAAATTCGCGTTCTGCCGAGCCGCTAAAATGTATATGCGCATGAAACAGATGTTCATAAAGATAACGGCTAACTAATTTCTGTTTGTTTGATGACTGGTTAAAAAAAGTTTCCCATTGATTTATTTGCAAGCGTGATGCGATTGAAGGTTTGGCTGCGACCGTCGTCTGTGAGCCTTGTGCTATCCAGGTAACTAGCGTTTGGTATTCAGATGCCGACAAATTGGGCATAGCATATGGCATGCCCCACAATGGATTCTTTTTAACAAATTTATTAATTGCATCGGGCTTCGGGCAAGTTTGTTTACGATTAAGCTCGAGGCTAAAGCTATCAGGTAACTTTTGAACATCCGGCAGCGGGTGATGTTTTTTCAACTGCAGCAATCGATAAAGAATTGAATTTTGTAAATTATTGGCAGGATTTTGTGTGGCTTCATTGATAACAGGATAGAAGCCGCGTGAACGCCATGCTTCGGTATTTTTTGCGTCTATAAATAAACGGCTGGGCGGGATACTTTCAATACGCCGTGGCTCATAAACACGCACCTCACTAGCGCCACGTTGCAAACCTTCAATGGATGATAGCTTTAACTGGCATGGAGCATCGTAACAGCCATGGCAAACGATACAGCGCTGTTCTAAAACAGGTTTAACCTGCTGTTCGTAATCGACTGGCTTACCGAGCGGCAAAGATGCCAACTCCAGTTCAAATACTTTTCTTTCGTTATCCGCAATGCGCGATAATTCAAAAAAATTATAAACAATTAGCGCCAATAACAACACGGCGAATAAAATCACCCACCCCCATATGTTGTTCGTTATTTTCAGCCATCTCGTCACAAGTGCTATATTAACAGAAACCTTTTGTAATATATGTACTTAACCTGAATTTTGGATATAGCGTCATCCTCCTGTGATTTTGACAGGAATCAAGAGATCGATCAGCTAGATTCCCGCCAAAATCGCACGGGAATGACGTAAATTGTTTTATCCCAAAATCAGGTCGATTAACATTTTAAATTAAACTATTTGGCGTGTTGCTCACTTTGCATAGCAAAGACGTTATAAAGTGGTACCCATACCAGAGCAAAGAACCAGCCATACGCATAAGCTTCAATTAAACCAATAAAGAAGCTTAGCCAGTTTAAACCGGTAAAACCAGGTAACAAGCTAGCCCAGGTTTGATACATGCTGAACTGTGGGAGTAATAAATCAAACACCACACAGAGCGTGTAACTAATCGCTATGAATAAGCTGGTGGCATGGCCTACTGCTGTTAGTGAAAGTCGTGAGTTCATTTGACACCTCCATCAATGCGTAGATTATTTTATATATTTGTCTGCTTCGGCTTCAAATTGATCCAGACACTTGCGTGAACAAAAACGGTATAAATTACCTTTATGCATTTTCCCGTAGCCCTTTTCCATGTCAACCTGTTGTCCACAAACAGGGTCAACATGCTTTTGATCCTCTTTTTTATTATGACGGCCACGCATCATGTGAGAACCACAACCATGGCGCATCATAAAATAGAAAAGAACTGCAAAAATTATAAATGAGAGCCAGTCTTCCATTTACAAATTCACTTTTTCTCTAACTCGTTACGTTTGCGGATATATTCGTCCTCTTCAATTTCTCCTTTTGCATAACGTTTCTTTAAAATTTCTAAAGGACTCTCATCGGCTTTAGCATTTCCTGAGCTACTATTGCCGCCATTAGTGGCAGCTTTGACACCCCAGACCAGAGCAACGATTAACAATATCCAGAAAATCCAAATAAAACCACCGCCAAACCACATGCTTCCATTACCTGACATCATTGTCCTGTTCCTTGAAATTAATGTATGTTAAAAAATAATTAGAATTTTGTATTCCTTAAACGTAAAGCATTCGTAATAACCGACACTGAACTGAAGCTCATTGCTGCTGCTGCGATTATAGGGGATAACAATATTCCAAACACAGGGTATAAAATACCGGCTGCAACCGGCACACCGGCGCTGTTATAAATAAAAGCAAAGAATAAATTCTGACGAATATTTCGCATAGTAGCGCGACTTAAACGCCTTGCACGTACAATACCGGTGAGGTCACCTTTAACCAGGGTAACACCGGCACTTTCCATCGCAACATCGGTGCCTGTTCCCATCGCAATGCCCACTTGCGCCTGAGCCAGAGCCGGTGCATCGTTAATACCATCGCCGGCCATGGCAACAATTTTACCCATGGCTTGTAATTGCTTAACGATATTTGCTTTTTGATCGGGTAAAACCTCGGCTTCAACACGATCAATATTCAGTTTGTCGGCGACAGCTTTAGCCGTTGTATAGTTATCGCCGGTTAGCATAACGACCTCAACGCCTTCTTTATGTAAGTCGGCAATTGCTTGAGGTGTGGTTTCTTTGATAGGATCGGCAACACCAATCAAACCAGCCGCCTTATTATCAATTGCCAGCAGCATAACTGTTTGCCCTTCGGCACGTTGCACGTCGGCAATTTTAGGTAAATTACCAACATCAACTTTTAAGCTTTGCATTAAGGTAATATTACCCAATGCCACATTTTTACCATCCACCACGCCAGTAACTCCCATACCCGTGACAGACTGGAAGTCTTCGGCCTGCGTTAATTCAATATCTTTTTCAACCGCACCCTTTACAATAGCTTCAGCCAATGGATGTTCACTGGCACGCTCAAGACTGGCGGCCATTCGTAAAATAACATCTTCTTCAAAACCTGACTCGGCCTGCACGGCAACCAGTTTAGGTTTACCTTCTGTTAAGGTACCCGTTTTATCAACGACCAGTGTATCCACTTTTCTTAGCACTTCCAGTGCTTCGGCATTTTTGAATAACACGCCCATCATTGCACCACGGCCAGTACCGACCATAATCGACATTGGCGTTGCCAGACCCAGGGCACAGGGACAGGCGATAATTAATACCGCAACAGAATTAATCACTGCATAGGCAACAGCAGGTTCAGGACCCCAGACACTCCAGACAATAAAAGTAATGACTGCAATCAACACAACCACGGGGACAAAATAACCCGCAACTTGATCAACCAGTTTCTGAATCGGCGCACGTGAACGTTGAGCGTCGGCAACCATTTGCACAATTTGTGACAGCAAGGTATCGGCTCCCACTTTTTGTGCTTTCATTAACAGACTGCCGGTGCCATTCACCGTGGCACCAATAAGTCGTTCACCAGCCATTTTTTCGACCGGGATAGGTTCACCAGTCACCATTGATTCATCGACGTTACTGTTACCTTCGATTACCTCACCATCAACAGGAACTTTTTCTCCTGGACGTATGCGCAAGGTATCACCCACTTGCACATCTTCCATTGGAATATCTTCTTCGGTCCCATCGGCACGCACAATACGTGCGGTTTTAGGTGCCAGGCCAAGTAACAGTTTAATCGCAGCGTTAGTCTGACTACGCGCCCGCAGTTCAAGTACCTGTCCAAGTAATATCAGTGCGGTAATAACAGCTGCGGCTTCAAAATAGACCGGCACAACACCAACATCATTGAAGACAGCCTGTGGAAAAATGCCGGGAGCAATGGTGGCAATAATACTATAGGCATAGGCTACTGAAACACCGATACCAATCAAGGTAAACATATTCAGGTTACGAGTAATAACTGATTGAACAGCACGTACATAAAATATCCAACCACCCCATACGATAACCGGTGTAGAAACAATCATTTCAATCCACTGACGTAGATTAGGATCAATCAGCTTGGCCATCGCTTCAGGCCAAAACTCGGCTGCCATGGCACTGAATAATACTGGTAGAGCAAATATGGTACTGAACCAGAAACGGCGACTCATATAATCGAGTTCACTGGTATCTTCCTCGGCCTCGACCGTTGTCGCTTCGAGTGCCATACCACATTTGGGGCAAGCGCCTGGTTCATCCTGAATAACTTCCGGGTGCATTGGACAGGTATATTGTGTTTTTGTAGCAAGCGTTGGAACACCCATGGCTTCTAAAGCCATACCACATTTTGGGCATGCGCCAGGTCCTTGTTGTTCAACTTCCGGGTGCATCGGGCAAGTAAAGGTTGCTTCAGCATCTGCCTTGCTAACGGACTCTGTTTGCGTTTTCTTGTTTAGATATTCCTCTGGATCTTTTTCGAACTTGTGTAAACAGTTTTCGGAACAGAACCGATAGGTTTTGTTTTTATGTTCAAAGTGTAATTCGTTTTCATCCGTCACGATCATGCCGCAAACAGGATCGTGTTGTTCTTCGTTAGTTTTTAAATACTCATCTGGATTTTTTTCAAACTTATGCAGACAACCATCAGAACAAAAGCGATAGGTTTGATTATTATGTTCAAAGTGTAATTCGTTTTCATCTGTCACTGTCATGCCACAGACCAGGTCATGTTGTTCTTCAGGACTGGTTACATATTCATCTGGATTTTTTTCAAATTTATTCAAACACCCCTCCGAACAAAATCGAAAGGTTGTCTCTTTATGTAGAGTATGAAATTTGGCTTCATCGGTAACGATCATCCCACATACGGGATCTTTTTGTTCAGCTTTCATAGCATTATCAATCTTCTTATTATCAGCAGACATTTTCTATCCTTCGGTTAAATTAGTATTAAATATGGCGCCCAGTTCTTCTTCAGTCGGCTGCCGACGAAATATCACTTCACCATCTATAACAAGATTAGGTGAATGCCTAATTTCAAGGCGCTGACAAAGTTCCGCGTCATCTTCTGCATAAACAACACGATGATTGATACCTAGATCATCTAGCTCCTTTGACAGGTTAGTACAATGGCTACAGTTTTTTGTTGCGATAATTAATACGTCCATCATTTTTCCTTTTTCTTGTTTTCTTAGCGAGACAAAATATACAATGTGTTAACTGGTGTATTCAGTCATTACGCGGGTGGATTGGTTCCAATTTCAATAACCGTTTCCGTTAAGTACTGATAGGGTGGTATCACTAAATTGGTTGGCGCGGGTACACCTTTAAATACTCGTCCGGCAAAATCAAACTTTGAACCATGACAAGGGCAAAAATAACCACCTAACCATTCAGAGCCTAAATCGTCAGGCGCAAGTTCCGGCCTGAAATTTGGAATACAGCCTAAATGCGTACATAAAGCGATTGTCACAAAATACTCTGAACGTGTGGCACGATCAATCTTGGTAATATAGCCAGGTTGTTGCGATTTAACATTTGAATTCGGATCCCGTAATCGTTCTAGTAAACCTGTATTCTTCAAACGCGTTAACATTTCCGGGGTACGACGTAACACCCAGATTGGTTTACCCTGCCACTGTAATATAGCCTGTTGTCCTGGCACAAGTTTGCTAATATCAAACTTTACTGGCGCACCTAAACTTCGAGCGCGAGCACTTGGATTCATGGATGCAATAAAAGGAATTAAAAATCCTGACGCACCAATAGCACCAACCACGGTTGTTGCACCAATAAGAAACTTACGACGATCTTTTTGTGAAGCTGAGTTATTTTTTTCTTTCTTAGCCATAATAGTCACCCTTAAATGTCCTGCGTAAACGTTTCAATCAGGACACAGACCGTGTCATGAGTCGGTATCCCATCAGGCAAATCACGCCATTTTTGCAGGGCTTTTTCCATTGTTGCCTGTAAATTAATCATTTCTTCTAACTGTTGACGATTCTCTTCGATCCGTTTTTCAATAATCTGTCTAACAATAGGACAAGGCGAATTACCTGACGTTGCGTGCGATAGTATTTTTTTTATTTCCTTCAGAGTAAAGCCCAGTTTTTTAGCTTTACGAATAAAAACAATTTTGGAAACATCCTCATTGTCATACAGTTTATAGCCATTTGATTCATTAATATTAGGCTTAACCAATTCAATACGCGTATAGTATCGCACAACTTCCGGAACCACATTTGCTCTTGTGGAAACTTCGCTGACTGTCATACTTTTCATCTTCGTCTCACTTTTATAAAAATGACTAAATCATATATTTATATGACAAGTGTACGACATATGTGCAACACATAGGTCAATGCTTAAAATTAAAGAAATAGCTATTGAATCGAAAATAACAAAATAGCTATTGTAAATTAGTTTAAATATATAGTTCATCTTATTGTAAACATTAGATTTTTTCTTTACAAAGCTTAATTCTTGTCATATGCTGAATTAATTGGTTTTAATTTCAATAACCCAGAGCGCTTCCTAAGCATTACTAAACAATCTGATTAATATAAATGACTATTAACTCACTTATAAAAGCAGAATTTAAGCTTAGCGATACCATTACCTACCTTAATCACGCAGCGGTTTCCCCTTGGCCAGCTTCAACCACACAAGCCATCACCGATTTCGCGCTGGAAAATAATATTTACGGTGCAAGCTATTATCCAAAGTGGAATGAGGTAGAAAGTAATTTACGTTCTAACCTTGCTTCACTCATTAATGCACCAAGCTCAGAAGACATTGCACTGGTTAAAAACACCTCGGAAGCCTTATCAATGGTCGCTTATGGCCTGGACTGGCAAGCGAACGATAATATCGTGATCAGTGATGAAGAGTTTCCTTCAAATCGAATTGTTTGGGAATCGCTTGCCGATAAACAGGTGACACTTAAACAGATCAATCTAGGTAAAAACCCCGAACAGGCCTTAATTAACGCCTGTGACGAAAACACTAAATTACTCGCCATTAGTTCAACACAATATAGCACGGGCACAACACTGGATTTAGTTAAACTCGGACAAGCCTGTAAACAAAAAAATATCCTTTTTTGTGTTGATGCCATACAAACTCTGGGTGCTCTGCAATTTGATGTACAAAAAATTCAGGCCGATTTTGTTATGGCTGATGGCCACAAGTGGATGCTGGCACCGGAAGGGCTGGCGCTTTTTTATTGCCATAAAAACATACGCCCTAAGCTAAAGCTAAATGAATTCGGTTGGCATATGACTGAAGATATGTATAACTTTGATGCCCAACAATGGGAAATAGCCCATAGCGCAAGACGTTTTGAATGTGGCAGCCCCAACATGCTGGGTGTTCATGGTTTAAATGCCAGTATTAAACTAATACTCGAAATTGGAATGGATAAGATTGAACAGGCTCTGCTTGATAATACCGAATATTTATTTTCTTTATTAAACAAAAACAAGCATATTGAAATTATTACTCCTCAGGAACAAGGACAATATGCAGGCATCGTCAGTTTCAAACACCGAACAAAAGATAAAAGTGAATTATTTAAGCATTTATGGTCAAACAAAATTATCTGTGCACAACGCGGTAAAGGGGTTCGCTTTTCAGCGCATTTTTATACATCAAAAGAGAAAATAAAAAAAGCGACCGAGCTGCTAATATAAATTGAGCCACCGATAATACCTCTTTTATTAAAGAAAGTTTAAAACGTTGCCGCTATATAAAAGGAATAGAGTTTAGGTGGTTTTAACTATTCGTCATTCATGCATAAACGGAGTTTAAAAAACAATGAAAGCATCAGATTTATTTGTTAAATGCCTTGAAGAAGAAGGTATTGAGTACATTTTTGGTATACCCGGTGAAGAAAATGCCGATTTTATGATTTCACTGGAACAATCAAAACAAATTAAATTTATACTCACTCGGCATGAACAGGGTGCTGCATTTATGGCTGAAGTTTATGGCCGTCTTACCGGCAACCCGGCAGGCTGTCTGGGTACACTAGGGCCTGGGGCAACTAATTTAATTACCGGTGTTGCCGATTCGAATATGGATCGCTCTCCAATGCTAGTGCTAACCGGTCAAGGTGCAACGACGCGTCTACATAAAGAATCACATCAAATTATGAATGTCGTAAAAATGTTTGAGCCTGTTACCAAATGGGCGCAGACAATTCTACACCCAAACAGCA
The DNA here is from genome assembly GCA_964504295.1 of uncultured Thioalkalispiraceae bacterium. Lineage (GTDB taxonomy): Bacteria > Pseudomonadota > Gammaproteobacteria > UBA6429 > Thiohalophilaceae > SZUA-37. The sequence continues at coordinate 9,569 of CAZDEC010000038.1, forward strand.
TTCCAGAAATTATACGTAAAGCCGTTCGTTTAGCCCGTACTGAAAAACCCGGAGCCTGCCATATTGAGCTACCCGAAGATATTGCCAAAATTGATACCGATTCAACCCCTTTAAAACCACAACGTTTCAGGCGCCCTGTTGCTGACAATAAAATTTTAAATCAGGCTGTTGATGAAATATTAAAAGCCAAATGCCCCATTATTATTGCCGGCAATGGTTGTATTCGGAAACGAGCCAGCAAACAACTTCGAGAATTATGTGAGACAACCGGCATTGGCGTCATTAGCACGTTTATGGCTAAAGGCTGTGTCGATATGGACAAAGACTATTGCCTGTACACCATCGGTTTGCAAGCAAGAGATGTTATCGCTTGCGCGCTCGATCATGCTGACTTAATCATAACGCTTGGTTATGACATGGTTGAGTATCACCCTACTTTATGGAATTACAATAAAGATAAAAAAATCATTCATGCGGACTTTTTACCAACAGAAATTGACGAGCACTATCACCCTGAAACAGAAGTTATTGGTGACCTGGCTCATACTTTATGGATGATGAATGAACGTTTTAATTCTGTTAAAGAGTTTAATTTTGATTTTAGCCAACAACTTGCAACTCGCGAAACCATGCAAAAAGAATTAAGTACACACGCAGATGATGACACAGAAGATCTGATTAGACCGCAAAAGGTATTATGGGATGTACGGCAAGTGATGGGAGCAAATGACATTTTACTCTCCGATGTTGGCGCACATAAAATGTGGATTGCACGTCATTATCAATGTCACGAACCTAATACCTGTTTAATACCCAACGGTTTTTGTTCTATGGGGTTTGCGCTACCCGGTGCCATTGCCGCAAGTTTTGTTTTCCCTGATCGAAATATACTTTCTATCTGTGGCGATGCCGGTTTTATGATGAACGTACAGGAAATGGAAACAGCCAAACGTTATAACTCAAACATTGTTGTTATGGTATGGGAAGATCATGCTTACGGACTGATTGCCTGGAAACAGGAAAATGAATTTGGTCACCACACTGATTTGGCTTTTGGTAATCCAGACTGGATGCAACTTGCTAGCGCCTTTGGCTGGCATGGACATAAAGTTAATAATAGCCGTGATCTGACTTCTGAATTACAGGCAGCCTTTGCTGAAAAAGGTCCAAGCTTAATTGTTGTCCCCATTGATTATCGAGAAAACATGTTACTCACTAAACGACTCGGGGATATTGCCTGCCCTATTTAGAAGCTGATTTTTTTATGAACGTTTTAGAAACAAACAACTCCTAAACAACAGGTACATCGAAAAATAAAGGATAATAAAATGAGTAAGCATTACCCATTAATGATTGCCGGTCTTACAACAAAAGCAAAAGATACCATTACAATTACTGCACCATATGATGACACTGAAATAGCAATACTTGATGCAGCAGACTCTAGCGCCGTTGAGCAGGCACTTAGCACCGCTGAAAATTTATTTAACGATAAAAGCAAATGGTTGTCGGCATCAAAGCGTATCAAAATTTTACATAAAACAGCTGACATTATGCGCGAACAATTTGATGAGCTGGTTCTTGAAGCTGCACGTGAAGGCGGTAAACCTTATAACGATTCTGTTGTTGAAGTTGATCGCGCCATTGATGGTGTATTAAATTGTATTGAATGCATTCGCACTGATCATGGCAGTGAAATTCCAATGGGCATTAACCCCGCATCGGAACACCGTATGGCCTTTACCCAAAGTGAGCCGATTGGTGTTGTTGTTGCGATAAGTGCATTTAACCATCCTTTAAATTTAATCATTCATCAAGTTGGTCCGGCCGTTGCAACTGGTTGCCCAGTTATTATTAAGCCTGCTGAAGATACACCGCTGTCCTGCTATCGATTTATATCCATACTAAGACAGGCTGGCCTGCCGGATGAATGGTGCCAGGCTCTGGTTGTTTCCAACTTGGATGTCGCAACACAACTGGTGACCGATAAACGGGTGAGTTTTTTCAGTTTTATAGGCAGTGCTAACGTTGGCTGGATGCTTAAAAACAAACTAGCGCCCGGCGCACGTTGCGCATTAGAACATGGCGGTATTGCTCCGGTTATAGTTGAAGCCGATGCAAATTTAGTTGATGCTCTCCCCTTGCTAGCGAAAGGTGGCTTCTACCACGCCGGGCAAGTTTGCGTTTCGGTGCAACGGGTATTTTGTCATAAGGATATTGCTAGCATTGTTGCCAAAAATTTAGCTGACCTTGCTGAAAAATTAGTTGTTGGCGACCCCACTCAACCTGAAACCGAAATAGGCCCGTTAATTCGCGCTAAAGAATTAGAACGGGTACATCAATGGGTAAGCCAGGCCGTTAAAGATGGCGCAGAATTATTAACCGGCGGCAAAATCAAAGGTAATTGCTATACACCGACCGTTTTACTTAATCCACCCGACGATTCCATTGTTTCACAGCGGGAAATCTTCGGCCCGGTTATTTGTGTCTACAGTTATGACAAAGTCGATGATGCAATTCAAAAGGCAAATGCTTTGCCGTTTGCATTTCAAGCCAGTGTTTTTACAAAAAATATTGATAATGCATTGCATGCTTATAAACAACTCAATGCCAGTGCCGTTATGGTTAATGACCATACGGCATTTCGTGTTGACTGGATGCCCTTTGCCGGTTTGCGGCATTCCGGTTTAGGCGTGGGTGGAATACCACATACTTATCACGATATGTCGGTGAAGAAAATGATTGTAATTAAGTCGAGTAAAATTTAGTGCTCGATCATTAATAATTTTTGAACGTCTTTGTAGCTTTCCTGTGCGTTATGCACGGCTTGCTCCATGATGCTGTCCGCTTCAGCTGCATCAAATCCAGCCGCAATCCAGTCTGCATCGCTGACTAGCGCGGCATCTGTTTCTTCGATATGAATAGAATCCAGCTCCGCCATAACCGCAATGGAGTTTGCTATTTTTACAATTGCACTTTGCTTTTTAAATTCTGTTGCTGCCGATAAATCATGATGAGCTGTAATAACCTCGACAAGCATCGGGGTTAAATGCCACGATTCGGCTAATGCACCGCCCACCATCGCATGGTCAAAACCTAATAAGTCCTGCTCGATGGTATTTATCTCCGTACCCTCCGTGTCATCAAGCACATATTCGAGCACTTTTCGTGATTCTTCCGGTAGTACATTAAACAGGACTAACTGGCCTACGTCGTGCAATAAGCCAGCGACAAACAAGCTGTCTGGATTGGATATTTTTGCTAATGAAGCGAGGTATTTTGCTGTAATGGCACAATAAATACTGTGCATCCAGAAGTCTTCCATACTGACTAAATTATTAGGAATACCTTCAAAAGTTTCAACCGCCGAGGTTGCAAGCGCAATATCGCGAATTCGCTCAGTACCAATAATAGTGGCCGCTTTTTTGACAGAATCAATCTCTTTGCTAATACCATAGGCCGGGCTATTAGCCATTCGCAATACACGTATGGTTAAACCGGGATCCTGACTGATAACCGCCGCAACCTCATCCATAGAACATTTAGGGTTGTTTACCATTGCATTCACACGTACAAACACGCCGGGTAACGAAACAACATCATTAATATTTTTAACTAAATCCTTTATCGACAGCACAATTAAACCTTCCAGTTTGCAATTTATGGCATTAAGTATATGCACTATTTTCACAACATCAAGAAAACGCGGACTACAACACATTAAATTTTTGCTTCAATTGTTATTCTCAAAATATGTTCATAAACACTGGCAATGGAATGTATGGCACTTTTTGATTTATCCCGTTTTACTTCAATTACTTTTTTAAGCTCACCTGACACGGCAGAAACTTGCCGGGCAGAATTAGAAAAAATGCTGGTTTATCATAAAAAAATAGAAATAGATTTTAGTAACGTCCATGTTACGCGGGGTTTCCTGCAATGCCTGTTAGAACCTTTATTTTTAAAACGTGGGATGGCTTTATTTGACAGGTTATTCTTTGCCAATTGCTCTGAAGCATCAGAACTAAGCATTCAGGAAATTCTTAGCCGCTGTAAAGAAAAACAGGATGCCTAAAAACAACACGCTTCTGTTTTTACTTTATATAACCTGAGTTCGGGATAAGAAATTCCATACTGCTCAGTTATCAGAATTACCAGAGTTACTAAGAAATAGCGTCATTCCCGCGTGATTTTGGCGGGAATGACATGAGCTTTGATACCCCGAATTCAGGCTATATAAGGTTGTATCCAACCAGTCCACTGCTTAAATAAAGCAGAATCAACTGCTGCAATAACCGAGCGCTTTTCTAGTGCATTTTTAAAAACAGCTTCGCCATCAAGTGTTTGTGATTGACCGCCACAACCCTCAAAAATAAATTGCCCGGCTGCATAATCCCAGATGTTTTGACTACCATGCAAATACAGATGGCCTCGTCCGACCGCCAGCCAACACCAATCAAGTGCTGACGCACCAAAATTACGCTGTGATGCAAAGGAGGGAGAATCCGATACTAACGCTGTGGAGAGTTTTTTTGTTAAGCGCTTAAAATCAATGATCGCGGTGGATTGGTGCAGAGTCAGGCCGGTTGTTGCCAAATTAATAATATTATCATTCAAAAAAGTATTCGCTTTTGTTGCTGTAAAACATTCATCCCGAACAGGATCATAGACAAGGCCAAAGCTCACATGACCCTCCTCAATAAGCGCGAGTGATACCGCAAAATAAGGAATACCAAAAGAAAAATTACTGGTTCCATCCAGCGGATCAAGACACCAAACCGCCTTGCCACTTGCTAATGCACTGGTCTGCTGCTCAGCTGACATTTCTTCCCCAAGCACAACAGAATCAGGGAAAAGTTCTAATAAATTTTGCTGAATTTTTTCCTGCATCAACAGATCCGCCTCCGTTACAATACTGCCATCTTTTTTATGCTGTCGGCATACTTTATTGTAACACGGAAGAAGTTCTTCTTTTGCCGTGCAAACAACGCTATCAATAACAATTTTCAGTTCAGACTGATTCATTTTGTGTTTCTTCTTTTTCCTGGATTTTAGTTGAAGCAATAGTCGATGGTTTAGTTAAAACAAACCACAATCCATACAACATTAAAACGGCAATCAATAAAAGTAGATAGATATTTAGATGCCTGAAAAAAACTATATACGCAAAGCTGGCCATCATCATCATAACCGAGGCTATTTTAGCCGGCAAAGGTATCACACGATGTTGCTGCCACTTTTGCAATAAAGGCCCGAACAGTGGGTGATAATACAACCAGTCATGAAAACGCTTTGAACTTTTCGCAAAAGCCCACAGTGCCAGGATCATAAAAGGGGTTGTTGGCAACACCGGCAAAACTATGCCAATCGCACCAACCAAAAAAAATAACCAGGCTAATAAAAAGTAACATAACTTCATAGGCTGTTTTACAAAAGTACCTTATATAAAGGGTAAGTCATTCAGGGATATGGCTAATAAGTTTATAGTGGCAGTCTCAGTCATAAAAGTTAGAAGAACGTGATTTTTTTATATCTCCACGCTTCTTTTTATTTTCAAGGCGTTTTCTTTTTGCTGCCATGCCGGGTTTAGTTTTGCGCCGTGGTTTTGAAACAACAGCGGCCTGGTTAATAATCTGTTTTAATCGTTCATATGCAGCTTGTTTGTTTTTTTCCTGGGTGCGATATTGCTGTGCTTTTATAATCAGCACACCTTCTTTAGTAATACGTGTATCGTTTAACCGTAATAGCTTTTCTTTACAATACGTTGGCAATGAGGATTGATGGATGTTAAAACGTAAATGAATAGCCGATGAAACTTTGTTGACATTCTGGCCGCCCGCCCCTTGCGCACGGATTGCTTGAATCTCAATGTCTTTCATACGAATAATAAGATGGTTTGATAATTTCAACATGGCTTTATCATTTTAAATTTTACCTGTGTTACCATTTTACGCATGAAACAAATGAAAAGCTTGCAATGCTTAACGCTTATCCATGAATATTGTTAAAAAAATATCCTCGAAACGATATCTTGTCATCAGTTTGCAACTTTTACTGTTTGCCGCTATTTATTTCGGGGTTAGACACTATACCCAACGTAATTTGGTCCAGGTCAACCCGCCAATATTAAACGCAACTCTCCTTTCTGGAGAAGCCTTTAACTTGCAAGCAGCTAACGGTTCACCTCGTTTACTGCACTTTTGGGCGAGCTGGTGTTCGGTCTGTAAATTTGAGCAGGATGGTATTGAGTCTCTCAGCAAAAACAATGCGGTTATCACCGTAGCAATGCAATCAGGTGGCAGCGCTGAGCTTCAATATTACATGCAAACAGAAAACCTCAGTTTTCCTGTTATTGCGGATCCTAACGGTGATATTGCAAAACGATTTGGCGTTAAAGCGGTTCCGGTTAGCTTTATTTTAAATAAACAGGGCAAAATTGTCTTCACTGAATCAGGCTACACTTCCAATTGGGGCTTGCAAGTTAGGCTATGGCTAGCGCAATTTTTATAAACCGGCTAAATTTATTATAAAATCAATGCCTTAAATAATGGTTGCCCTGTTAACCTGAACTTAATGTTGTTCAAATGCGAAGCAGTGTCTACGTTTAGAGTAGTACTATCGCCACCAATCCCATATCCTGCTTTGTATGTTTGTTCCAAAAGTTAATGGGCAGCAGTGATTTTAAACATTTCTGAGTTTATTTGCTTTTTCTCTTGATCGTTCTCTAAATGTTCTCTATGCTTAAGTTTCAGTGAGAACTTTTAGAGAACATATCATGAACTTAACCCAAACTGAAATTAAGATTCAGGACTTTATTCGCCGTTTTATCAGCGAAAATGGCCATAGCCCTACACTGCGTGAAATTGGTGACGGTGTTGCGATTAAATCCAAAGGCACGGTACATCGCTATGTAAATGCTTTAAAAACCAAGGGTTTTTTGCAACATAACGAGCGTCAATGGCGTGGCCTGAGCATGCGAGATCAAGCAGCCGATACGCAACTCAAGCACAATAACACCCTGCCTTTTTTAGGACGTATCGCGGCAGGACGGCCTATTGAAGCCGTAGCCGATATCACCTCAATCAATATCAATGACATGTTAATTGGTGCTGGAGCCGGTCGGTATATGCTACAGGTAAAGGGGGATTCCATGGTCGAGCTGGGTATTTTAGATGGTGATATGGTCGTTATTGAGCGCCAAGACTATGCCAAAAATGGCGATATTGTTGTCGCCTTAATTGACGAACAAGATGCAACTTTAAAGCGCTTTCACCTCGAAGAAAACGGCGAAGTATTGCTTATTCCCGCTAATGCCACCTTAACCGCACAACAATATGCTGCGGATCGTGTGCGTATACAAGGTATCCTGGTTGGGCAAATGCGAACCTACCAAATTAGTTAAGATGAAACTCTGATGTCGAATCCTGTAGTGGCTTCAACAGCCTGGCCTCGTATCATTATATTGGTTGATATGAATGCCTTTTTTGCATCGATTGAACAATATGACTGCCCCGAATGGCGCGGCCAACCGGTTGCCATTACAAACGGCAAAATCGGTACCTGTATCATCACATCGTCTTACGAAGCACGCGCTTATGGTATTAAAACCGGCATGCGTTTAAAGGAAGCGCGTGAGCTTTGCCCGGATCTTATTCAATGCCCTGCCCGGCCTGAACGTTACGCTGAAGTGTCTTCCAATATTATGTCTGCACTGTTGAGCATTACACCCGATATAGAAGTTTTTTCGGTTGATGAAGCTTTCTTAGATGTCACACATTGCCAACAACTGTTCGGCAGCCCGGAAGAAATGGCGCGACTCACTAAACAAACCGTCTTTGAGGCATCCGGGATACTGTGTTCAGTCGGTGTTAGCGGCGATAAAACGACTGCAAAATATGCCGCAAAATTAAATAAACCAGATGGCTTAACCATTGCGCCACCCTGGGAGTCTGAGCAATTATTAAAAAATGTCGCGGTAACGGAATTATGCGGTATCGCAAAAGGTATTGGCCGTTTTCTGGCGGCACGTGGCGTACGCGTTTGTGGCGAAATGAAAAAATTACCCATTAGTGTGCTGGCACAGCGCTTTGGTAACCCCGGACGGCGTATCTGGTATATGTGTCAGGGAAAAGACCCCGATAAAATTATAAGCAATGTAGCCGCACCCAAATCCATCGGCCATGGCAAAGTGGTGCCACCGAATACAACAGATAAAACAATACTCTTAACCTACCTCTTGCATATGAGCGAAAAAGTTGCCGCACGTTTGCGTAAACACGACATGCAGGCAAAACAATTTTTTATCGGCTTACTTGTTTTAAATAAACAACTTAATTCACGTGAATGGTTGGGTGGCAAATTTAAAACAGCTTTACCCACTAATAATGGTCAAACAATCTTTAATCTATGTAGAAACGTTTTAAATAAGCATTGGCAACAGCAAGGTGTTCACCAGGTACAAGTGACTGCTCTTAAGCCAACGGCAAGCAATCAACAATACGAAATGTTTTATCCGCAACCGACACAGCAAGACGAATGTAACAAAGTCATGGACTGCATTAACAATCAATATGGCGAATTCACCCTCGCCCCCGCACGTTTATTAAATCGCTCAAGTATGCCGAATGTTATTGCACCTGCCTGGAAACCCTTTGGTCACCGGAAAACAGTTTAATATGTGCGGCGGCGTTTACTACACAATTAACGGGCAAGATATACGGGTTTATTTTCCAAACCCAAAAGCTGTTTTACCCGTCAAAACGAAAACAAAAAATATAGAGCTTCTCCCCTGGGGTAGACGTAAAAAACAGACCGGCATCTTACCGTTGGGAGGTTGGGCTAGACTTGATTCAATTTATGCCGGGCGCTGGGACAAATGGTTCCCCAAACCAGTTAAATTACCGATTAAAAGTTTTATGGAAAAAGATTTGGAAGGACAAAGTCACTGGTTTGATTTAACAAAAGGCCAATGTATTCAAGGACTCGTTGCGCGAGACCAATATGAGCAACGCCTTTATATTGTCACCATCACCCCTGAGCTGGAAGATGCTGTGCATAGCCGCTGGCCCAGAATAGTAAATAACTTGAGTTCGGGATAACAAAGATTACGTGATTTTAGTGGCAATGACGCTATTTCTTATAATCATTCTAGTAATGGAGCAGTATAGAATTTCTTATCCCTAACTCAGGTTAAATAACAAGAATAGTGAATATAAATTTGTAATATGATTGTATTTTGCAACCTCGATATAAGGCTCAATATTTAATCAGAATATATGGATTGTAATAAAGTATAATAGCGCCCGTATTTTAGAAGTTTAAATAATTCAAATAACAACTGTTGGAGAAAAAAATGAAATTGAAGGAATTACAGCAAACGGGCTTAGCCGTTCTTTTAAGTCTCTTCGTTACAAGTAGCTTCGCAACGGGTGGTGAACACCATGCTAAAACAAGCGGCCCAGCTTGCACTAATTTTGGTCCACAAACTCCTCGTGATATCGACCAGAAAAATGGTACAAATCCACAGACATTTTCAATCGCTCCAAAATCAAGTGAAATGAATCTTTGTAATATTCATTTTCATAATAATGCTGAACACAAAGCAAAAGATTTTGCTATTTACGCTGGTGAAGGTGAACACGGCCACGGTGGTGGTTACCAATGTAAAATGAGTAAATCTTTAAGCAGCGCAGAACTCAAAAAACCTGCTAAAAAAATCTGCAAAGGTCTTAAACCCGGCGATACAATTGAAGTACATTGGGTTCACACATCATGTCAAACTAAACCAGGTGCTGGCTTAGGTTCATGTTTATCAAAAAAATGTGCTAATCCTGATTTACGTGTAGAAACACAAGTGTTCACACTCGTTAACGATAAATCGGCAATGAATTTTAACGACTTTGCTTATGAAAACAACATGAAAGGTGGTTTGCACCAGGCTAAATCATTACCGAAAGGAACAGGTAAATCGGTTGAGTTTATTGGTTCAACAACAGGTCCTAAATATACGGAACAAACTTGCTCTCCCATGGAAGTAACCTGGGCGGTACGACCTAAGTGTGCCAAGTTAGACATCAACAGCCTGGGCGAATGGTGTGAAAACAATGAATTTTCTGAAGACCATGCTCATGGTGTGCGAACGTTAGTGACAAATCCAAAACTATTATCATTCATCAAATAGTTTTTTACTAACCAGAAAAAGGCCTGGTTTTAACCAGGCCTTTTTTATATTTTTTAATACCATTTAACAGCTAAAATTGCCGCGCTATCGCTCGCAATATCCAATTTGTCATTGCGAGTCTTTAATTGCGAATAAAATGCAGCAAACTGCGAAGCAACCCTGTTTTTTGCCGACCTGTCTGTTAATTAAATGTCTCAACCAGCTTACATTCACTGTCATAAACACCCTGCCATGAATCGGCTTGCAGTACCGCAATATTACCAGGAAACAACCGAACATGCTGTTCGCTTAAACTCAAAACCAGATTGGCAAAGCCAGGGTTATGCCCAACCAGTAAAACAGATTCAGCTTGCTGACCTATTTCAGAAATAACCGTTTGCAACTGATTAACAGAGGCATTATATATCCGAATATCTTCATGTTGATTTGTTAACGGAATAGCTAAACCATCACACATCAACAAAGCTGTTTCCTTTGCCCGCTTAGCTGCGGAGTAATACACCTGATTGATTCGAGTGTTCTTTTCTGCCAGCAAACCAGCAATGCTTTTAATAAGCTCACACCCATCAGAAGTAAGCTTGCGTTTAATATCTGGTGAGGCATTATCGGCATAACCATGGCGCATTAAATAAAGTTTTGGCATTTCAATTCCCTGCTATTATGATAGAGGGATTATTATGGATTTATTCGCTCATGACAAATCATTTAACCTTTTACCATACGATGGTGAGGTGAATTATTTTGGTTCTATATTAACCCCTCAACAACATAATGATTATCTAAAATATCTTTTAGACAATATAGAATGGGCTCATGATAGCGTTATTTTATACGGTAAAAAAATAATTACGAAACGAAAAGTCGCCTGGTATGCCGATGGTCGCTACCCTTATACCTATTCAAACACAACTAAACATGCGCTCCCCTGGACAAGCGAGCTACTGGAATTAAAAAAAATTGTCGAACAATTTAGTTCTTATCGATTTAATTCGTGCCTGCTTAATTTATACCATAATGGCGAAGAAGCTGTGTCATGGCATAGTGATGATGAAAAAGCATTAAAAAAGAACGCCGCTATCGCCTCTTTAAGTTTTGGCGCCGAAAGAAAATTTTCTTTAAAACATAAAGAGGATAAAACGAAAGCATCGCTTATTCTGCAAGCTGGCAGCCTCTTGATTATGAAAGGTGAGACACAGAAAAACTGGCTACATTGTTTACCGAAAGTAAAATCCATAACAACCCCAAGGGTAAATTTAACCTTTAGAGTTATGCTGTAATATTTTTATAGATAGTAGAAACGCACACAATGATGATGTCTCAGTCGCTATCTTCTTCCTTATTCTCGTCATCATCTATCTCCGTACGCGTAGACACCCATATATCAGCTCTACCTAGAGAATTAGTAGAACGCGTTGATGTAAAATATAAAATGCTTGCATCCTTATTTAAGGTAGGCCGAATATTGCGTCCTTTACTTTTAAGAATGGCAATAGGTGCTGCATTAGAAAAGGATTTGGCGTGTTTGTTTCGTGTTGCACTCCACAAGTCTTCTCGATTACCATCACCAATATCACGATCAAAAAATATTTCCAGTCCATCTTTTCGTAAGAATGGTCGACTGTCATTCATTTTAGAGCTAACAGCCTCTACAATTTTTAGTGTAGATAAGAGCGGCAGACCATTTTTAGCTATTTTTACCCGGTATATATTATGGCCTTTGTAGTTATCGTTATACGTTTTTCGATTAGATGAAAAGTAGAGGTACGTTCCATTTTCCTCAGCCTTAAAAAAACTAGCACCATGATCACGACCCGTACTATTAATTTCGCAGCCTAAGTGAACAGGCGCCTCCCAATTTAAATTATCATATTTATTTTGCCGCACAGATAGATATAAATCTCGGTCGCCACAGCCACCTTCGCGATTACTCGCAAAGTACAGGTATCGACCATTAGTAGAGACCGTTGGGCAAACCTCATCACCGATACTATTTATAACTGCACCCAGGCTATATGGCAAAGAAAAAGCACTATTCTTATCCTTTCGTTCAGCTACCCACAAATCTAAATCAGTGCGCGTTGCATCTCGACCAGGATTAGGGCGGTCACTTGCAAAAATAAGACTCAAGCCATCAGGCGACAACACCTGACAGCCTTCTCTAGCAGCCGTATTAATACCAGGACTTGTTACTTCAAGATTAACGGGGCTTGACCAGCTACTGAATAATTTGTCTGCAAAAACATTTGTAGAAGAAAATATGATGGGAAGGATAACGAACGAAAATACTATTTTATTCTTAATTAACATTGAAAATTCCTTTTTTTTAATTAAGCTTAATACCATAACGCCAAAAGCAATAATAAAACATAAAATATTACCAAAACTGTTGAGCAGTACTATTAAAGAATCCAGCAAGAGCAGAAAATTGCTTTTTACAAAACAACCAAAAAAAGGCTAGCTAGGCGTTGATGCTCGAAAGCGCCGCCCCCCCTATAATATTTTAATCTTCACGCGACTTGAGTGTTATAATAAAGAGACTATCGAGTCTATTTTTTGATATTCCCCTATAATTTCGTAGCCAAAGGGGAATAATCGGGGCTTAGTATTCACGAAATATGAAATGCAAGGTCTACCCCATCAAATCTCGACCAATCAACCGACTGAACAAGGACCTAAGCCATGAAATTACTCATACGAAATATTGCAAGAACAACAACAGAAAAAGAACTTCTGTCTTTGTTCCAAGCCTTTGGCACCGTTCAATCATGTAACTTAGTACTCGACAAAGAGACTGGGCAATCCAAAGGTTTCGGCTTTGTTGAAATACCGAACCAAGGCGATGCAAAAGCCGCAATGAAAAGCATTAACGGTAAAGAGATTGCGGGCAATAAGCTTCGTGTTAAAAAAACCGAGTCAAAATAATGCCTAAAGAAAGTAAAAAAGCCGAAACTAAAAAAGAAGATAAGAATAAAGTTCGAAAACAAGATCCATTACATGGCATCACACTCAAGGTAATTATCACCCAATTAGAAGAAAAATACGGCTGGGAAGAACTTGGCAAACACATTCGTATTAAATGCTTCACCAATGATCCTAGCATTAACTCCAGTCTCAAATTTTTAAGAAAAACGCCCTGGGCAAGAGAAAAAGTTGAAGCACTTTATTTAAGCGAGATAAAACAAGCTTGACAAAGCAATCATACTCCCCTGCTATATTGGGTGTTTGTTGAAGGATAAATAGATTTTTGAAGGTCATTAATAGAGTCCGCATTACCGCTTATATAACGCTCAAAATGTTTTATTACTTCTAATTTATTTAAATCGACACTGGTATTTGTTTTTATATCTCTTAAATCGACAAAGAAATTAGAAAATGTATTTTTAATATCCGACACAATATCGGTATTTAAAAAATTAGTTTCATTATAAACGGTATGATAGCCGCCTTTCTCTTTATCAATAAAATAAGAAACGTCTTTTAAATTAGTAATTGATGAAGATTTTTCACAGCGTTGAATACATTTGTCATCCACGATATTTTTCTTACAGCCTGACACTTGATGAAACATACACGCGATTGTTGTCATCAACACAATGGGATGAGAAATACTGTAGATAAGGTCGAATTTATTAGGCTTATGAATTTTCTTTATCTGGCTTTTGCTTATCTCATTCGAGATAAATGCACCAACACAATTAAATTCTTCTTTTAAACATAATAAGCTATAGGAATTCACTAAATTCATATAAGGCCCTGCCGTCCAGGGTATTCCCTGCTCATACGCAGCATAAGCGATCCCACTGTTGTTTGTTACTATATGTTTGGGTTGTGCTTGTTGCAAAAAATCGACCGCTGCACGATAGTTCGCTCCGATTAAAACTGCAGGAAACCAGGGTATTAATCGTTTGTTGTTTTCAAACAACTCAACGTAGGTCGCAAGCTTATCTTTAAAATGATTAGGCAATTGAAAATAAACATCTGCATCTGTTTTTTCACAAAGATAGACATCCTTTTCGGAAGATATCAACACCGACAAAGATGCTGTAATTTCTTTTTCATCCTTTGATGTGTTGATTTTCTTAAACTCAACGGGAGCGACAACTTCTTTACCATTATTTAATTCAGCAATGATTGCATTCTTAATAACATTAAGCTCTTTAAACGGAACAAATACACCCTGTTGTAGATCATCCAAATCTAAATCATCGACAAAATATTCAGTATCATTGATAGATTTAAATCGTTTAGACAGTAACGCTTTATCTAAAAAGGTGGATTTACTGCTAGTGATATCAACCTCAATAAGATTGCGATTGGAGAAAATAGTAAACGACCTTTCGGGTGATTCAATCAAAATACTTAAAGGGCTACCTGCAACACCAGAACACTTAACAATTATTGGTGCTTTATCGATACTAAGCTGGCCGATACGCTGCTGAACCGTCGTAATAATATCATGTTTTATTTCGAAAAGTTCTTTTTTAACAATAGATAGTTTCTTACCGTCTATTTCAGATTGGCGACTAATACCAAACTTTACCTTAGCCTGGTATATAGCTGAATGGTCACGAGGGTTATCAATAAAAACATCTCGACTAACATCCCCCTTTAAAAAAGAGTTAGAAAAATCTCGATTAAATACTTTCCGAAGCTTATTGTTTTCACCTTCTAATTTTTCTCGCGCAAAAAAACTATCGAGTTGTTTACGCCATGTTTCAACCACGGTATGAACATAATGGTATTTCTTTATTCTGCCCTCAATTTTTACTGAGTCCACCTGTGCTTCTGCAAGTGCGCCGATATCGGTGAAGGCAGAGTTGTCTTTAATGTTCAGTGGGAAGTTTTTTCCTTCCGGCGTTGTTAAATATTCATCGCGACAAGGTTGGCTACATTGGCCACGGTTTCCCGAATTGCCGCCCGTTACCGAACTCATATAGCAAAGCCCAGAGAAAGAGATGCAATTAGAGCCATGCACAAACACTTCGGTTAAAACATCGTTGGCATGTGCAACCGCTGTTAATGCAGTTACTTCTGGCAACGTTAACTCGCGAGATAAATTAACCCTGGTTGCTCTAAGCTTACTTAAAAATTTAATCTGCCCGGCATTGTGAGTAGTCATCTGAGTGGACGCATGGATTTTAAAGGATGGGAAATACTTGTTAATTAAATAAAACACACCTAAATCCTGGATAATAATGCCATCAAGCGTAGTATTAACCAACTTGTTTAACAGGCCGATAAGTGCAGGAATTTCCCTTTCAACAATAATGATATTAAGCGTTAAAAAAATCTCACAATCATGCTTGTGAGCAAGCCGTAGAATGCCAGGAAGTTCATTAATTGTTATGTTTTTTGCCTGACTTCGGGCACTAAATTTATCCAGGCCACAATATACCGCATTTGCACCCGCTAAAATGGCCGCTTTTATCGATTCAATATCGCCACCCGGTGCAAGCAATTCAATGTCATTTTTCATAAGCTGGATTATACTCAATAATTACAGACGTTACTGAACTAATCTTATTACAAGACTTAATTTAAATTTAACTTAGCTTAAAAACAATGCCACTACCGATACTTTATTCATTACGCCAATGTCCTTATGCTATGCGGGCAAGAATGGGGTTATTATTAGCCAGGCAATCGGTCATCTTACGTGACATTGTTATGAAAAATATCCCAACACAAATGTTAACGGCTTCGCCAAAAGGAACGGTACCTGTACTCGTGTTTAATGATTCATCCGTGTTAGATGAAAGTCTCGATATAATGCTGTGGGCATTAAAACAAAATGATCCTGATAACTTACTTTACAAGCACGCCCCTGACGCTTTAGACCAAAATATTTTAAAACAGATGCTTGCATTAATAATGCCGTAATGACAATGAGTTTGTAGAGGCATTAAAAATGTATAAAGCCGCCGTGCGTTATCATGATAATAATATTGAGTCTGCTCGCCAACAATGTGAACCCTTTATTAACAACATTGAAGCCCGCCTTACAAACAATCATTACATAATGGGAGACTCTCTGAGTATTGTCGACTATGCTATCTTGCCCTTTATCTGGCAATTCTCTCGAGTGGATCGAAAATGGTACACACATGCGCCTTATCCGAAGCTTCGACGCTGGCTTGAGAAACATTATCAAGAGCCAGTATTTGCTAAAGCAATGCCCCAATATTCTCAATGGTTAGATACCAATACCATTGTTATATTTGGACACAAATAAAAATTGTACTATTTAAAAATATCAACACTGCTGTTTCGTTAACATTTCAATATTAAAAACTTTAGTCATCGCGAGTGATAGCGCGGCAATCTTGCTAAGTTTCACCCCGAAAAAAAGATTGCCGCGCTATCACTCGCAATGACCCAATCTCAATCTGCTAATGTCTTCACAAACTGCAAGGCATTTATCTCTTTAATGCATCGACTAATGAACCATCTCAGAAAGTTAGTGGGTCAGCAGCAATAATACATTATTAATGACGTCTTTTTTCTATCTTAAGATCACTCTGTTTAAAATCCAGTACACTTTCAACTTTTGATACAAGAACATCTGACTCCTTACGGATTGCATCAACCATTCGATTAAATCGCCAGATAATTTTTGAGTACCTTTTATTTAATACTCGCTTATCGTCATTATCTTTTGTTAACTGAGCCACCGTATTATTAAGCTCTCTGAACTGAGTATTAAGTATTTCAGGATCCCCTACGCGTGATACTAATTTCACTAATAAAAAGCGCTCACCATCGGCATTGGACTCCTGCCACATCGATTCAATAAGCCTCATTCTTTTTCTATAGTTGCCTTCATTCATAGGGCCAACAACAGGTTTTATATGTCCACGATTATTAACGTATAACAATCCCCAATTATCAGGTATTTCATCGGCTTTAATAACACCTTCGGGACATAGATAATAACGCCAATTACCTAAGCCTTTAACCGAACCATTTCGATGAGGTTTTTTAGCATCAGCCAAAAAATCACTCCGGCTAACTTTTACTTCAACAATAATCGAGCCATCGTTTTTTCCAGCCGCCCTAAAACCAATTGCATCCGGTATTTCATCAGACCATCCACTCCTGCATTCAGAAACAGCGATATGACAACCGGGACCTTTTTGGCTTTGCGATCGTTTTAACCATTTAACGGCTAATTCAGTAAGTTCTTTATGAGTAAATTTCACGAGTTTAATTTCCAATACCTGCCTGCATAAATCATCACTGCTATCCTATTAAATTACAAGCATGATGTTATGTACGTTCCATGAATGCAAAAAAACAAGCATTTTATTCTGAGACACAAAATAGGTATCAGTTTGTCTTTGCGAGCGATAGCGCGGCAATCTTATTTAATCGAGATACATACTAGCAAGATTGCCACGCTATCGCTCGCAATGACCATCTATTATAATATTTAAATCGGTATTCGAAATTTAACAGGTCAACAGTGATAAATCATAAAAGACGAGTCCAGTTTTACATTTCAAGCTTACCATCTAAATTTATAATGCAACTTAATTAAAAGGCTGACAACGAATATATTATTGTATAAACGCGTTCCGACACCTAGTATTATGCTAATAAATATGAAAATAAAAAACAGGATACTAAATGAAATACGATGTTATTGATGCTCAAATTTCTCCCGTTGGTCACCTCGCGCTTCTTTCAAAAGCAGAAGTTGCTAAATTACTGGATGCCAGCCAGGGGGGGTTATATACCCTCCTGCGAAACTGCTCATTAGCGATACTCAATAGCGGCAGCACCCTGGATGATGGCAAAGAGCTTTTGGAACGTTACCCGTCTTTTGATATTCGCGTCATACAACAAGAAAAAGGTATCTCACTCGAAGTGTCTAATGCACCGGCTCATGCATTTGTAGACGGAAAGATGATTACAGGTATCAATGAACATTTATTTGCTGTTTTGCGCGATATTATATTTTTATCTGATGAAATTTATGACAATCCGAACTTTGATCTAGAGTCTTCCCACGGATTAACCAATGCTATTTTTCATATCCTCAGAAATGCCAACATTATGCAGTCTGAAATCGATCCAAAACTTGTTGTTTGTTGGGGTGGGCACTCCATCAAGCGTTATGAATATGATTACACCAAGGTAATTGGCTATCAACTTGGGCTAAGAGGCCTCGATATTTGTACAGGCTGCGGGCCTGGCGCAATGAAGGGGCCAATGAAAGGAGCAACCATCGGTCACGCTAAACAGCGTATCAACAATGGCCAGTATTTGGGTATTACCGAGCCAGGCATTATCGCAGCTGAGTCACCTAATCCTATTGTTAATAATCTGGTTATCATGCCCGATATCGAAAAGCGGCTTGAAGCTTTTGTTCGTATTAGCCATGGCATTATTGTTTTTCCAGGCGGTGTCGGTACTGCAGAAGAAATCCTTTATATTCTCGGGGTACTGTTACATCCGGAAAATACGCATATTCCCTTCCCCTTAATCTTTACTGGCCCGGCAAGTTCTAAAGAATACTTTACTAAAATTGATGAGTTTATCGCCGCTACATTAGGAGAACAAGCGAAAAAACGTTATAGCATTATCATTAATGAACCAGAAACCGTTGCTAAAAAGATGGTCGAAGGAATAGTACAAGTTCGCGAATTTCGGAAACAACATAAAGATGCATACCATTTCAATTGGCTACTTAAAATTGATAACGAATTTCAACGTCCTTTTCTTCCCACGCACGAAAATATGCGTAACCTCGACTTACATACCGAACAAGAAAAGCATTTACTCGCCGCGAATCTAAGACGTGCCTTTTCAGGCGTTGTTGCTGGAAATGTAAAAGACGAAGGTGTACGCGCTATCGAAAAATATGGTCACTTTGAAATTAATGGCGATGCTGAAATCATGGCGCAGATGGATTCATTGCTGGCATCGTTTGTAGAACAAGGCCGCATGAAATTAGATGGAGAGAAATATAAACCTTGTTACAAAATAATAAAATAAGCAGGAGTAAATTGAGTCTACTTCTTCTTTAGAGTTTTTTTGCACAGATTATAAATTACGTCACAATTTTTAATACTGGTTTTTTAGGTGTAGGGGTAGACTCGCTCACCTCGTCGACTTCCTCGTTAATATTTTGCTCGTCATTAACTAAGTCAAAGCCTTTGGCTTTATATTTTTGTACTAAAGTCCGCGCTCTGGTTTTTGCCTGGTAGAGATCATTACAACAACGGGTTGAAGGTGCACCTGCACCAATATTATCACCAAGAATCATGATTAATTCGACATGTTCATCTTCAATAGTGATTTCAATATCAACCGTTTTCGACTTCTTTTCATGTACAAGATTGTGTCTGGATTTAATGAATTTCAAGCTTGTTTCTCCACAATAAATAAGAGTTAGATTACAACAATTGGTAAAAAAATATAACACAAAAAAGGCGATGACAAATCTAAAACATTCTAATTTGTCACCGCCCCTGAGGTATTCCCACAAAAATAATAATAAAAGGGATCAAATACAAGATCTTAGAAAAAACAGTAATACCTGGAAAAAAGATGTCTTTGCGAGAGAATCTTTAGCTGCAAGCAATCGCGTGGCAGTCTGTGAACGCGGCAATCTGAATGAGAAGAGGGTTTAGCAAGCAGATTGCCGCGTCAGTACTGAAAAACACTTGTTTTCCAATACTTCCTCGCAATGACATGTAAAACAACATTGGTTAATCTAAACTATTCACTACTAATAAAAATTAGTTTTTACTCTGGAGTTCCCCCCACTTATTCTTTAAGTGCAATAGATGCCATTTTCATCGTGCTTTCAAATGATTCTGCGCCTGCAATAAATAAACCATTGTGGCAAAACATAGCATCATCAATACCGGTGACTTCCTGGAGCTCTTTATCAGATAAGCCAGCCCATGGTTTAGGCAACGGTTTTCTGTCTTCGAATGAACCGAGTTCAACCGGTACTGTTTGAATTCTCCATTGGCCGGTCTGAGACGGGTAAACCATATATAAGGCCTTTTTAGATAAGGCGTGAACCGTTCTTTTCCACGGAGTATATTTTTCTAATACAATCACTCTTGGGTCGTCTGCATTATCAATCGCTTTAGCCACAATTACTTTCGCACTAATACCACCGTTAGCCGATGCAATAAATCGTTTTAATACGCACGATGCAAAATCAACCGCTTCATCAAAGCAGGTGTCAAAATGGCTATCTTCTTGCCAGGTGGGGTTAAACATTGAAATAGTTTGGCTAAGGCTAATACCTTCAGAAACACCGTCAACATGACCACAATCGATGG
>CAZDEC010000039.1:0-29256 GCA_964504295.1 uncultured Thioalkalispiraceae bacterium
AACTTAATCCTTATTTACCCTGGCTACACTATAATATAAATCATGAATCTTTTTGGCATTAATTTCTGCCGTGTAATTTTTCAATAGATTCTTAAATGCTTTGTCAGCTTTAGATTTAAACGGAACGGGGTTTTTTATATATTGTTGTGCCGCATCAACATAAGGCTTTAAATTTTGGTTCTTAATTAATGTTCCATACTCACCTTCATTCAAAATATTAGGTATTCCTCCTACAGCATGTGAAACTATAGGGATTTTAAGCGTCATGGCTTCAAGAAGAATCATAGGCAGACCTTCATGGTCGGACGTCATGTATAGTAGATTCATTTTAGATAAATATGCTGGTAGATCTTTTTTAAAACCGATCATGAATACGTTAGCCTTAAGGCCGTTATTTTTTATTGTATTAAAACATTCATTTTTTAAAGGGCCATCGCCAATAATGTAAAAATCATACTTGCCTGAGTTTTCGGTAAGTAGATTTTTTGCAATATCAATAAAAATATCGGGGCGTTTAACCGGAGATAGTCGGCCTATGAATGCAATTTTTATATTACTTTCAGAACCAGGAAGATTTGTGTTGTTTGCGGCAAACTGTTTAACCAGTGAAATATCAATTCCATTTTCAATGATAGAAAGTCGAGAGGTTGGGAACTTTTTAGATAATTTGTTTTTTAGCTCAGAAGAAACTACAATAATTTTAGACTGAATAAATCTCCCACAAAACCAGTCTAATAGATGAATCAAGGTTTTATTAACCTGCCAGAATTTAGGGGGGTGCTCATTTGCACCATGGACAGTTCGTATTGAATGGGACTTAGGAATAAATAAACCAGCGAAACTACCCAAGATATTTTCTTTTTGTCGGTGTGTATGAATAATATCAGGAGTAATAACTTTTAAAGCCTGTGTTAAGTGGAAAAATATTTGTATACTATTTAATTGGGATTCATCCAATACAATTGTTTTTATATTATTCTCGATTAGTTTTTCCGATAATAGGCCGGGATTTAATAATATTACATTTATCTCAATATGTTCAATTTTTTGCAGCCCTAAAACGAGGTTTAATAACTGGACTTCTGCTCCTGCCCATAAATCACCAGATGCTAAGTGAACGATTTTAAGAGATTTATTGCGCATTAAATTTTTTGACCTTAGTATTCCGTTTATTATTGGTATCGTTTATTTGTGAGTTGTTAGAAGTTTCATAATTTATAGTGATATTGTATAAAGCAACGGTGAATGCCAGATTTATCCAGAAGTAAGGATAATAAAGCACAGTTATAAAGAAGCCACTTACTAGTGACCCGATAAGAGCTGCATCTAAACCAAAAGCCATATTGCATTGAAACTGGTTATTTTTTTTACGTGCTGCAGCACGAGTTTTGTAATTTAGAACAAAACAATAAATAATCATTATTATAAAGAGTAATAGTCCTGTGTACCCCAGTTCACTACCAGCTTGAAGAAAAATATTATGTTGTAACTCTCTAAAATTTCTTCCTGTCGTATCGTGTAGGCTAAAATAGCTTAGCCAATTATTGTAGCCAATGCCAAGTAACGGGTGATCATTCATTAGGTCAATAGCTGCTTTCCAGTACTCTAATCTAGTATTAGAAGTTCGGTCTTCCCCCATAGAGGAAAATCTTCCTTCCATTTCAGGTGAAATAAAGGTCATTACGAGCAGTGATATAATAGTAATTGAGACTAAGGCTTTAATTTTATATTTACTGCATGCAAGCATATATAAAATAGATGCACCTAGTCCAATGAGAGCCCCCCTTGATGAAGTGGCAATTATTGAACCAATAGCAGTAACTGGAATAATATAGAGTATTAATTTTCTCTTTAAGTCCCAATATTCCTTAAGTGAAATTATAAAATAAATTATCAGTGGGGTAAAAACACACATTTCAATCCCAAATTCTCCAGAATTACGGAACCAGCCTGGGGCTCCACCAACTCCCCAGTCTCGATAACCAAAACCAATTCTTGCCCAGGAAAGGAACCCATGTTGCGACATTTTAAAATTGACTAAAATAAAAAGTAGAAAGAATATGAAAAATCTCTTTTCGGTTGTAACAGTATTAATTATTAAAAAGTATATTAGATACCAGGAAAAAAAGAGCATAAACCCATCGAACGCTATGCCAGGATTATACGAAAATACAGAGGAAATGATAATAATCACGAAAAATAATGTAATTAATACATTGCTTGTATTTTTTACCCATATTTTACCTGGGTCAGTAATATAAAAATATAGAGTTCCCAGAATACTAATCTGTGCATAAGGTAAAATATCAATAACTGGGTATATAGATTGAGGTCTGACATACTCAATAAATAGATAGATGCAAATAAACTTGAAAGAAATATGAGTATTTTTAAATTCATTCCAAATTGTTTTGAAATTTAATTTATATAAATTTTCCATCAATTATTTACTCTTACTGATGTTTTAACAATACTCATGCTCAATAGCGCCATTTTTTTATATTAAGAATAAGGTTTTTACTGCCTGTGCGTGTTTTTTCCCAGACTTCTTTTTTCTGATTTTCAGTAAGAATGGGCAGTAAAAAGAATACTGTACAGAATATAATAATTATTACTATACGCCAGAGTATGGATTCTACTATATCGTTAGGAACAAATAGTGATAGGGTGTAAAATAGAATTGCGAGAGTGAATATTAAACTTACTTTAAACCAAGGGAGTTCCATATTATAGAATTGAGCACTCTTCCTGTTAGTCCAATAAAATCTTATGGCGAAACCAATAACGGTTGACCAAGCTGCCCCATGCATTCCATATTTAGGTATAAGAGTGAAATAGGCTATTGTTATTCCAATTACCCCTAACAATTCAGCATATGCTATGTGCATTGTTTTATGTGATATAAGAATTCCAAAATTACAAAAACGAGTCCAAGCTTGAAAAATATAAGCAACAATAATGATTGGTACTATTTCATATGCACTAAGAAATGCAGTATCAGCCATAATTTGTAGTAAATCTTTTGTAAAAATTGATATACATAAACCGACAAAAATTAGTATAGAACTAGTGTATATAAAGACTTTTTGGTAAATAAATTTTGCATTAGGTTTTTTGTAAACAGTATACTTTTCTGCATCCCACATTTTTTGAAATGGATCCCAAGTAAGAATGAGAAAAATAAAGCCAAATTTATAACCTAATGCGTATATACCAACTTGTGATAAATCGGTAAAGATATTGAGGATATATCGATCCCCGAATGTCATATAAAAGGAGCCAAGTGTTGCTAGTTTTAGTGGAAGGCTAAATGTGAATAATTTCTTGCATGTTATTTTTGAAACTTTTAGGCCTGTTATAGCCACGGAGTAGCCTGTTAATGCAATTGCTATTATAATACCCGAAATGACGGCACTATATATAACGCCTTCAACATGCATTTCCAGCATAACTACAAGGTAAATATTCAGAGATAGCTGTATAATTAGTTTTGTACTGCTAAAGATAAAAAACAACCATGGTTTTTGTTGGGCTCGTATATGAACAAGAGGAATTTCCATAAAAGGTTCTAGAAATAAAGTAATTGCAAAAAGTGTAATAAAATTTTGGAAATTACTGTCAGAAAAAATGGCAACAGCAAGTGGCTCTGATAAACTTACTATTACAATTGTTCCAATGCCACTTAAAACAATACTTAACAAAAGGGCTGAAGCTATAATATCCTTTTTTTCATTTTCTGAAGAGGCTGTGCAATAGAAACGAAAAACAGCTTGTCCAATTCTGGCTCCAAATATGATTGATGCAAAATCAAGTAGCATGGATAACAGTTCTACGACACCGTAATCTTCCGGAGTGAGATACCGTGTATATATAGGAAGCATAATTAAGCTAACACTGCGCCTAAGAATATCCCCGAACATGTAAATAGATGTGTGGCTAACGATTGAATTTTTGGGTGTGTTCATAGAATTTAGTATTTTCAGAGCCTGGTTTAGGGTTAGTTTACAGCAATCATTGATTGTAGAATATTATGACTTAAGATGCATGTTTACATTTTGATTGCCTTAGACCGCATTATATGATTAGCCCTGAACACTGTTGTGTGTATTATTAAAGCTACCGCCAGAATGATGGTGTTTTGCAATATTAGAAATTTATGTTTCGGTACAAATTTTAGTATTTGAGTGTAGATCATATTACAATGCCCTCCAGTAGGGCTATCACAGTGCAATAGTATGAATTTACTTTGTGTAATTAATGAACAAACTTAAATTAAGATATACATAGGTATTTGAATGTTATTATATTATTACTCTGGCTTTGATAAAGTTAGTAATTTCGGGGATGAGTTAAACCCATATATTTGGGAGAAATATTTACCAGGGATTCTGGATCAGAATGATGATGAAATTTTCGTTGGTATCGGGACTTTGTTAAATGATAGAATTCCAGGTACAAAAAAAATTATTATTATGGGTTCTGGTGTAGGTTATGGAAAACTGCCTGGTAAATCAATTACAGAAAACTGGGAAATTTTCTGCTTAAGAGGTCAGTTATCTGCGGATAAACTTTGTGTTTCAAGTAAATTAGTGGCTAGTGACCCTGCAATATTAGTACATAACTTGTTTAAGGAAGACATACCAAAGAAATACAAATACGCATATATGCCACATTGGATGAATATGGGGAGTGGCTGGAAAGATGTTTGTGATAACTTAGATTTTAAGCTGCTAGATCCACTTGATTCTATTGAAAATATAATTAAAGGTATTAAAGAATCAGAAGTTGTGATTACTGAAGCTATGCATGGTGCAATTGTGTCTGATGCTTTAAGAACGCCATGGATTGCTGTTCATTCTTCTTTTGGAGACCATCTGCCTTTTAAATGGCAAGATTGGTGTTCTTC
The DNA here is from genome assembly GCA_964504295.1 of uncultured Thioalkalispiraceae bacterium. Lineage (GTDB taxonomy): Bacteria > Pseudomonadota > Gammaproteobacteria > UBA6429 > Thiohalophilaceae > SZUA-37. The sequence continues at coordinate 4,907 of CAZDEC010000039.1, forward strand.
ATTGAAGTTAGATTATGAATCGGAAAACATTGCCAGAGTGTGGCACCCAGAAGACATAAAAACTATTTCTACGACAAAGAAATTTGTAAAAACCATTATGAAGCCAATTAGACAAAGGTTAATCGAAAAAAGTCTTATGAAAATTGCAAGTAATACAAAGCCTGTATTAAGCCAAAATAGTAATTTTAATGACGCTATCGAGAAAGTTGAAGAATCAATTGAGAAATTTAAAAAAAAATACAATACTAATATTTAATATTAGATTAGAAAGGTTGTTTGTAACCCCCCATTAATAACCGAAGCCTCCAGGAAATGGACGATGCCAATCCGAAATTGGAAATCAGCCCTCAATCGTTTTATGATTGAGTTTGAAGATCGTTTAAGCGATTATGCTTAAACGTTAACCTGGACAGTTACACAGAAATGGTTACAGTCTCAATTATTTACAGGCCTAATCATCCTATTTCATCATAAAGTTTTTCATAGGATTTAAGCATTGTGTTTATTGAAAAGTATTGCCTAACTTTTCCCACACCATTTGATATCAAATCATTTTTCACAGCGCTAATTTTTAAAACTGCCTCTGCCAATTGAGTTTCTGAGTTCACATCCACAAGAAAACCATCATTACCATTTAACACAATTTCTTCGGGCCCACCACTTCGGGTAGCAATAACCGGTATACCACAAGCCATTGCTTCTACCGTTGATATAGAGAAACCTTCAGAAGTAGAGCACAATACAAAAATATCAGCCCCGCTTAAAATTGACTTGATATCATTTCTAAATCCCAGGAAAAATACATTATCAGTAAGATTTAGTTTATCTCGAAGAGCATTTAAATCATCCATTAATTCGCCAGCTCCTTGACCAATTATAATGAACTTATATTCCGGATTATCATTACAAACAATCGCTGCAGACTTAAGCAACACATCATACCCCTTTGGCTTTCTTATATTTCCTACTGAGCAAACAATGATGTCACTTTTTTTAAATTCCAGCTCATCTCGTATAAAGTTATTTTTATCCGGGTAATATTGCTCACTATCCACACCATTATATATAACTATTGATTTGTTTTTCTGTAAGGCAGTATTGGATAATAAAATATTTTTCAGATGTTTTGATACCATTACTATATATCTAGAACCAAAATTAATTATCTGTATTTTAGCCCATAAGTACTTTTCTTTTTCAGCAACATCTACAGCACCATGAAATATTGATATCACAGGTACCCGCGTAATAAAACCGGCCAAACTGCAATAAACATTTGAACCAAATAGATGTGATTGAATGACATTAATTCTATACTTTCGAATAAGTTTTATAAGAGTGTACAAATAAGTTAAATTAAATGAGCCTTTTGCTGGAACAATATGTGGTTCTACACCCCGATTCATGAGCTCTTCGTACACCCATCCCTTACCTCTTATAACAACGATAGAATTATATTTATTAGCATTAAGTTTTGAAATTAATCCTATAAAAACTGTTTCCGCACCACCTGGGCCGGTTGTATCAATAGCATGAAGAATATTTTTTTTCATAGCGTTGCAAGTATCTCTTAACATCAATAGTATATCCATTATAATTTGTAATATGAAGGCAATGGCGGCTCAAAAATGTTAGTATATCAAAAATAATATGTGGTATTTTACTCAATATAAACATCATTTTATCGTAACTTGGTGGGTGCATTAACAATGTTCAAAAGGTTTATTAAAGGGTCACTAAAATATACAATTTCATCTATTGGCCCACATCGATGGCCCGTGCGTAACAAGCTCGTTGTTCTTATGTATCATCGCATTCTTCCCGCCAATGATCCTCGAATTATGGATGAACAACCTGGCATGTATGTTCACCCAGAGACATTTCAAATGCACTTAAAGACGATAAAACAATATTTTACTCCTATACATCTGTCACAATGGCTACAAGATTTACGAACACAAAAACCATTACCTAAAAGATCAATTGCAATTACATTCGACGATGGATGGTACGATAACTATGAATATGCATACCCTATCCTTAAACAAGAAAATATCCCCGCCTCAATTTTTCTTGTCTCTGATATGGTTGGAACTCAAAAAACATTTTGGCCAGAAAGATTAGCTAATTGGATACGTACATCAGCTCATTACTATAAAAACGAATTAAATTCTGACCCAAAGATGAGTTGGCTGAAAAATATTGGCGTTAATAATGTTGTCCCGAATAACGATGCATATATTGATATTGTTGATGGTATCATTACAACAGCAAAACAATATTATACAGACAGTGAACTAAACACTCTTTTAGATAATTTACCAATAAAGAAATTCAGTCAAAAAAACAACACTACACCAGATATACTTGGGTGGAATCATGTCAATGAAATGTTGTCTAGTGGGGTAATTGAAGTTGGTTCACACACACGAAACCATATTCGACTGAACAGCATGACAGATCTGCAAATCATGAAAGACGAAATAATCAACTCAAAGAAAACAATTGAAAACCATGTCAATCACAAAATAAACTTGTTTTGTTACCCAAATGGGGACATGTCTTCCAAAGCAAAAGAAATTGTAATGCAACACTATTCAGCTGCCTGCTCCACCAAACGGGGCTGGAATAACAAAATATCAGATATTTATGAATTAAAACGTATCGCCCTGCATCAAGATGTTTCACATAATAAGAGTTCATTCCTCGCAAAATTATCTTCATATTTGTGAACTGCAAAGCAATACTTTCTGCCTAAAATTATGTACTATAACTATAAAATCGGCTGTTCATGTTAGATTTGAACAAATAATAAACAATTAAATTACGCACTAACATATATCATTGTAATACCTTTGGTATTCTCTAATTTGACAGAGTACCTCCACCACTATATTGTTCTATAACATTATAATATTCAAGGAATTTTCCTTAGAAATAACATTTAATGTGCACTTGCTCACAAAAACTTAAAGTAAACAAATAAAAACAATGAATTTTGTGACTCGAGTCACTTTAACAACAGTGCACATTGTAAAAATTTGCGTATTATTAACCACGTAAGATACGCATTTAGGAGAATTAAAGTGAAGTTTCAAATTTTAGCTGTTATATTTTTTAGTCTGGTGCTCACAGCTTGTGGTGGTGGTGGCAGTACAAACTTTTCAGAAAGTAGTGGAACTACACAGTCTACTAGCACCAGCACAGCAACTACCAGCCAATCAGAGGCTACTGGTGACGCAAGTGCAACGTTTGCATGGGCTGCCCCAACTACACGTGAAAGTGGAGCTGGACTGAGCATGGGGGAGTTACAAGGATATAAAATTTCTTACGGATCAAATAGAAGCTCACTTAATAGTGTTGTAGTTATATCAGATCCTTATACTACGTCATATATCTTCTCAAATTTAGTTACTTCCACTAAATATTACTTTCAAATTACAGCGTACGATACTGATGGCTTAGAGAGCGAAAAATCAAATATCGTGACCCGCACAGCTATTTAATATACTCGCTTGCGAATCAATAGCAATCACGCATCATGATATACAACCATCATGAAGAAGGATAAAAACATGTATTATCTAATTAATTTAAGTACACCTGTTAGTAAAAAAGTTTATAAATTATTCACTATTTTTATATTAACGTCCATATTAACAGCATTTCAATCATCAGCTTTCGCTAAAGTACTATTTCAGGATGATTTTGAAAGTGGCAATAAATCAAAAACTCAGAATGGCGTAAAATGGGCCTCAGGAGTAAATACAACCGTTAACACGATTAAGCCACGCACAGGCTCGTACGCTATGGAATTTAATTTTAAAGCTGCAGTGGATGGCAAAGACTCTTTTTCTGAACAACGCTTTGCTTTAAACGGTAATTATCCAGAAGTATGGATTCAATATGATCTCTATATTCCTACAAATTATTACCACAGAAGACAAACTAGTAGTGCCAACAACAAATCATTTGTGCACTTATGGACCGAAAATTACAAACAAAAAGAAGGTATTGCTGGTGGTTTTGAAATATGGCCAAATGGTAGCGGCGTTGGTCGCTTAAAGTTTAACCCAGCTCGCCCTATTAACAGTCATTATGAGGATACCCGTAGCGAGAATGGCATCGATTTATCGGATAAAGGCAAATGGATCACTATAACTATACAAGTGAAAGCGGGAACCGCCAGTTCAACTGAATTCCTTCATGGCAGCGAAGTACGTGCATGGAAATCAGTAAATGGTGGATCAACAAAACTGATTTATAAACTCACTGATGTAGTATTTAAAGCTTGGAATAACACAGATACAATCTTATTTAATAAAAATGGTAAAAACTACTTTAACAATGGTTATATACTTGGTTGGGCTAATTCGGGCTTCGCTCAAACGACTAAACTATATATGGATAATGTTACTATTGCCACAACACCATTAATATCATTAGATCCGCCTAAAGCACCAGTTCCAACCCCTTAACGCTGTAATTTCGGCTCAGAATTATAGAAATAGCAAATTGAAAGCATCAATGGGAGGCTAGGTTACTGAGCCAATTTCTCTCGCCTCCTATATACCCTTTTATAAATCTGGTTATAAGATATTAAGCCATCTCTGCTTCAGAGACTAAGTGAAATATTGTATCTGGCATTTTTTTTCGAGACTTGTAATCCCCCCGAAAAATAACAGGCGTTTTAAGTAGAAAATTCTCGTAAACTAAGAACAGGCGTTTTCTATGAAAAAATCATGTTACGCCGACAGTCAGATCTTATCGATACTAAAACAAAACGAATCAGGTACACCGGTACCCGACCTTTACTTTTAACTTCGGTTATTAATAGGGGGATTATACACTGACCTCAAGAAAATTTATCAATCGGTCACCGGAGATAAGGCGCTAGTCGCACTCGATGAATTTGAAAAACGCTGGGATGAATCCTACCCACAAATCAGTCGCAGTTGGTGAGCCCATTGGCATAACTTAAATACGCTGCTTAATTATCCTACGGATATACGTAAAGCGATTTACACGACCAATGCGATTGAATCGCTCAACAGTGTTATTCGTAAATCCATAAAAAAACGTAAACTGTTTTCAACTGACGATGTGGTTAAAAAGGTGGTGTATCTTGCAACAACCGAAGCCTTAAAGAAATGGACGATGCCTATTCAGAATTGGAAATCCGTATTGAATCGTTTTATGATTGAATTTGAAGACCGTTTAAACGATTATGTTTGAACGTTAACTAAAACAGTTACACAGAATTATTTACAGGGTCTCTTGATTAACTTACTACTTAGCTTTAAAATGCTCTTAAATTGAGAAAGAAAGGTTAAATTAATTGTCTAGCATATTGATTCTTTTCCATTGCGGATCAAATACCGGTTATGCAATCAAGACATTAGAGGATAGATTTTTTTATTCTGCGCGTAAGCATTACTCTGAAAGTAATATTTTTATAAGTTACCTTAATCTCACTAAAGGTAATTCAGATGCTATTCCTGATGGTTTCAATAATATTATTGAATTTGATCCTAATACAAAAGATACTCAAAAGCTTCTACAATTTTCTGCGTTTATCAAGAAACACAAAATCAAATTAATTTTAGGTTTTGATCAGACTGTACGTCAACCATATTATAAAATTGCTCGACAATCTGGAGTGCATACCATTATAGCCTATTGGGGTGCTTCTATGTGTTCACTTAACAGTGGAGTTAAACTGTTACTAAAAAAAATTGATGTTGCTGTTGCTCGTCATGCGCCAAATCATTATATTTTTGAATCACAAGGTATGGAAAATACTGCGACTCATGGTCGGGGTATTCCGCATAGTAAAACGTCAATCATTCACCTTGGTGTAGATGAGAATCATTATCAACCAGATAGTACAAATAAACTGGCTTATAAGTTATTTCATATACCAAGGTCTCGTAGAATATTGTTTTTTTCTGGTCATATGGAGCCTCGTAAAGGTGTTTCTGTAATCATGGAAGCTGCAAAAATCCTAATCAATGAACATAATCGTGATGATGTTCATTTTTTATTGCTTGGTAATAAACCTGGAGAAGAAAAAATATACTTAAATCAGTTAACTGGTGACAGTTGTTCTCATGTTACTTTTGGTGGATATCGGAATGATATACATCAATTTTTACCAAGCTGTTATGTTGCTTGTATTGCTTCAACAGGCTGGGATTCTTTCACAATGTCATCTATCGAAATGGCATCATGTGGTTTGCCATTAATTGTTTCAGACTTACCCGGTTTATCGGAAACAGTTGATGACAATTCCACAGGCTTTCGTTTTCCTGTTGGAGACGCGAGATCTTTAGCTGAAAAATTTATAATGTTATTAGATAACCCTGAACGTCATCAACTAATGTCGAATGCAAGCCGTAAGCGTGTATTAGAAAAATTCACACGCGCGCAGCAAATTAGCAAATTAGCAGATATTATTGGCAAGTTTAAATTCACTAAATAAAGGGTAGTTGCGTCTTGGGATCAGTAAAAAAGAAAATATCGGTGCTTTATATAGATCAAGCTGTGGCATTTGGAGGCTCACTAGTAGTTTTAGGCAACTTGATTCATGCGCTTGATAATGAGCGTTTTAGACCCATTGTTTCAAGTGAACTAGATGATTTAAAAAAAAATCACATTATACCAGGCAGTACGCCACTATATGTAATTAGACGTATTTTCAATTATGTACTGTGGGATCGTACTACCAAAATAATTAACCGATTCCCGGGTAAATGGCTTCAGAAATTTTTAATATATACTTTATCAGTTACACGCAGCTTAGTTAATGTTATTTACATAGCTCGTATTATGCTGCTTATGTTAAGGGAGAGGGTGGATATAGTTCATGTCAATAATGGAATGAACAATCTTGAACCTATTATTGCCGCGATATTGTTGAGGTGTAAATATGTTGTACATTTTCATGAAATTGAAACTCCAGGGAAATTTCAACGTCTACTGATCAGAATAGTCCCAAAGTTTATCACGATTTCTGATTACTTAGAGAACGGTTTGGTTTCAAACGGTATTCCGGCTAATAATTTAGTCGTTATTCCAAATCCTGTTCTGCTGAAATCCGTATCTTCGCATATAGTAGAAAATATTAGAAATCGGTTCGGGATTGGGATCGGCGACAAAGTTTTTGGTATCGTTGGAAGAATTATTAGATGGAAAGGACATGTCGAATTTTTGCATGCAGCAAAAATCATATTACAAAAAGTTCCATCTTCAAAAGCCATTGTGATTGGGGATTATTCTGATGGCAACATTTCATATCAGCAGTTAATTAGTAAAATGGCTGAAGAGAGTGGCTTCAAAGATAGAATTATTTTTACTGGATATGTCAAGGATGTAGAAAGTTTTTATAGCATCATGGATGTTTGCCTACATACTTCGATTGAACCTGAACCTTTTGGTCTGGTTATTACTGAAGCGATGGCATATGGAGTCCCTGTGATCGCATCAGATCGAGGCGCGCCAAAAGAAATCATTAGCAATGGCGAAAATGGGTTTATTGTTAATCCTGAAGATACATTGAAACTAGCAGAAGTTACGATCAGATTGCTATTAGATGATAAATTGCGACATGAGATAGGTGATAAAGGGAAAGAGCATGTTTTGATTGAGTATGATTTAAAGAAATATGGCCACGAGATAGAAGGCATATATATGGATATGCTTGATGGATAATGATTAAGTGTGCATATTTATAAATGGTATCTATGGGGAGTATGTTAGTTTGGTTGTTCATACGTCTGAATATTAAGTTGACATGTTTTAGTTAATACGTAGCATTATGGGGTAACTAAATGGAACATTTGAATGAACAGTAAATTAATAACTTATTTAAAACGAAACCCAATAACAGTCTTTATATATGATAAGTATCTGGATGTTGCATGTTGGAATGTTAAAGCATATATATTTGTTGCTAATTCAGGTAGAAGTGGGTCAACATCATTGACTAAAATATTTCAAGCTGTGGATAAATCAGTTTGTTTTCACGAGCCTTCTCCTGAAATGATTAATGAATATAAAGATGGAGAGGATAGAGTAAAGTATTTTTGGAAATTATTTTATACTTTAAAAAGGATATATATAAAAAGAGGAGCTAGAGGTTATCACTATTATCTTGAGACTAATCACCAGTTTATTAAAAATTTCATTGATCCAGCCATAGAACATTTTGCAGAGAAGTTAAAAATAATCCACTTGGTCAGGAACCCAGTGAGTGTTGCTATTTCTTTTTATCAAATTAATTCTTCACCGGGTACAACATCACGAGGAAAGTATTACCTTCTTGATCCTCGGGAAGAATTAAATGAAATTAAAATTGCAGACTTGCTATATGATTCAGAAGAGTTTAAGCATGACCTTTATAAATGCCTTTGGTATTGGTATGAAGTTGAAATGAGAACAAAGCTTGCAAAACAAAAATATTATCAGGTAAAGTTTTGTAAAATTAATACTGATGAACTTAATGATAAGGCTGCAATAGTTAAGCTATTTAATGAATTGGAAGTCCCATATAGTAATGAGAAGTTGGATGCTTTGGTCGGCACGAAGGAAAATTCCAGAACAAGTGAAAAGAGTGTGCAGGTTGACTTTAGTGAAGTTGAGAATATGAATAAAAAATTGCTTATTGAAATGGAAAAACGCTATGGAAAAGAATTTTGGGTCTCTTGATCTTGTTATCAGTTTAAAAAATATAGAGACTGTAACCATTTCTGTGTAACTGTCCAGGTTAACGTTTAAGCATAATCGCTTAAACGATCTTCAAACTCAATCATAAAACGATTGAGGGCTGATTTCCAATTTCGGATTGGCATCGTCCATTTCCTGGAGGCTTGCTGTATCGCAAGATACACTACCTTCTTTGCTGAGTCATCCGTTGGAAAAAGTTTACGCTTTTTAATGACTTTACGGATCACACTGTTGAGTGATTCAATCGCATTGGTCGTGTAAATCGCTTTTCGAATATCCGCAGGGTAATTAAATAACGTGTTTAAGTTATGCCAGTGTGACCGCCAACTGCGACTGATTTGGGGATAAAGTTCATCCCATTTTTTCTCAAAATTTTCTAACTCAATGAGTGCTTCATCTTCAGTAACAGACTGATAAATTTTCTTTAAGTCTGTCGTGACCGCTTTGCAATCTTTCCAGGGTACATAACGAACAGAATTACGTACTGTAATCACCCCATTAATAACCGAAGTTAAAAGTAAAGGTCGAGTACCGGTGTACCTGATTCGTTTTGTTTTAGTATCGATAAGATCTGACTGTCGGCGTAACGTGATTTTTTCATAGAAAACGCCTGTTATTTTTCGGGGGGACTACAAGTCTCCTTAGCTTTGACGTTATTAGCTATACCTTCTAAGGCATCATCAATAACATTAAAACATTGAATGAAATACTCATCGCTGTTTCCGTATGGATCATGGATATAAGGTTTAGGTTTTTTAGCCCATATACCCAATAAAGTTATTTGAGCACCAAGAGGGAGTTCTTTTGTTTTTAATTCATCACACTGCCAAGGCTCCATTGCAATAATTAAATCAGTGTTATTCACTTGAAAACTGCTTAATCGTTTTGATTTATGAACATTTAAATCAACGTTTAGTTGTTTTGCTATACGTATTGCATCGGGATTTGCTCTAGAGCCCGCGCGAGCATCCAAGCCAAATGACTCAGCCTGAATTCCTAGTTGTCTGATTTTTATTTCTGCATACGGGCTGCGGCATATGTTTCCTTTGCAAACAAACAAAATTCTTTCTACGCATTCCCAGTTAATATTTTGGTATTGTTGAAAGTCACCAAGGTAGTATTTATATAAATTATAGTTATAATTGAATAGGCCACGCTTACCCCCATATTTTTGTTTTATATATTCACTCGGTAGGAATTTTTTTAGTTTTTCTTTTGTTTTTTCTTTTGTTTTTTCAATCCCTGAGCAATATTGTAAAACATCAACCATATTATCAGGAAAGGGAAATCTTTTAATAGAAAACATATTTTGCTTATTAATTTCTAAGTTGTCGTTTATTTCTACACATCCTTGTATGGCTGATAGCGCTGCTTTCATTCCGCATTCATCAACATATTTTTCTTCTCTTTCTGTAAAGGTCTTCCTTGTGCCTATGGGATAAGCTAAAATTGGTAGCGGTTCTTTCAACTCTTCTTTTATACGGTGCCATGAATTAAATATTTCATAGCGTGATTGCTTGCTTGTTAAATGGGATAAAATTTCGTGATTAACTGTATGTGGAGCAAATGATATTCCGGCTTGTTCTAACGATCTTGCTTGAGACCACTGCAGTGATTGATATTTCTGAGGCACTTTGAATGGGATATCAACTTCGGCATCTTTACTCAACGAATACAAGGCAATTTTCCTGTCTTTTTCGGATAAATTCTGGAATAAATTGAGGATGTTGTGTCTAATGGTGTATCGTTCTTTATCGTTTCCAAGGTGATAATTAAAGTTTTTTGTGTTGATATTTACCACTAGATTTTTTTTCTTGGTATTGTTGATAATGTAAGCTATATGATCAGTCCAGGGCCAGAATTCCCCGTCAATAAAACCAGTTATAAGGAATATTGTTAGAGGATGTGAAAATTCTAAAAATAATTTGGCGCCAATTTCTGCTTGATCTAAGTAGCCGTCATCCATTGTGAATACTACTGCACGTCGCAATGGTGGACCAATACCATTTAACCTTTTTAGCACGTCTTGAAGCGATACAATTTGATAATTGTCTTGCTTTAATTGCTTAAAAGTTTTCCTGATAAAATCGGGTGAATGTCCTTTAATGTTACGTTGAGGATCAGCTATTCTATGTAACATGAAAATAGTTATCTGATCCTTTGTAGAACCTGTGAATAAGTTACAGATAAGAGGTCTAGAGAATCCCCAAACAAAACTTGATTTGATGATATGTTTTATACGAATGAGCATTATGTATTTACAACAGAAAATATATTACAACTTTACCATAATTTTTGTTAAAATCATTATTAATCTTAATAATCATATGTAAATAATTAAAGATGTCGCCTGTATTAATACTTGATGCTAACCAACGTAGTGCACTTGCTGTAACACGTTCCCTGGGTGTAAAGGGGGTAAGGGTTTTTGTTGCAGATACTACAGCGTTTACTTTAGCTGGAGCATCTAAATATTGTTGCGCAAATTTTGTTCTTCCTGATCCTGCAACAGTTCCAGATAAGTTTGTTGAGGCTCTACGCCAAACACTTGATGATAACAATATTCGAATACTTTTCCCTATGACGGATTTGGCAACAAGTGTTGTACTTAGGAATCTCGACAAGTTTTCTGATATAACAATTCCAACAGCATCGTTGAACACATATGATTCAGTTACAAATAAATGTAATTTGTTTAAATTTGCTGAGAATTGTGGAATTCCTATACCAAAAACCTTATTTGTTACAAGCACAACTTCACTAAGTGAGATAAAAGAATCTATTCTCGGTTTCCCAATCGTGATGAAGCCTTGTTATTCTAAAATACACATAAACGAGAAATGGCATAGTACATCAGTTAAATATGCATTCTCAGAACGTGACTTAGAAAGTAATATTGCTAAATATCCCTGGTTTAATGGCCATACTTATCTTATACAAGAATATATAGAAGGTCATGGGCAAGGTGTTTTTGCGCTGTATAACAAAGGCAAACCAGTTACTTTTTTTGCCCATAAGAGGATTAGAGAAAAACCTCCATCGGGCGGGTTAAGTGTTTTAAGTGAGAGTGTTGCCTTAAATCAAGACATGCAAAAAATAGCAGAAAACCTGCTTACACCAATAAAATGGCATGGTGTTGCCATGATAGAGTTTAAAGTCACACCAGATGGTAAACCTTTCCTTATTGAAATTAATGGACGCTTTTGGGGGTCATTGCAATTAGCTATTGATGCAGGTGTAGATTTCCCGTATATGTTATACAAATTGTCAACGAACGATAATGTTGATAGCCAAGTCGCGTATAAAATTAATATAAGATCTCGCTGGTTGCTTGGGGATTTAGATCGTTTGTATATATTCTTAAAAGATAAAGCTCAAAGATACACAATAAAGGAAAAGCTGGTAGAGATATTGCGATTTATGAAAATTTATAGCCATAATACTAAATATGAAATAAACAGGCTTAATGACATAAATCCATTTTTATTCGAGTTGCGGAAATATATTAAAGAAATCTTCAGTTAAAATTAAATGTGTATAATTTCCCCATTAATAACCGAAGTTAAAAGTAGAGGTTAAGCCGCTTTCAGTAATTGGCTTGGTGGTATCCCTGTATTAGTTTGTAAAAGGGACTTAAGTAGTAGAAAAATACGTATAATTATTTATTGTTATAGGATAGGCGGTAGAGTACCACCTTAGTTTGGTTGTATTTTCCTAAATCGATTGGTTTTCCAATAGAAATTTCAGGGTCTGCTTTTATAATTTCAAACGCTTCCATAACATTGGGTGTCTCACTATATAAGTAATAATTGGGTTTTATAATTTTCAGGGAACGGACGGGATTAAATATAAGATTTGAATAGAGAGTTTTGATCGGAGTGCCGAGTGTAAGAAATGGTGCCCAACCACCTGCAACTACTTCATCTTCTTTTACAATATGACTCAATTGTTCACGCATTTCATTACTATGGTAGGTGGGGTTTATGATAAATGAACCAATAAAATAAATGCCATGAAAAACAGAGAAAGCAACCAGGCTTGATATTGTGAGCATGGCTATATTTCTGGAAAAGAAGAAACGCCGAAAGTACCAAAGAGACAATACAAGACCTGCACCGACAATTATAAGAAAACGCATTTGTATATATTCGTTGAATTTAAATGCTGTGAGAATATACATCATCGCAAGACCAAGGAGTACCAAGCCTATTGCAGGTTTAATATAGCCAATGACCTTTGTGGTCGTATCCTTCTGAGTGGTACTTAACCATTCAATAACCAATAATATATAGGCTGGTAGAAAGGGGACAAAATATCTTAATGGATTATAAGCAAATAGTGACAAAATAAAAGGAGCTGTCACGACCATACATATCAGGCTAACTCGGTACCAGCTTTTTAGGTAACTATTCGGTTGGTACACAATTGCATGAGCAGCACAAAGCATACCGGCAATAATAAGGAATGGAGATGTTATTAAAAGGGGATTTTCAATAACAGAGTAAAGATATGCAAGTGGCGATTTATCTATTCGTGCGCTCCATACATTGTAAGTGACAACTAATAGTGCAAGCAGAGCTATTAATATTGCAGCAAAAAGTAATCCTAGATTACGTTTTGTTAAGTGGCTTTTACTGAGTAAAAAAAGTAATGATATTGGTACTATTACTGGTGCAAGATACATCAAAGATGTCATTTTGATTGAATAAGACATTGCGACACCGCCAATAATTAACCAGATAAGTGGGAGCATTGAAGATTGTTTATTATCATTAATAATTGAAAGTGGTAGTACTAGACCATAAAGAAAAAATGATAAGGGTATTTCGAATAGTGCCACTCTTGAATAAGTGAATAGAGTGGCGTCTGTACCAAGTAATATAAGACCCAGGTAAAATATTTTTGCAGGGTACCGTCGTTTTAAAAAAAGAACATAAAGCAATATTAGAAAAGAAAAATAGACTATGGGTACAACTCGAGCACTGCTTATATTAACACCTAACTGGCTAAAAGCTGCATAGACAGGCCATTGTGTCAATGGACTGGCGGTCATCCAGCCAGGGTAGCTGTCAGCCGGATGCCATTTGGTTGAGCCAAATAAAACAAGATTGCGGGGCGAAAGAGTTTTGTATCCTTCATCAACATACAGGCCTGCGCTCCACGAAAGTCCGCTTGGTGTATCTGCGCTAATATGGAGGGTGCGAGGGATTATAATAAATAATAATATAGCAAATACAGTAAAAATTTTGAAATATAGTAGCTTATTAATCATCGATTCACATATCCTGTGATATTTTTCATATTAAATGATTCGATATATTTTGAGTTGTAGAATCTAAATTACACTAATAGCGCAAAAATTGACAATAGAAATAGCACAATAAAAACAAAATAGTAAAGTGTATTAGCAATTGTAGTAAAAAATGAAACCAGAACGATGGTGCTGCTGATAGCTTTAAGTTAATTTTTATATACTATCTTAAGCAATAGCGGATAGGAAATTTCTCCTGTTCGCATTGGTAATATATTGTTCAGGAAGTTATGATATACACTGATTTTTAAACATATTGTGAATGATTCAGGGTAACAGGAATTAGACTAAAAATAAATGCGTAGTGTAGGAGTTATGTAGCTGACGGCAAGTATTGTAATTAAGATGGATAATTTTTTTAAACCTACTTTTTCTATTTTTAATAGCACATTAGAAAAAATATAAACTGAATTATTTCGATGCATAAACAGCTTGAAAACTTATATCTGGTGGTTTTGGGGTGAATAATTTTTGTACAGTCAATGTAGTACAGTTTTTCTTTTTACAATCAGGGTTTAACACATATTTAGTAAGGAATGTAGGATAAAATGGGAACACATATTATTATAGATACGCATGTACATGCGCATAAAGTGCATGAAATCGCAAATCTTTTAGATTCGGCGTATTCGAATTTTTTATCTCAAGCCAGTAAGGTCTCAAATAATGATTTTATCGGAGTCCTGTTTGTATATGCCCTAAAAGAAAATGATAACGTTAAGTCAATTTTTTCTGGTGAAGGAGCTTCGGGTTCCTGGATATTTAAGCAAATAGACGATATTACAATTGAAGCATCGATAGTACAAAAAAAATTATTAATTAAAACTGGATACCAGGTTATAAGTCGTGAAGGTATAGAAATACTAATTCTTGCTGATAGTGCTAAAGAACTTTATGGAAAAGATATGGAAGTTATTATTGAATCAGCATTAAACCAGAAATCACTGGTTATATTGCCATGGGGTGTTGGTAAATGGTTAGGGAATAGGGGCAAGATAATTAACCAGGTTGTACAAAAGTTTGGAACGAGAATATTTCTAGGAGATAATTCAGCAAGGCCATGGTTTTGGCAGGTTGTGCCGCAATTTAAACTAGCAAAGAGTTTAAATGTTAAAATTTTGAATGGCAGTGATCCCTTACCTGTTATTAATGAGGAACGTATAGTTGGCGCATCGGGAGTTTTATGCCAGCAAGACAATAAGGAAGATTTGAATTTATTTGAGTTACTCAGCAATCAAACATCCCGTAATTATGGGAAAATGGAATCAGCCTACCGATTTTTTATCAATCAGATTAAATTACGTTTGAGCCAGGGAAGCAAAGGATAGTTATGAGAGTACTTGTTATTGCGCCACAACCTTTTTATCAGGAAAGAGGTACCCCTATAGCTGTAGACCTTTTGGTGAAAACACTAAGCAAGCATAACCACAAAGTGGACTTATTAACATTTGATATTGGAGAAGACCGGTATTATGAAAATGTAACCATTCACCGGGTAAGTACAGTACCTAAGATAAAAGTCGTGAATCCGGGGTTTTCACCTCAAAAGATTTATTATGACATTTTTCTTTTTTTTAAATTATTACGATTACTATTCACAAAAAAATATGACGTAATACATGCTGTTGAAGAATCGGTTTTCATGGCATTTATTTTACGACCAATATTTCGAGTGCCTTATATTGATGACATTGACTCGTGTATGACAACTCAGTTAGTCGATAAATTTTCATTTCTTAAACGCTTCTATAAATTGTTGCATAAGCTTGAAATGCTCCCCATGCGTTTCGCAACTGCAGTAGTACCGATGTGTGAACTATTTGCGACGGATGCAAAAAAAGCAGGAGCAAAACGAATTGTTGTACTTAAAGATGTATCCTTAATACAAGAAGGCGTAGAATGTGATGAAGATATACGTGAACAATTTAGTATTGAAGGGAAAATAAGTATGTATATTGGTAACCTGGAAAGTTACCAGGGTCTGGATTTCTTGCTAAATAGCTTTGTTATTGTGCTTAAGGAATTACCAGATACAAAGCTGGTTATTATTGGTGGCGAAGATAATGATATTAAACATTATAAGCGTGTCACAGAAGAGTTGGCTATTAACGATAGTGTATTGTTTTTGGGTAAACGCCCAGTCGCAATGATCGGTGCCTATATGAAGCAGGCTGATTTACTTGTTTCACCTCGTATCCATGGGGTTAATACGCCGATGAAAATATATAGTTATATTGATTCTGGTGTTGCTGTCTTAGCCACGGATCGTCTAACGCATAATCAGGTATTAACTAATAAGATTTCCAGACTTTCAGAAGCCGATGAAGAATCCTTTTCAAAAAACATGGTAGATTTATTAAGTAATGATGCTGTAAGGAATGAGTTAGCGGAAAATGCCAGGAAATATGTAAGAAGCGAACATAGCTATAAACAGTTCGACAAGATACTCTCAGAGTTATACAGCGAACTGGAATCAGAAGTGGTCTCGAAATGAAACAAGAGGGAATAGGTTTATTATTTAATAAATCTTCTCGCGAAATTCAGCTACAAGACAATTATGATATTTTAATAGTGGGTGGTGGTATTTACGGTGCTACTTTAAGTTATGTTGCATCAAAAAATGGCTATAAGGTTTTACTTGTAGAAAAAAATGACTATGCAAGTGGTACATCAAGCAACAGCCTAAAGATATTGCACGGTGGTATACGCTATTTACAGTCATTTGATTTTATCCGTGTAATCGAATCAGCCAAAGAAAGAGCAAGATTAACAAACTTAATGCCAAATCTTGTGCGCCCCATTACCTGTCTGTTACCGGTTAAAACGGGTTTCACCAAAAATAAGTACTTTATTTTTCCTGCATTGGTTCTGTTTGATCTTATTCGCAAGGTCATTAATAAAAGATATAACGTATACAAATACGACAAGTCTAAAATTGTAAAGAAAAATAATTTAAAAAAAATATATAACAGTATTACCGATATAAAAGAAAATATCGGTTTATGCTGGCAGGACTCACAGGTAGTAAGTACTGAAAGAATGGTGTATAAATTTATTACGCTTGCGAAGGAAGCTGGTGCGGATACCTGCAACTATGTAAGTTATGTGGGCTCAAAAAATGAGAGCAATACGCACATAGTCGAGTTGTTTGATGAAATTACAGGAAAAAAACTGGAAACATCAGTTAATGTAATTATTGATGCGACAAGTTCATGGCAAATTAATAAGCCGAATCATAAAGAGCTTATTCCCTATGTGAGCGCAGTTAACATTATTGTCAATAAGCGTCTATGTGACGATACAATTGGAATACCTTTTATAAAAGATAATGTGAGTCGAACATTATTTTTATCTCCCTGGAATAATTCAACCTTGATTGGAACCTGGTATTTCAAAGAATTGAAAGAAGTAAATAAAAGCATTCTGGATGAATGCCTCGAAGATATAAATCAATACATACAACATACATCAATTAAAAAAGAAGACATAAGCTTTATTCATCATGGGAAATTGCCTTCGAATAAAAGTTTAATAAAAAATCCTTATACTGATATTCAAAACCAATATAAAATAATAAACGGTCAGTCTCCCGGTATTTATATCGTTCAAGGTGTTAAATATACAACGGCAATGGATGTTGCTGAAAAGACACTATTGCAAGTGAATAAATATTTGGAAACCAGCTGTAACGTGAAACATCATAGTCAGTCGAAAGAATATGCCGTTAAGACCGCTATTAACACCGCTGACAGCCTTTATAACAAACATAGCGATAAAATCCCGTTAAAAGTATTTGAACGCTTATTTGAGCTTTATGGGGGGGAAGAGGCGGCGAAAATACTTAGATTAGGGAATACTGATATATCATTGCTAGAGTATGTGCCGAGTAGTAATATAGTACTCAAAGCAGAGATTGAATATGTACTAGCAAATGAAGAGGTCTATTGTTTGCCTGATTTGCTGCTAAGACGAACGGACATCGGTACACAAGCTAAACCCCGTCAAGAAATGGTTAATTATTGCGCAAATGCAATGGCCAATCATTTTAAATGGAGTTCGGAAGTACTTTATTATAATTATAAGGAATTGGATAAATATTATCCTTCTTGGGTCAACTAACTATGAATATAGCAATAACTGGGGCAACAGGTTTTCTAGGAAGCCATCTTGCAAATAAATTAATGGAAGCCGGGCATACTGTTTTTGTGCATGGACGTGACGAAGCAAAAACACAGCAGTTTCAAGGAAAGGCAGCAAAAATAACCATTTGCGACATAACCGATGATGCAAAAATCCAGGAACTAGTAAAAGATGCCGATATTGTTCTTCACACAGTATCAAACTTCAGAACGGCCTCTGGTCCTCCGGCCAGCTACAAATCAATTAATTATGATGGCACGGTGAACGTTTTTAATGCTGCAAAAAATGCGGGTGTGAAGCGTTTTGTTCATTGTTCAACCATTGGTGTGCTCGGAAACATTAAAGAATGCCCTGCAGATGAAAACACGCCCTATAACCCAGGCGATTTATATCAACAAACAAAATTAGACGCTGAGCTCTATGTTCGCGATCAAGTCGGTAAATCGGGTATGGAAGTGGTCGTTATTCGTCCATGTTCTATGTATGGCCCGGGTGATATGCGTATGCTTAAAATGTTTAAAATGCTGGTTAAGCGTACTTTTTTAATGATTGGTCCCTGTGCAGAAAATTTTCATGCCGTCTACATTGACGATATTGTAAATGGCTTTATAAAGGCCATGGAAACACCGGATATTGACGGTGAAGTCTTTATTGTTGGAGGCGACCAGTACGTGCCTTTGCATGAGTACATTAGTCTTGCGGCAAATGCGGTAGGTGCGCCCATGCCCTGGCTTAAGTTCCCATATTGGTTGTTTTACTCTGCTGCGGTGGTTATTGAGGCCATCTGTGTACCTTTGCGTATTGAACCGCCATTGCATCGCCGACGGGTACGTTTTTATAAAAATAACCGTGCTTTTAATATATCGAAAGCGCACGATAAACTTCAATTTAAAGCAAATGTAGATATGGAAACCGGAATGGCTAAAACTGTGGCATGGTATCGTCAGAATGGCTATCTATAAATTGTTTTTTTAATCTTGTGTCTTCTTGTTAAATCAGAAGAAATATTGAATAACCCGCATATGCATTTAATTTGCATTGTTGCGAGTGAAGATTCAGTACTATACAGTGAATTAAAGTTATGGAAAAAGAAACAAAGCACATTATTAAAAAGGCTGAAGATTGGAAAACCATTGCTGCAGTCGTGCAAGGTATTCCCGATAAAAATTTCAACTCGCGGGAATACGAGCTCATTTACCGTAATTTAGAAAGAACACGCGAAGGCGAAGATTTAAAATTTGCCGTGCTATCAAACCATACCCTGGATCTTTTGCCAACATACGTGAGCGTGCTTTGTTCACAAGAGAATCTGAAATTATCAAGTTACGTGGGCCCCTTTAACCAATATTTCCAGGAACTGCTTTTAGATACGAGTGGTTTGATACAATTTAATCCGGATTTAATTTATCTTGATTTATCCATTTCAAATTTATCTCCATTAATACATCAAAAGTTTTTAGAGTTAGATGCTGATACAAAGGAAGCCGAACTTAACAAGGTTGTAGAAACAATCGAAAATGTTGCTGCACTTGCGTTAAAAAATACAGATAGCTATATACTACTCTCAAATTTTGTGCAGCCTCCTTATACACAAGCAGGTATTGCAGATTACAAGCTTGATTACAGCGAGACCGAATGGTATTTAAAATTAAACTTAAAGCTAATAGAACTATTTCGAAAAGATAATCGAATTTTTATTCTGGATAAAAGCCGTTTAACGTCAAAAGTGGGTAGCGAGTCTTTATCCAGCGCGAAAATGTATTATTTAGCCAAAATGGAATTTGATGAAAAAGGTTTGCAGTATCTCGCTCAAGAAATACTAGGTTATATAATTGCAATAAAAGGACTGACAAAAAAATGTTTGGTATTAGACTTAGATAATACTTTGTGGGGAGGTGTTGTTGGTGAAGATGGAGTAGATGGAATCAAAGTGGGTAAAGGCTACCCGGAAGGTGAAGTGTTTTATGCATTACAGTCATATTTTAAAACACTTAAGAACCGAGGTATTATTCTTGCTCTGGCGAGCAAGAATAACTTAGAAGATGTAGAAGAAGCTTTCAAAGTTAAAGATGATATGCCATTACAATTAGAAGACTTTGCTATTAGCAAAATTAACTGGGAACCAAAGCCACACAATATGAGCGACATTGCACAAACATTGAACATAGGGAAAGACAGCATGGTGTTCGTTGATGACAACCCTGCAGAACGTAGTTTAATGAAAGATGCTTTGCCAGAAGTGAAATGCCCTGAATTACACAATGACCCCACAAGTTATCTGGATACAATCAGGTCTTCCAATTGTTTTGAAAAACTGTTCATTACACAAGATGATGTAAATAAAGCTGAACAATATAAGCAGAATTTTAAACGAGAAAGCTTGAAACAGGATGTTGGTGATATATCTGCTTACCTTGATAATTTAGGGACAGAACTTGAAATTATTAAAGCCAACTCAAGTCATTCACAAAGGATCCATCAACTGTTTAGCAAAACTAATCAGTTTAATGTAACCACAAAACGTTACGATGTTAGTGATATTGAAAACTTTATAGATAGCAGCGACTATAAAATATTTGTCTTTTCCGTTAAAGATAATTTCGGGGATCTTGGTATTATCGGATTAGTGTTATTGCAAGAAGAAAAAGAAAAAATAATTATAGATAGTTTTATATTAAGTTGCCGCGCAATGGGTAGGGGTGTTGAAACGGCAGTTATGAACATTTTAAAAGAAAAAATATTCAGGCCAAATAAGGCTGTAAATATTCTCTCTACATATATTCCAACACAAAAAAATATACCTGTACAAGACTTTTTTGACTCGCAAGGATTTTCTTTATTGAAAAAAAATAAAGATGGTATAAAATTTTACACCTTGGGAAATGATAACATTAAATTAAACAATAGTCCGAAAATTAAAATAAAGTTGGAGATGTGAATGAACGATGAAATAAAAGAGCTGGTTTCAGAAATATTTGGAATTGATGAAGACGATGTAACGCTTGAGTTAAGTCAGCAAACATTAAATAACTGGGATTCAATGAACCATCTTAAACTTGTAACAGCGGTAGAAGAAGAATTTGATATTAGTTTAACGATGGATGATATTGAAGAAATTTCTACGGTGGCGAAACTCGTTGAAATTATAGAAAAATATAAATAGTCAGGTTTAGCGTGCAGTTTACAAATCAACACTTAAAAGCCTTTGAAAGTTTATCTTATGATAAAAGCCCAATACATTGGGATCAGGCATATGCACGGCGAACACCCTTTGCCAGTGTTGTTGTTTATGGTATTGCTGCGGTTTTATATGGTTTAGGCTTATGGAGTAAAGGGCGCTCTTTTTCAATAATTACAATTAAGGGAAATTTTAACCGCACACTATATGAAAACATAGACTATGAATACGTTTTTAAGGAAAAAGGTAATAAGGTTCGTGTTGCGATTGTACACAACATGTCTGAACTAATGGACTTTACTTTTGAATGGGAAGAATGGAGTGCTGATAATTCAATAATTAATAATTCGAGTATTTTCAAGTTTAACCCAAAAACATGTGCGAATATTAGTGCAGAGTTACCTGGCAATGTAATCGATGTATGTTACAAGATGAATGAAAATGAGGCCGACGGCTTAAAAGAGTATTTTTTGCTTAATATCTCACAATTACCTTTGCAGCAACTCACAACACTATTATGGTCCAGCTATCATGTTGGAATGGTTTGGCCTGGACAACAAGCGTTGTATTTAGATTTTAAAATAAAATTTAATCATAATAAAAAAAACTGTAATAATGAACAAGTCACCTTTGATAAATTATTTTATAAGCTAGATGACAGATTTAAGTTAACCACAATAAAAGGTCAAGCTGACGATGTTGATATTAAAATATCCGCTTTTGTTCGCCCAAAACCGGTTAGTTATTCTCTTGAGGCTATTAAATGTAAAATAAAGGTAGATAATTCATTAAATGGTAAAACGGTATTAGTGCTTGGTGCGAGTCGAGGTTTTGGTTCAGTATTAGCTCGGGCATTTTTATTGAAAGGCGCGAGTGTTATTTTTAACTACCGAACAAGTGATAAGGCATTAAAATCATTACAGGAAGAATTAACATTTTATAAAGATAAAACCTGGTTTTACCAGGGTGATATGGCTAATAATTCAGTTTGTGCAAATTTAAAAGATGAATTAACAAAGAAGGGTATAAAAGTAGATTTCTTAATTTGTAGTGCTTCGCCTCCTATTCAAACGGCACCATTTGATGAGCAGAACACGGAAAAGTTTCTCCAGTTTGTTAATGCCTCTGTTGCAGTTGTTCATAATCCGATTTTCATGTTGCTTCCTGCGCTTTGTGAAAATGCATATATAATTAATATATCTTCAATTTATGCAGCGCAGCCACCTAAGCATTTCACTCATTATGTAACAGCAAAATGGGCCATTGAAGGAATGACGCATGCACTTGCAAGTGAATACCCAACAATGAACTTTGTGCTTGCAAGATTGCCTCGAATACTAACAGATCAAACAAATGTGAACTTTGACTTTGAAAAAAAGTTATCCGCAATAGATATTACAAGTGAATTATTCTTAAGACTATTTACTGATAAAATACAAAATAATCCATTGCTGGTTGATTTTTGAATTACACTAATATTTTAGATGGGGAATTATGAAAATAGGAAAAATAATACGTAGATTTTTAGTGCCAGCACCTCTCGTGACAGTAATTTATTTATTAAAGTATGGGTGTAAGGTAAGTCCTAAAGCTGAGGTTGAATTAAGCTCGTTACTAAAAATTGGTAAGCATTCGGAAATTGCTTCATTTGCAAAGATTAAAGCATCAGATGGGCCATTAGAGATTGGCCATAATACAGACATTAGTCCAGGATGTTTTATTTCATCATCAAAGGGTGGTGTGTACATTGGTAATTATTGTTTAATCAGTCCAAATGTAAGTATTATTGGAAATAATTATAAGTATAATCGTTTGGATATACCTATTTGCCAACAGGAAAAAACCTCCAAAGGGATTACCATAGGTAATGGTGTGTGGTTAGGTGCGGGGGTTGCTATATTAGATGGATCAACGATTGGTGACGGGGTTATTGTTGCACCAAACTCAGTTGTTTCAGGCACAATTCCTGATAATGTTATTGTGCAGGGTAACCCCGCGAAAATAATCTTTAAAAGACGCTAACGAGAAAAACAACTTGGATAAAAAGGACATAAACGTACTCCAGGTAATGGACAAATGTGCCATTCGAGGGTCGCCTATTCATGGGGTTTCAAGGTTATTACTAACCTGGTGGCCTGCCTTTGCTGGCACTAATATAAATATGTCACTTGCTGTTTTAAGAGGTGGGCATGGTACCTGTGACGCTTTTAAAAATATAGGCGTAAACGCAGAAGATCTTGGTCGCTCTAAAGTGGATCCAGGAACAATTTTCGACCTGGTTAAAATTATAAAACGCGACAATATACATATACTACATTGCCATGGCTATGGTGCAACTACCTTTGGGCGAATTGCCGCTGTACTGGCGGGAATTCCTGTTATTGTGCAAGAACACATGGTCGACATAAACATACCGTTATATCAAAGAATGGTTGATAAAATTTTATCACCTCTTACTTCTAGAGGTATTGCTGTTTCAAACGCGGTTAATGATTTTATGGTTAACTACCGTAGTATTAATAAAAAGAAGATGCAGGTTGTTTATAATACAATTCCTGAAAAATATTGTGATGAAGTGTCAGCAGAAGAAAAAGAAGCAACACGAAAAAAACATAACCTTCCTAAGGATAAGATATTAATTGGAATAATTGGAAGGTTAGATAAGGTAAAGGGCCATAAATACTTTTTTGAAGCAGCAAAAATAGTTTTAAAAGAACGACAAGATGTACTGTTTGTAGTAATAGGCGATGGTGATTTACGAGATTCATTAGAAAGTATGGTTGTAAAACTTGGCATAGAAGGGAATGTTAAGTTTTTAGGGCATTGTAACGATATTTTACCACTAACATCACTGCTGGATATTTTTGTTAGCACTTCATTGTCTGAAGGCTTGCCAATGGCGCATGCAGAAGCTATGGCACAACAATTAGCCATTGTAGCTACTGCAGTAGGGGGTGTTCCTGAAATTATTGAAGACAATAAGTCAGGGTTGCTTGT
>CAZDEC010000040.1:0-28785 GCA_964504295.1 uncultured Thioalkalispiraceae bacterium
CCCTGGCCGCGAGCAGAAGGCAGAGTATGGCCTAAAGTTGAATAAGTTCGACCCGATGAATCAATAAACAATACCAGTTGATTACTCATACCATAGGCACTGGCCTGACAGGCATCGCCTGCTTTGTAATTTAATTCGTAAGCATCAATCTCGTGACCTTTACCTGCCCGTACTAGTCCTTTTTGCGACATAATAATGGTGATCGGTTCAGCACTTACAAGCGATGCTTCATCCAAGGCAACTGCAGCATCACGCTCTACAATTTTACAACGACGCTTATCGCCGTAGTTTTCTAAAATAGTTTTTAGTTCATTCTTTATAAGAGATTTTAAACGTGCTTTAGAGCCTAATATTTTTTCAAGCTCGGTACCTTCTGTGCGTAATTCTTTTTGCTCGGCTTTAATTTTCATTTCTTCAAGACGGGCTAACTGACGTAAGCGTGTATCTAAAATATAATCCGCTTGTATTTCATCTAACTTAAAACGCTTAATTAATTTTTCTTTTGGTTTTTCTTCTTTGCGAATAATTCGTATAACTTCATCAATATTCAAAAAAGCTATTAACGAAGCCGCTAATAAATGTATACGTTTATTTACTTTATCTAAACGATTTTGTAATCGACGTGTGACGGTAGTTGTTCTAAACGTTAACCAGCTTCGCAAAATATCGAGTAACGTCATGGTACCCGGTCGGCCTTCAAGGTCGATCAGGTTCATATTGACGCGATAAGTGCGCTCAAGATCCGTCGTTGCAAACAGGTGCGTCATTAACTCATCGATATCGACATCGTTGTTTTTACGCACCACCACTAGGCGAGTTGGGTTTTCATGGTCAGATTCATCACGTAAATCAACCACCATCGGTAATTTCTTTGCCTGCATCTGGCTGGCTATTTGTTCAAGAATTTTTGCCGGTGAAGCCTGATGCGGCAGTGCATTAACGATAATGTCATCGCCGTCTTTTTCGTAAACGGCACGCATACGAATACTGCCCCCGCCTTTTTTATACATCGCATTAATATCTTTACGCGAGGTAATAATTTCGGCATCGGTGGGGTAATCCGGCCCTTTGATATATTTACAAAGGTCGCTGACTCTAGCATTCGGGTTATCAATTAAGTGAATGGTGGCTTTTAATACTTCGCTTAAATTATGTGGCGGAATATCCGTTGCCATACCCACCGCAATGCCGGTGGTACCATTCATAAGAATGTTGGGGACTTGTGCTGGCAGAATAACAGGCTCATCAAGTGAACCATCAAAGTTTGGTGACCAGTCAACCGTGCCTAGGCCTAATTCACCGAGTAATAAATCGGCATATTGAGAAAGCCGTGACTCGGTATAACGCATTGCAGCAAATGACTTCGGATCATCCGGAGAACCCCAGTTACCCTGACCTTCCAATAAGGTATAACGATACGAAAAGGGCTGTGCCATTAACACCATCGCTTCATAACAGGCACTATCACCATGCGGGTGAAACTTACCCAATACATCACCCACCGTTCGTGCAGATTTTTTAAACTTAGAACTGGCTTTTAAACCTAGCTCTGACATGGCATAAATAATTCGCCGTTGTACCGGTTTTAAACCATCACCCACATGCGGCAAGGCACGATCCAGGATAACGTACATGGAATAGTTAAGGTATGCCTGCTCGGTAAAATCTCGAATCGAGAGCTGTTCAACGCCGGCATCAAAGCCTGCATTATAATCAAGATCGTCTTTTTGCTTTTTCTTTTTCGATCTTGTTTGTTTTTTCTTTTTTGCTGCCATTCAATCTATACCGTTTCTATATTTAATAAATTCGTCTAGCCACAACGAGCATGGTGGGCACAACGAAAAAACACTTGTTTAGAACACACACTTTGCATAATTGTTAAGCTTGGTGTCCGCCGTGCCCGTTGTGGTTAATTTTCTTAAACCTCAGCCATATCACCCTTAGTCTCTAACCAGGTACGCCGATCCGCAGAACGTTTTTTAGCAAGCAACATATCAAGCATTTGATGTGCATCGTCAACTGAATCAATCGTTAACTGTACTAGACGGCGCGTATCGGGTGACATGGTTGTTTCACGTAGTTGCAAAGGGTTCATTTCACCCAGACCTTTAAAGCGTGTCACACTTACTTTACCTTTTTTCTTTTCTGCTTCGATGCGGTCTAAAATACCTTGCCGCTCGGCGTCGTCTAAGGCATAAAACATTTCTTTACCAACATCAACTCGATACAAAGGAGGCATCGCAACATAAACATGTCCTTCCGCAACCAGGCTACCAAAGTGTTTTAAAAACAAGGCGCACAGTAAGGTGGCAATATGTAACCCATCCGAATCCGCATCAGCAAGAATAATCACTTTGTTGTAGCGTAGGCCTTTTAAATTATCAGAACCAGGGTCGACGCCAATCGCAACCGAAATGTCGTGCACCTCTTGTGATGCGAGCACCTGAGTCGATTCCACTTCCCAAGTATTTAATATTTTACCACGCAACGGCATAATCGCCTGAAATTCTCGGTCTCGCCCTTGCTTGGCCGAACCACCCGCCGAATCCCCTTCGACTAAAAACAATTCACTGCGTTCTGAATCCTGGCCACTGCAATCAGCTAACTTACCTGGTAAGGCGGGCCCTTGAGTGACCTTTTTACGGATAATCTTTTTACCCGCCTTAATCCTGCTTTGCGCATTGTTAATTGCCAACTCGGCAATTTGCTCGCCCATTTGAATATGTTTATTCAACCAAACTGCAAAGGCATCTTTAACCACACCCGATACAAAGGCCGCGCATTCACGCGAAGACAGACGTTCTTTGGTTTGGCCACTAAATTGCGGATCGGCTAATTTAACCGAGAGTATAAAATTAACTTTATCCCAAACATCATCCGGGCTTATTTTAAGGCCACGCGGCAGCAAATTACGTAATTCGCAAAACTCACGTACGGCATCACTTAAACCCGTGCGCAAACCATTCACATGGGTACCACCTTGCGCTGTCGGCACTAGGTTGACATAGCTTTCGTTAACTAAAACACCGGCTTCGGGCAACCAGACGACCGCCCAGTCAACCAGCTCCTGATTGCCTTCAAAGCTCCCCATAAAGGGTTCTTCGGGTAAAGTAGCCGCACCGTCTATCTCATCAATTAAATAATCCTGCAGGCCGTCTTCATAAAACCAGGTTTCTTCTTCGTTGGTTTTTTCCTCA
Source organism: uncultured Thioalkalispiraceae bacterium (assembly GCA_964504295.1). Classification (GTDB taxonomy): domain Bacteria; phylum Pseudomonadota; class Gammaproteobacteria; order UBA6429; family Thiohalophilaceae; genus SZUA-37. The sequence continues at coordinate 3,198 of CAZDEC010000040.1, forward strand.
TAAAAAGTAACCGTTAAACCCGGGCAAAGTACCGCTTTAGCACGTAAAACATGACGTAAACGTGAAATAGAAAAATTAATTGAATCAAAAAATTTGGCATCTGGCCAGAATCGAATGGTTGTGCCGGTTTCTTTTTTTGCGACCGCGCCAATGACTTTTAATTTTGTTTTCCTGTCTCCATTGGCAAAGCCCATTTTATGTTCTTTACCATCACGGCGAATCGTTACTTCGAGTTTCTTCGACAGAGCATTAACAACCGAAACACCAACGCCGTGTAAACCACCAGAAAACTGATAATTATCATTCGAAAACTTACCACCCGAATGTAGGCGGGTAAGAATAACCTCGACACCGGGCACTTTTTCTTCCGGGTGTTTGTCCACCGGCATACCACGACCATCGTCAATAACCTCGATGGAACCGTCCTTGTAAAGACTGACATAAATTGATTTTGCATGACCCGACATCGCCTCATCGACACTATTGTCGATAACTTCCTGGGCTAAATGATTCGGTCTTTCGGTTTGAGTGTACATTCCCGGGCGTTTACGCACGGGTTCTAAACCGGTTAATACTTCAATATCACCGGCATTGTAGGATTTTGTTGCCATATTTTCTTATACTTGGTTGTCAAAAACAGAGAAATCTTATTATATTTTCACGCCGGTTGATAGCCGCGAGCTTGTTAATTATCAAACTTTTTACAATTCAGCTGATTTAAACACACAAAAGCCTGCACATACTAGTTTTAAAACAAGTACTTAAACTTTAAACTTGCCAACAATACTCTGTAACTGAAATGCCAGGTTTGACAATTCTTCACTTGAAGTTGAAATTTGCCGCGCACCCGATTCGGTTTCAGCTGCAACAGTAGAGAGAGTTACAATATTACTGTTAATTTCTTCGGTGACCAGTCCTTGTTGTCTAACCGCTTCCGCTATCTGACTATTCATTGACGACACTTCGGTAATCGACTCTGATATCTGACTTAAAGAATTATCGGCATCGGCCGCCTTTTCAACCGTTGAACTTGCCTGAGTTTTGCTATTGTCCATTGCCTTAACCGCATTCTGTGCCCCCGTTTGCAGGCGTTCAATCATGTCATGAATTTCTTGGGTAGACTGCTGGGTACGGGTTGCGAGGCTACGCACTTCATCGGCGACCACAGCAAAGCCGCGTCCTTGTTCACCGGCACGCGCCGCTTCAATTGCTGCGTTTAGCGCTAATAAATTTGTTTGTTCGGCGATGCCCTGAATAACTTCAACCACGGTTCCAATTTGCGCTGTATCCGCTTCTAATTGTTTTATGGTTGTCGAGGCACTTTCCACTTCAGAGGCCAGGCTATTAATTGCGCTCATTGTTTGTGACACAATTGTTCGTCCTTCGGATGCCTGTTGGTCAGCTTGTTGTGTACCCGTTGCGGCGATATCTGCATTTTGCGCAACCTCCTGCGCATTACTCGATACCTGGGTCATCGCGGTTGCAATTTGATCGAGTTGTTGCTTTTCTTCAGCAACATTTTGACCTGATACAGTCGCTGTAGACGATAATTGCTCTGCTGATGTAGCCAGTTGTGCGGTCGCACCCGTTACGTCAAGGATAGTCCGATGTATTCGTTCAATGATGGCATTAAAACCCTTTGATAAATCGGCAATTTCATCTTTGCCTTTTACTTCAAGACGTTTGGTTAAATCGCCTTTACCGGCCGCAATATCGTGCATTGCCTCGACCGTTTCATTAATGGGATTCACAATCATACGGCCAACAAACCAGGCTCCCCCAATCCCCATCAAAATACCAACGATAAGCATACTCAAAACAATGCTATTTGCTTCCACCACATTACTTAATATTTCACGGCTTCCTGTTTCAACTGACTGACGATGTGATTCCACCAGATCCTGAATATCTTTTTTAATCAAGCGAACCAGGGGGCTAATTTCAGTACGCATTAAATACGAATCGGTTCGCCATTTATCGCTACTATGCACCGCGATTAATTCTTTCAAACCGGCCATATACGAAGGCAGCACTCGTTTAATTTCTTCCAGTGCCGACTCCTGTTCAAAATTGAGCATCGACCCCACATTCTTTTCAAATTTAACAACCGCATCCTGAAAACCCTGGGCATATAATTTAAGATTCAATATATCACCCTCACCACGCATCGCCATAAAAGCACGATTAGCTATCAACAAATTCATCCAGGTTTGCCTTAAAATTGCCACCTCAAGCAATACTTTACCCCGCTCGATTCCTTCATCAAGATCTTCTGTCTCAATCATTTGCGTTAAGCTACCCAGAATTGTCGTTGCCTGTATACCCATTTTATCTCTAGCGACAATAAAACCTGGTTGATTCAAATTAAAATTACTGGCAAGTTCAACCATTTTATTATGGTACGAAGAAAATTTTTGCACGCGCAAATTTAAACGTGAGACTAATTTTTCTGTTTCCTGCTCATTTTTAATATGAGGCATCTCTCTTACTTCGGTGAAAAGACTTGCCATTCGGGCTAAAGCGGCATCATACGCCTGAAGATCTTTTGGATGACTGCTCAATAAATAAAAGCCTAAGGCAACACTTGAAGCATCAATCGCCGCTTCAAACTCGGTCACTTTCAACATCATCGGTTGGCTCTCATCCACCATACTGGACACTTCATCTTCAATAAGAGCAAAATTCAGCACCGCTGTGCCCGATACAATGCTTAAAACTATCAGCATAAATGCTGTAGATGCCCACAATTTATGGCTAATTCGAAAATTCGCCATAAATACAGAAAAAAACCTGGAAATTGAATTGACCATACTACAGACACCCTTGAGATTGACGCTAACAATAAGACTTAACTTATGATTACCTAACGGCAATCTGAGTAAATTCTTTAGAAAAGCAGCCTAAAAAGGGCAATAACTCAGCTTCCAGACCCAAAACAAAGATTTAAAACTTAAAATATAGATTTGAGTCTTTTAACGATAATTTGGCTTAATTAGGCAATACCACACCCAAACGATGGGCAACTTCTTCATAAGCCTCTACAACCCCGCCCAGGCCCTGGCGAAAACGGTCTTTATCAAGCTTTTCTCGGGTTTCCATGTCCCACAAACGACAACCGTCAGGACTGAATTCATCACCCAATATAAGCTCACCTTTGTAACGTCCATATTCCAGTTTGTAGTCCACAAGCAGCATACCGGCATCGGCAAAAAGCTTTTTAAGCACATCATTAACCTGGTAGGTGAGTACTTTCATCTGTTCAATTTCTTCCTGCTTTGCCCAGTTAAAGGCAATGATATGAGAATCATTAATCATGGGGTCATGCAGGGCGTCATCTTTGAGAAAAAATTCGAATGTCGGTGGCACTAAATCGATGCCATCTTCAACACCCAGGCGTTTAACCAGGCTACCCGTTGCAATATTCCGTACAACACATTCGATGGGTAACATTTCCAGATTTTTAACAACCGATTCTTCATCAGAGATAAGTTCTTCAAAGTGCGTAGCAATACCCGATTTTTCGAGCTGCTGCATAATAAAAGCATTAAAATAATTATTGACCATGCCTTTACGAGCCAGCTGTTCAATTTTTTCGCCATCAAAGGCCGATGTATCGTTACGAAAATGTAAAATAAGTTTGTCTGCTTCATTGGTGGCATAAACTGTTTTTGCTTTACCGATAAAACGTTGTTCTTGTTTTGTAATCGAAGTCATTTTTTTTCCAAATAGATTGTAAGTTAAAGTTGTTGCCAGGCTAAACCAAGTTCCTGATCTGCTATATTCACCCAACTATCTTCCCAACCCAATACTTTGCTTAAAGCCTGTCGTGCAAGTTCGGTTTGGTTATTATTTTCACTTAAATGCATTGCTGCAATATATTTTAATTTACTTGTATCAAGCTGCGTTAATATATCCGCCGCTTGTTGATTACTTAAATGCCCAAGGTCACCAGAAACACGCTGCTTTAACGACAGCGGGTAGTCACCCTGAAATAACATTTCACGATCGTGATTGCATTCCAGTAGTAAGGCATCACATGCCGCCAGTTGTTCCACAATATGTGGCGTACCTTTACCAACATCGGTTAACAAACCCAGTTTGTGTTCGCCATTGCTAAATACAAACTGGCATGGTTCTCTTGCATCGTGCGGTACCGGATAGGCCTTTATAAAAATATCACCTATCGTAAATTCTTCTTCGGCATTAATAAAATATTGTCGGCCTAACTCACCTAAAGCCTGCGCTTGTGCCGTGCCTCGAGTCGACCAGATAGCGATACCGTATTTACGTGACAGTGCACCAGCTCCACGTATATGGTCGGCGTGTTCATGCGTGAGTAGTATCGCAGTAAGTTGCTCAGGCTGTTTACCATATTGCGCCAGACGCGCTACAATTTCGCGCATCGAAAAACCACAATCGACCATAATACAGGTGTTTGCTACCGAGATTAAAGTAGCATTACCCTTACTGCCACTGCCTAACGATGCAAACTCTAATACAGGAAAAGGCATGTTTAAATTTTATTATTGAGCTTAAGCTGCCCAATAATAACCTATCGTAAATGGTCTTTTATTTTCTTTAGAATAAAATAACCGGTTTTACTTTTATCCCGTTCACCGCTTTGATCAAATATGGAGATAACCGTTTTAGCATCAACTTCTTCGACTCTTAACTGAAAAGCTGCAACCTGCATAGCCTCGTCGGAAGAAGAAAAGATAGATGCAAACCAGCTTTTATCTTCTTCATTAACCTTAATGAAGTCTTCCGTTGTTTTAATATAGTAAATCCCCTCGCTGCGATTTCTGTCTTCAATGTCCAGCCCCATTCTATCCAGCGCAATACTGATACGACGCCATGTGCGAGAAAATATTTCATTCACTTCGATACGGTATGATTTGTCTGCTTTATCTTCAATTAATGTTGCTCTCTCAGCGATATGTTTAACTGCCGTAATTTGTTTCGCATCGACTTTAGCCACGCCTCTAAAAACAAGAAAGCGTTGCAACATTTCTGCTTCAAGTTCAGGATCTGAATCTCTCATTTCCCACACGATACTAAAATCGGAACCGGCCCAGTCACTATTTGACTGTTCCTGTAAACCTTGATGGGTAATAAACATCAGGGTAACGTCATCTTTTTCGCTACGTTCAAGTCGAATCCGATATCTGTCACGGATACCGGTAGAACCAAGTTTGCTTAGCATTGACATAAACCAGCCACTTGGTGTGTCAATACGGTTTTCCAACCAGTTTGTTTCAAGCAGGCCATTTACCGGGCTATCAATAGTAAAGGAAAACCCAAGATCCTTAAAAAAGTTTCGGACTTGGCCCCAGATTTGATCTGGTTTGCCCTTTATTTCCAACCAGAAAACATCCCCTTCACGTACAAATCGAACCCCTGAAGAAGAACGTGCTAAAACTAAATCAGCTTCACTGCGCTCAGATAAAGTCGGCAAAATGAGTGCATTGCTGGAATCCGGTTCGACTAAATCGGGGGGAACTTCAAGTGAATAATCTTTCGGTGTTTTTGATGAATAAATACCTTTGTAATTATCATCACTGTCAGGTGTTGATGAGCACGCCGATACGGCCAAAATAAACACACTTAACAAAAAAACTTTATAACTTTTGGTTACTGCCAACATTTCAAAACCACACTAAAATAATTATTAATTTAAGCCTGCAACTTGCATAGCTTTTCGTACAACACCATGGTATTGCTCAGATAAAACAGTCATCGGTAAACGCTGACCCACCTTAATTAACCCCATTTCGGCCAATGCCCATTTAACAGGTATAGGATTCGCCTCGACAAATAATTTGTCATGCAATCCAAGTAGCGCCTGGTTAATTTTTCTTGCCGTTGCTTCATCTCCAGCTAAAGCTGCGGCACACATTTCGTGCATTGCTTTTGGCGCTACGTTTGCAGTAACTGAAATGTCGCCTTTAACGCCTTTTAGAATAGCTTCCATGGCAGTAGCATCATCACCCGTGTATACCGAAAAGTCACCATACATAGCTTTGTCGGCACAACGCGAAATAATATCGACCGCCCGCGCAACGTCACCAGTGGCTTCTTTAATCCCTACAATATTACTGATTGCAGCCAGACGCTGAACTATTTCGGGCAACATATCAACAGCAGTCCGCCCCGGCACATTGTATAAAATTTGTGGAATATTCACCGCTTCGGCAATGGCTTTAAAATGCTGATATAAACCTTCCTGGGTCGGTTTATTATAATAAGGCGTCACCAGTAAACAGGCATCGGCACCGGCATCAGCGGCACATTGCGTTAATTGAATGGCCTCGGTTGTGGAATTTGAGCCGGTACCCGCAATAACCGGAATGCGGCCATTTACAAAATTCACTATCTGCTTAACAACTTTGCAGTGCTCGATTTCGTTAAGTGTCGCGGATTCCCCGGTGGTCCCCATCGCCACAATAGCATCGGTGCCATTTTTGATATGGAACTCAACCAGATTTGCCAGGCACTCTTCGTCAACACGACCATCGGCAAACATAGGTGTAACCAAGGCAACAATACTCCCTTGAATTACATTTGAAGACATAATTTACTCCGATTCAGACCACAAAAATTGAATCGCACATAGTACTTGTGAGTGCTTATAAACTCAAGTAAAACGACACAATCAAGCTCAACTAAAACCCGATAATAATCACTTAAGGTACTGTTAATTATAACTTTATAGCTTAAATGACTAATTCAGCTGTTTTAGCTAAGAATCTCAAAAACCTTGCAAACTTTTTTACACTCAGCGAACGAGCTAAAATAAAGATCGCCTTGCCGATCTCAAGTTTAAGCTCATTGTTTAACCTCAGCTGCGCATAAAAAATTTTTACTTAAATTCCGTGAAAGTGAGGACCAAGAATAACCACAAAATTCCTTATCTGTAACTGAGGTGATTTAATGTTGACAAAGACCGCCAAAACCCTTCAAATTAGCCTATGAGTTCAAAAACTAGTCCGTTAGAGTCAAACAACAAAAATTTACTCGTTATCACCGCGCTAGGTCAGGATAGACCCGGCCTTGTTGCGAGCTTAACCGAAGCCGTTACTCAGCAGCAATGCAGCATTTGTGAATCGCAAATGAGTTTGTTAGGCGGTGAATTTGCCATTATTATGTTAATAGAAGGGCAATGGAATAATGTCGCAAAGCTTGAACAAATACTCCCCACTTTGCAGGAATCACTCAATATTACTCTGCAAATTAAGCACACCGAACAACGCAGTAACCAGGCCAATGCCATTCCATACTGCGTTGAAGTGCTGGCACAGGATAACCCAGGCATCGTTCATCAGGTAACAGACTTTTTCTACCATCGCAAAATTAATATTCATGACTTACAAACAGAAAGTTTTAATGCCGCACACACCGGCACCAGAATGTTTTCACTGATGATGACTATCGAAATTCCAACCGACATGCATATTCCAGGTTTACGCGAGGATTTCCTGGAATTTGGTGATGAATTAAACCTTGATGCCTTAATTGAACCGTTTAAAACACACTAAGACAATTAATTATGCCTAAAGCTGTACTTAACAAAGCGCTACCTAAATTTAAACTAGCCGCAACGGGCGAGCAGGATATTTCCCTGACGTCACTTAAAGGCAGCAACGTTGTTATTTACTTTTACCCGAAGGACAATACGCCAGGCTGCACTCGTGAAGGCGTCGATTTTCAGGCTAACCGAGCTAAATTCAAACGACAAAACACGATTATTTTAGGTGTGTCTCGAGACAGCATAAAAACCCACGAAAACTTTAGAACCAAACAAGGCTTTAAGTTTGATTTACTATCAGACAAGGAAGAAGTGCTTTGTAAAATATTTGACGTCATCAAAATGAAAAATATGTATGGTAAAAAAGTACTTGGCATTGAGCGCAGTACTTTTTTAATTGATGAAAAAGGCAAGCTTCGTCAGGAATGGCGCAAAGTTAAAGTCGATGGACATGTTGATGAGGTACTTGTGGCTGTAAAGGTTTTGAATAAAGGTTAATAACTCAATGCTGTTATCCACGCAACAAGCTTCACTACTGTCCGGCAATAAATATTGTAATACAGGATTTAATCACAAAGAGTTAAAGTATATTATTCAGTGATGAGACTTAAAAAAGGCACGTCATTCCCACGTAGGCGGGAATCCATACTGAATATTAAATTTTAGTTAGTTATTAAAAGAAAACACTATCATTGTAGAGTAAAATATTATTTCAATATTTCATTACATGATAGTTTATAGCAAATAGATTCCCGCCTGCGCGGGAATGGCGGGTTAGCGAAGTAACTGTGCATATTAAAATATAATTCAAGGAGTAAATTTGAAACCAACAAAACGTCTTTTTGCTCTCGATTCGAATGTGTTAATGCACGATCCATCTTCCCTCTTCCGCTTTCACGAACACGATATTTTTATACCTATGATGGTATTAGAAGAGCTGGATACAAATAAAAAAGGAAACTCGGAAGTGGCACGCAACGCAAGACAGGCGAGCCGTTTTTTAGATGACTTAATATCGAAACATGGCCCCGAAAATATTAGTAAAGGAATACCACTCGACTTACATCCATCCGATAAAAGCGAGATTGTTCATGGCAAGGTATTTATTCAAACACAAGCTTACGACTCGGAACTACCTGATTATTTACCAAGCCACCTACCTGATAATACCATTTTAAATACAATTGTTGCCCTGTCTAAAACGCTTCCCAACACGGCACTGACACTGGTTTCTAAAGATATTAATATGCGTATCAAGGCATCGGTGCTTGGAATACATTCTGAAGAATATTTTAATGACAAGGTTTTAGAAGATGCCGACCTTCTCTATACCGGCTTGCATTTATTAGATGATTCATTCTGGGAGAAGCATTCAAATGAAATGGATTCCTGGGCCGAAGATGGTCATACTTTTTATAAAATAAAAGGCCCCGATGTTAGCGACTGGAGCCCTAATAGTTTTGTCTACAACGACAGCGACCACAATAAAGTAAGTTACCGGGTTAAATCTATCGAGGGTGATTCGGCTGTAATCGAAACAACCCAAGATTATTCAAAACCCAACAATGCCGTGTGGGGTATTAAGGCTCGAAATCAGGAACAAAATTTTGCACTTAACCTGTTAATGAATCCCGATATTGATTTTGTTTCGCTGATGGGCATAGCCGGAACCGGTAAAACCTTACTAACACTCGCTGCCGGCTTACAACAAACTATCGAAAAAGAAATTTACAGTGAAATAATCATGACCCGCGTTACCGTGCCGGTAGCCGAAGATATTGGGTTTTTACCCGGAACCGAAGAAGAAAAAATGACCCCGTGGATGGGCGCCTTAATGGACAACCTGGAAGTGCTTACGCAAACCAATTCTGAAGGCGGCGCCTGGGGACGCGCGGCAACTAACGACGTACTTAGTACCCATATTAAAATTCGCTCGGTTAATTTTATGCGCGGCCGAACTTTTTTAAATCGTTTTATTATTATTGATGAAGCTCAAAATTTAACACCAAAACAATTAAAAACCTTAATTACCCGTGCGGGCCCCAATACAAAAGTTGTTTGCTTAGGCAATGTTTCGCAGATTGATACCCCCTACTTAACCGAAACCACATCCGGGCTCACCTATGTTGTCGACAGATTTAAACACTGGCAACACAGTGGCCACGTTACCTTAATGCGAGGTGAACGATCGAGATTGGCGGATTATTCTTCGGAAGTTTTGTAAAATCAAAAAATTGTAACCTTTAGGTGCCTTCGTGACCGTTGTGGTTAATAATCTTTTATACTTGCAGCTCCTCACGCCCAATTCTAGGCCAGGCGATTAATAATGCGTTGACTAATGTGCCTAATGGTATGGCGAAGAATACGCCCCAGAATCCCCATAAACCACCAAAAAATAATATACTTAAAATAATTGCAACAGGATGCAGGTTAACAACTTCTGAAAATAACAACGGTACAAGCACATTACCATCAAGTCCTTGAACGATAAAATACGCCAGCATTAAATACCAGAAGTCACTCGTAACGCCCCATTGAAAATAAGCAATCGCAGCAACCGGCACCGACACAACAGTTGCGCCAATATAGGGTATCAACACCGACAAGCCTACCAGCGCACTTAATAACAACGCATATTTCAAGCCAAAAATAATAAATACAATATAGGTTGCCACACCAACGATAAATATTTCCCAGACCTTACCTCGAATATAATTACCAATTTGATTGTCCACATCACCCCATACATCCGACATAAGATCGCGGTGCTTGGGCAAAAAGGCAAAGCACCATTTTAAAATTTGTTCTTTATCTTTAAGAAAAAAGAATACCAGTAAGGGTACTAAAATCGCATACACGATGACGGTTAAAATACCTGGAATGGATGCTAAAGTACCGGTTAGTAATTGTTGCCCAAAACTGGCAATGCCTTTATCAATCTCATCTAAAAGATCACGAATTTGTGCATCGGTGATATACGGTACATGTTCAGGGATTTGCATTAATGCCTGTTGCGCTGCCCCTAAATACGTAGGGACTTCTTTTAAAAATTCGGTTAACTGGGTAAAGACGAGAGGTACCACACCGCCAAAGAAAAAAACCAGAAAGGCTATAAAAGTACTAAAAACAAGAAGAACAGCGCTTATCCTTTTTGCATTATGCGACAGCATAAAACGCACTAAACCTTCTAACAAATAGGCAATCACCAGCGCCGCAAGGGCAGGCATTAACATATCACCCAGATAAATGATAATGGCAAAACCAAAAATAAGAATAAAAGCAAGCACAACCGCCTGCGGGTCAGACAAATAGCGGTGATACCATTCGGTTAAGGTTTTATACATCACATTTCCTTATTGACCATCTTTATTTTGATTCTCGTTTAATGCGGTATAAAATTTTAGAAAAAGAACTTCAAGCTCATCAATCACTTCAACGGCATCCTTTCCATGCAAAATATGTTGTGACATTAAACCTGATGCCTCATGCAGAAGATCGTCTTTATTGAGCATAAAATAAGTATCCGATAAACGCCGCATCGCAAGCACCACCGACTCAGCTTCAGGGCGTGGTATTTCTTTTGGGGTTGAATTTTCTAGCCTTAAATCAGGATTCTGAGCATCGGGGTTTTGTGCGACGAGAAAAGAGCAAAAATCTAATACGCTTTTCTGATCCTGTTTAGGCAGGGCTTTATACAGGTTTAAAAGTTTTTCTTCACTCCGGCTCAAGAGTGTATCCTTATTCTATTGATTTTTTATGCAGTAGTTACGCGCAAAACTCAATAATTCATCCATTGCCCGTACTCTGAATTTTTGTTTTTGATGCACAAAGGAAAACGGCCGGGTTAAAGGTGGGTCTAACTTAATCGCAACCAGGGTACCCAGCTTTAATTCTTTCTCAATCGTAGCACTGGACAGAACTGAAACCCCCATACCGGCTTCAACCGCGCCTTTAATTGCTTCCAGGCTACCAAGTTCCATCGAAACACTTAAATCAGCATTGTTAATACCGGCAGCATGCATACTTTCAATCATGACCTCCCTGGTACCCGAGCCTTCTTCACGGCAAATAAATGGGTACTTGGTTATTTCAGCCAAGGAAACAACTTTTTCATTTGCGAGGCTATGAGACGGTGGCACAATTAAAACCAGCTCATCCATACGGCATTTTTCTACAACAAGATTTTTATTACTAACAGGAGCTTCAACCACCCCAAGATCAATCATATTGTTTTCAACTTGTGAAACAATCCCATCGGTATTGGCAACTTTTAAGCGTATTACCACATCCGGGAATTTTTCCTTAAAATCGCCTAGCAGCACTGGCAACATATATTCCGCAATCGTGGTGCTTGCACCCAATATTAAAACGCCGCTAATATCGCCAGTGAGTTCACGTACTGAGTTATCCATTTCGGCATAAAGCTGAAATATTTTGCCCGCACTTTCAAAAACACGGTGGCCGGCTTCTGTCAGACTAATACGATTATGGGTTCGGTCGAAAAGACGGGTATTAAATTGCTCTTCAAGCTGGCGCACCTGAAAAGTCACCGCTGGCTGAGTCATATGCAGTTCATCCGCCGCTTTAGTAAAGCTAAGCAAACGCGCCACTGTGTGAAAAACCTGAAGACGGCGATCAGCCATTGTATTGTGTCCCGTACTATTGATTATATCTATAACGATATTGAGAAAATCTTATGAGGCCATACTAACAAGGATTAAGCCAAACAGGAAGTACCACCACTCCCCCCAAAAGGGGTAGACACACTGATTATCAGGTCGTTTTAGTTTATTTAACCTGAACTCGGGATAACAAGTTCCGCAGTTCTCCACCGAACAGCAAGCTAGGGTACCCACAAAACAGGCCATCCGTGTCGGCTCGACTGCCGCGTCCTTGCGATAGGCGATCTTTATTGGGTAACCCTGGCTTCCCTGCCCTCACATTAGTGGATTTTAATCACTGATTTCTCTTATCCCGAGTTCAGGTTATTTAAGAGTGGGAAATAGCTTCTTCGAACTGGTTTATCATATTATGAATATCGTCAGCTAAGGTAGCGATTTGTTCGCTGGTATTAGACATTTCAACTGAGGTGGCTTCAGTTGAATGAGAAACCTGGTTAATATTTTCAATGTTTTCAGCAATTGATTCGCTTACCGCGCTTTGTTCTTCGGCGGCGCTGGCAATTTGTGTATTGAGTAAGTTCATTGAATCAACGGCCGTCTGCATTTCCTGTATAGCCGTTGAGGACATTTCAACATTATCCAGACCTTCTTTGGAACGCTAACGCTCACGCACATCAGCCATTTTACTCACGGCATTTTGAGTCCCCAGCTGGATTTTTTCGATCATATTCTGAATTTCTTCAGTTGACTCCTGAGTACGACTCGCCAGAGTTCGTACTTCATCGGCAACAACCGCAAAGCCACGGCCCTGTTCACCGGCTCGCGCCGCTTCAATAGCTGCGTTCAACGCCAATAGATTAGTCTGTTCTGCAACCCCCTTTATCACATCCGGCACGGAACCAATTTCAACACTATTATCAGCCAACTCCTGTATCGAGCTTTCGGCCTCTTCTACATCGGATGACAGGGTTTGAATGACCCGAACAGCATCACGAACAACTGCAAGCCACTGAACAGAGCTGATATTTTTACTACATAGTCAGGTTTGAATTTTGGAATTTTGAACTTATTAGCCCAGATGGCTTTATAAACTTTATCCACCCGATTAATTGTTTCCGGGCTAGCCTTAACGCGCGTAGACTCATAACCAACGGTTTTCCCCTTGTCTAATAACGGTGTAACAAAGGCATCAACCCAGTAATAATCACCATTTTTGCAACAATTTTTAACAATTCCCATCCAGGCTTGATTTTTTTTCATGCTCGCCCACAAATCATTAAAGGCGGCGGGTGGCATATCGAGGTGGCGAACAAGATTATGGTTCTTGTTCAACAGCTCATCATCTGAAACCACTCGACTCTCTGAAGGTTTTATTAACGCCAGTGATAGCGCCTTTTAGGGTTGTTGCTGAAATAATGACATCGTTACCCGATAACTTATATTCATTATCAGTAACCGGTAAATTTTTTTCACTTGGCTAAAACTCCATAAATTTGACTATTTAATTGAGTTTTTATTTTTATTAAATGCATATCGTCAAAAAAATTTAAAACTTAAGCAAAGTATATCTCTAAATCAAAATTAACTTACTAGAACAGCAAGATTGGTTAATGAAATCAACCATATATCGTCAACGCGGAAAGTAAACTTTTAAATGATTTTTAGCTTGCCAAAATGCTATTATCGCAAACAGATCAAAAACTAAAAAAGGCAACAGATTATGGCGCAATATATTTTCACAATGAACCAGCTTGGAAAAATTGTGCCTCCGAAACGAAGAATTCTTGAAGATATTTCACTTTCTTTTTTCCCTGGAGCCAAAATAGGTGTTTTGGGTTTAAATGGCTCCGGTAAGTCTACGCTACTACGCATCATGGCCGGTATCGATAAAGAATATGAAGGCGAAGCACGTCCTCAAGCTGGAATCAACATAGGCTACCTACCACAGGAACCCCAGTTAGATGCCAATAAAGATGTACGCGGTAATGTCGAAGAAGGTGTACAGGATATAATCGATAAACTGAATGCGTTTAATGATATCAGCATGAAGTTTGCCGAGCCAATGTCGGATGACGAGATGAACGACTTGCTCGCCAAACAGGGCAAACTACAAGATGCAATTGATGCCGCCGGTGCCTGGGAGTTAGATAGAAAACTGGATATCGCCGCCGATGCTCTGCGCCTTCCACCCTGGGATGCCGATGTGACTACCTTATCCGGTGGCGAAAAACGCCGTGTCGCCCTGTGCCGATTACTGTTATCAAACCCCGATATGCTGTTACTCGATGAACCCACCAACCATTTAGATGCCGAGTCGGTCGCCTGGCTCGAACGCTTTTTACATGATTTTACTGGCACCGTGGTCGCCGTTACCCATGACCGTTACTTCCTTGATAATGTCGCCGGTTGGATTTTAGAACTGGATCGTGGCCACGGTATCCCGTGGGAAGGTAATTATTCGTCCTGGTTAGAACAAAAAGAAGCCCGCTTAAAAACTGAGCAAAAACAGGAATCAGCACGCGCCAAAGCAATGAAGGCCGAATTAGAATGGGTAAAAACCGCACCGAAAGGCCGCCATGCAAAAAGCAAATCACGTCTTGCACGGTTTGAAGAACTGTCTTCAAAAGAATACCAGCAACGCAGTGAAACCCATGATCTTTACATTCCACCCGGCCCACGCTTAGGTGATTTGGTCGTCGAAGCCACTAGTATTTCAAAAGCTTTTGGCGACAAACTATTATTTGAAAATTTAAACTTTAACCTGCCCAAAGGTGGCATTGTCGGTATCATTGGTGCGAACGGCGCAGGTAAAACAACCTTGTTTAAAATGTTTGCCAATGAAGAACAACCCGATAGTGGTGAACTGCGTATCGGTGAAACGGTTAAGGTTGCTTATGTCGACCAGTCACGAGATTCACTCAATGGTAACAAAACCGTCTGGGAAGAAATTTCTGATGGTGCCGATAATATCACCATTGGTGCTTATGTGGTTCCTTCACGCACCTATGTTGGACGTTTTAACTTTAAAGGCAGCGACCAGCAAAAAAGGGTTGGGGATTTATCCGGTGGCGAACGCAATCGCGTGCACCTTGCCAAACTTTTACGCAGTGGAGGCAATGTATTACTGCTTGATGAACCCACTAATGACCTCGATGTAGAAACGTTACGCGCACTAGAAGAAGCCATTCTCGACTTTCCTGGATCGGCCATTGTTATTTCGCATGATCGCTGGTTTTTAGATCGTATTGCCACGCATATACTTGCCTATGAAGGTGATAGCCAGGTGGTTTGGTTTGAAGGGAACTATGCAGACTATGAAGCCGACCGAAAACACCGACTGGGTGACGACTACAAACAGCCGCACCGAATTAAATATAAAAAAATAGGTACCTAAATAAACTATTAAATTTCTGAACTGTTAAGTTGAAATCTGCACCCTGTGAACTTAGTATCGAAATTTAATTTAATGGTATCGCCAGCTCACGGGTAAATAAGTATTTTGTATATGGCTTAATTCATCGCTATCCCATTCATCAAACGGGCCGATACCATCGTTGGGTTCGTCGGCTGGTAGTATGTTCATCATATACCAAACGTCCATTTCAAATTCATCGACATCACCATCATAGTATTGAATTTCTATTGCCTCTAAATCCCAGGCAACAACTTCAAACATACGTTGATCATCATCCTGGTACCATTGTCCTACGGTTGGTTCAAATGGTGTACTCATTACTCTATCCCCGCAAATAACATTCTAAGATATAACCTTCACCATTAACACTAGCATGCTTTTTTAGCCTATGCCCACGGATTATTTTCAGCCAATATCCTGACACCTGAGTGTTTTATTTAAGTATATTTTATAACGTTATGAGTTTACGCATAAAAAAATGCCCCATAAATATGGAGCATTTCTTGCTTAATAAAAATTTTCTGGTTTTTCTAATTTACGATAGTCACTACAGGCGCTTTTGCCTTTACAGGATTCGTTGTACTGCCTTCGTCCATTGTATTTTTGTTAAGCTCCTCGCTTTCGACAATATCGTGTGATGCTTCGGTGAAGGCTATTACCTCTTCAGAAATAACTTCATCAGCACCATTCACAACAGAAACTTTCCAGTCACCCGCCCAGCCTGGAACAAAACTTTTCTTTGACCAGACACGCCAGCGTGGACCACGTACATTAAATTTAACCTCAGCGATCACTTTGCCTTTATATTCCCAACGATGTTTAGCGGTTTGGCCTTGCATATCTCTTAACTCGGTAAAATAGAAGACATCATTTTTTTGTTGCGGAACCTGTTTTATTTTATCAACCGGCTCGCGATTATCGATAAGCGTGGTAAATATAGAACGAGCAACCGTTCCGCGGGAAAAGCCTGTCATATCTTCTTTGGGCATATCTTCTTTGGGCATATCTCCTTTTGGCATATATGTTTCTGGCATCATCTCTTTTTGCGCTACAGCATTGTTATTTTTTGAAACTGGTTCGGAACTCGTTGTTGCAGTCATCGAATCGCCAGTCATTGAGTCTGACATGGTTGATCCAGGTTCTAGCGAATATGCCTGAGATAAAAATAACAAAGCGGTACTGGCCAATAAAATCTGTTTAAATATTGTTTTCATATTGCATCCTCTTCAGTTATGAACAAACAACAGAGAATACGCCTAACTTTAAACATAGCTGTGATAACAATCACATTGTTAATAATTAACCTGCACTCGGGATAAGTAAATAATAAAAAATCACCTCAGTGTGAGGCTAGGACATGGGGCTTGCTCACTAAAGACCGTCTGCCGCATGGACGCGACAGCCGAGCAGCTAGGGAAGGCGTGTTTTGCGTGTCTTTAGTGAGCAAGCCCCATGTCCTAGCAGTAGTATAAGCCCATAATACCTTATCCCGAGTGCAGGTTAATTATTAACAATATTTTTATCCTTTCCCTGCAAATACGCCGCAATATTGTTTATGACTCCATCAAGCAACCGCTGTCGAGATACCTTACTTGCCCAGGCGATATGCGGCGTAATAATTAAATTTTGTAAATTAGATGTTATAAGTGGGTGGGTTTTCGATGGCGGTTCCTGCTCTAAAACATCAATCGCAGCACCTGCAATCTGTTTGTTCTGCAATGCCGATAATAAATCTACCTCGTTTACAATGCCACCTCTTGCGGTATTAATTAAGATAGATGTTGGTTTCATTAATTCAAATTCAGCTTGCGCAATAAGGTTATGCGTTTGCTCGGTTAAAGGACAATGTAAACTCACTACATCGGCACTTTGTAATAATTCTTTTAATGGGACACGATTATGTTCAACGTTACGAGTAGCAAGAAGTGATTCAGCAACAAGCACCTGCATACCAAAAGCATGCGCAAGTTTTTCTACGCCCTTGCCCAATTCACCGTAGCCAATTATACCGATGGTTTGTGCCGATAAATCATTTATAGAGTAATCTAGCAAACAGAAAAAGTTACTTTCACTCCAGCGATTATCTTTAACCGCGTCCTGGTAACGATTTAAATTTGTATTTAATGCCGTCATTAACATAAAAACATGCTGTACAACGGACGATGTCGCATAGCCCGTAACATTACATACTTTTACTGCATTTTCTTTTGCGACAATCAAGTCAACATTATTGGTTCCGGTTGCGGCAATACAAATAAGTTTTAATTTTTTTGCTTGTTTAATCAAACCAGCATCAATAAGTACTTTATTAGTTATTACAATGTCTGCCTGCGCGATACGTTCTTCAATCTGTTCAGGTAAAGTGTTGTCAAATATTTTAATCTCAAAGACAGGTAAATCCAATTTCGAAAAATCTAAGTCACCATTATCTAAACTTGCTCTATCAAGAAAAACTAATTGCATCATAACCTCGGAGTATTTTTATTCATTTGCTTACAGCTGCCCCGCTAACCTTGTCAATATTAAAACCATTGGTCATTGACTAATGATTGCATATAAAAGAAGCTAACAGTAGAATCATTGCTTATGTCTACTACAAAAATTACAGATAAAACCACTTTTAATCATGGCCAGAGTTTTAAAACAGGTATCCTGATTTTAAATCTTGGCACACCCGATGCACCGACAACATCTGCCGTACGGCGTTACCTGGATGAATTTCTGAGCGATCCACGGGTGATAGATAAACCCCGTTGGCTTTGGTGGTTCATTTTGCATGGCATTATCTTACGTCTTCGCCCGCGTAAAGCCGCGCATGCCTATCAACAAATATGGACAGATAAAGGCTCACCTTTACTCACTATCAGCCAGGCTCAGGTTACTAAACTTCAGACTCTTATTAATTCAAAATATCAGCATGTATCGGTTGAATTGGGGATGCGTTATGGCTCACCTTCAGTACAGACAGCGTTAGAAAAATTTAAAAATTCAAATATAGATAAACTGCTAATACTCCCCTTGTATCCTCAATACTCTGCAACAACAACCGCGTCAACATTTGATGCGGTTGCGGATGTATTCAAAAAGTGGAAGCGCTTACCCGATATTAAATTTATTAGCCACTATCACGATAAACCGCAATACATTAAAGCACTCGCAAATTCCATTCGAAAAACATGGGCAAATCAAGGACAAGCGGATAAATTATTACTATCTTTTCATGGCTTACCTAAAAGTTATTTAGCCGCAGGCGATCCCTACTTCTGCGAGTGTCAGAAAACAGCACGTTTATTAGCCGAGAAACTGGAATTAAAACAACAGCAGTGGCTAATTACTTTTCAGTCGCGCATGGGTGTTGAACAATGGCTTACCCCCTACACAGACAAAACCTTAAAAGAACTAGCGGAACAAGGCACTAAAAGTGTTCAAGTTGCTTGCCCAGGGTTTTCAGCCGATTGCCTCGAAACACTTGAAGAAATTAATATGCAGAACCGTGATGTGTTTTTGAATGCTGGAGGTAAAAAATATCACTATATTCCTGCACTGAACGATTCCGATGAACATATTGAAATGATGGCATCGCTGCTTGAGCCTCAAATTGATTTATGGCAACAGCAACAGGTTGCAACTGATTTAGAATTGACACAAAAATTGGCCGAACAACTTGATACTGAAAAATAAATATTAACCACAACGAAAGATAATCTCTTTGGTTTCTTTACGTAATAATCTCTCTATAATGTATAGTTAAAAGAAGCAATGATATTTTTGAATTTACTCTACAATTGTAATTTTTTCGTTGTGTTCGTCATGGTTAAAAAATTAAAGATATAAAAAAAGCGCTAGCCTCTCGGCCAGCGCTTTGCTCTAACTAAAAAGAACAATTAGCTAGTCGCACCCAAGTAATCTTTCATACCCGGATTATTCTGCATACCTACAATATTTGGTGTGTTGAATTTACCAATTTTCGCAACTTTTTCATCACGTAGATATTCAGCAACGACATCCCAAATCTTAGGTCCAGGTGCTTTTGAACCCACTGTCGCCCAACCTGAAACGGTATATTTCTTACCAGCTTCAATAACAGTCCCATCATCTAGGCGCATTTCGGTTATACGTTTACCGATACCCTTATGTGGGTCGATAGTGTAATCGAGACCACCCAAACGTACCATATCACCACCTTGCTGATAGTAAGGGTCGGTGTTAAAGATATTATCTGCTACATCTTCCAGAATAAGTTTAAGTTCTGAACCGGCCATTTCACGTACATAGGTTTCTGGGTAGGTTAAGCAAGTTTGATCCATCACGTTATCCATGGTAATCACCTGACCTTCAGGAACGGTTGTTCCCCAGCGGAAACCCGGTGACAATGAAATTTGTGCACCATTTACAATACGCAGCGCATCACAAATAATTTGATCGAAAGTACCATTGAAGTTACCACGTCGATACATGGTTGATTCTGCTACGGCCAACTCTTCGGTAAGCGTTTTAAGATAAGGCTTACGCACATCATCAATATAGGCTTGCATTTCTTTATCGGCTTCAAGCATTTTAGAAAATACAGGGACTAAACGATAACGGAAATCCTGTAACTTGCCGTTTTTAACGTCAAATTGCATAACACCGAGGAACTTACCATTTGAGCCGGCATTGGTAACCAGTGTTTTACCAGCTTTATTGCTGACAACCGTTGGTTGAGGAATACCATCATGCGTGTGGCCACCAAAAATAGCGTCGATACCCGTTACCTGGGATGCCATCTTCAAATCGACATCCATACCGTTATGTGAAATAACAATCACTAAATCCGGTTTTTCTTTTTCACGAACCATGTCCACGGTATTTTGCATTTCTGATTCACGGATACCAAAAGACCAGTCAGGAATAAAGCGTTGTGGATTTGCAATTGGCGTGTAAGGAAAAGCCTGGCCAATAACCGCAACCCGTACACCGCCTAAATCTTTCATCGTGTATGGTTTAAATGCACGTTGAGTGTTTTCGTTATAACCTTCATAGTCTTCAAATTTATAATCAAATGCTGCATCGTCTTTTACAAATACGTTCTGACAAACGAAATCACCATTAAACTCTTTAATATTTTCAATAATTTCCGTGTCCTGGTAAGTGAACTCCCAGTGACCGGTCATCACATCAACACCGAGCAAATTACACGCACCCACCATATCTCTACCACGCGACTTATAGGCTGTGTAAGATCCTTGCCATGTGTCACCACCATCAATTAGCAGTGAAGGCCCCATTTCACCACGTAATTTTTTAACTAACGTACGTAAGTGTGCAAAGCCACCCACTGCGCCATATTTTTTAACGGCCTGCTCATAACCAAGGTAGGTAAAGGCATGCGCTTCAAGCGTATTGGCTTTAATGCCAAAATGATTTAATAATTTTTCTCCAACAAGATGTGGAGGTTGCCCCAGGCTCCCGCCAATACCTAAATTGACATTCGGTTCACGGAAATAAATAGGGTTAAGCTGAGCATGGCAATCTGTAAAATGCATGATAGTTGCATTCCCAAACTTGGGAATATTATAAATATCTTCAGGAGACTTACCTGCTGCTGCAGACTTGCTCTCAGAATCTGATTTACTACACCCCGGTACCATGCCTGCAGCTGCAGCCATACCCATTACTTGAATAAATTCACGACGGTTAATCGACATTCGGTTCTCCTCTACGGTCTTTCGCGTAGTCATATTTCCCACATTTAAAGGCAGGTTTTTTATACAATAATTAGGCGATTATGCCATAGGCACTCAGGTTAAAAAACACTAAATTTTTGTAGAAAATATTTATACCCCGGTAGAGTAGAAAAAAGGATAGCAAAAAGGTGATTTCACAGCTTTAGGCTTACAGAATAAAAGACTATCTTATTGTATTTTATAATAATTATAGTTATTTAAGACGTCGACCATTGTATTAAAATATAGCCAGGGCCTATCCTTTTTAGGTCTGCAATGTGCAACAACAACATTAGATTTTCCTAATGTTTTAAGTATGATGTTTATGCTGGGCTCATTTTCAATTTACAAAAAAATGCCTTTAGTTTTTTCACTCGCCATAGACGAACTAACATAAGCCCAATAAAAAGTAAGCTATATAATGCAGGCCACCAAATATCGGCTTTTATCAGCATAAAGTAGTGCAGTAAAACTAGAACACCGGCAAGATAAACCAGTTGATGTAGTTTTTTCCAGTAACGACCAACCTTTTTCTTCATTGCCAGCGTCGAGGTCATTGCCAGCGTCATTAAAATAAACCATGACACCATACCCATGGTAATAAAAGGACGTTTCACTATATCTACCCAAATTTCCTGCCAGTCAAAAAATTGATCAAACCAGATATACGTTAATAGGTGAATCGAAGCATAGAAAAAAACAAATAAGCCCAGCATACGGCGAAATTTTAAGGGCCAGCTCTTATTCAAGGCAAGCTTCAGTGGAGTTAACGAAAGTGTGAGCAATAAAAAACGCAACGTCCATTCGCCACTTTGACGGGTTAATGCTTCAAATGGGTTTGCGCCTAGTTCATCAATATAGAGTTTATAAAATAATAAACTAATCGGAACAAGGCATAGCACAAAAACAGTTACTTTAAATAAACGCATCACTATAACTTAAAAATATTTTTTTAAGTCCATCCCTTTATACAAATGAGCAACCTCATTAGCGTAACCGTTATACATGAGTGTTTTGCGCTTAAAAAACTCACCTATTCGACGCTCCTTGCGCTGACTCCAGCGAGGATGATCAACCTCGGGATTCACGTTTGAATAAAAACCGTACTCACGTGGTGCCGCTCTTGTCCAGCTACTCACAGGCTGTTGTTCAGTAAAACGTAAACTGACAATCGATTTAATGCTTTTAAAACCATATTTCCATGGCACAACCAGACGTATGGGTGCGCCGTTCTGATTGGGCAATACTTCGCCATAAAGTCCAACTGCCAGAAAAGCGAGTGAGTTCATTGCTTCATCGAGTCGCAACCCCTCCACATAAGGCCAGTCCAGTACGGCTCTTTTCTGGCCGCGCATTTCTTCAGGACGGTACAAAGTAGAAAATTCTACAAACCTGGCTTTTGATGTGGGTTGAACCTTCTTGATAAGTTCAGCCAACGGAAAACCTAACCACGGCACCACCATCGACCAACGTTCAACACAGCGTAAACGATAGATACGTTCTTCCAGCGTATTTTCATTAATAATATCTTCCAGTTGATACGTCGCAGGCTTTTCAACAAGGCCTTCAACTTTTATCGACCAAGGAGCTGGATTTAATGCACTAGCGTATGATGCGGGAGCTGACTTACTCGTACCAAATTCATAAAAATTATTATAAGTTGTAATGTCTTTATATTCACTGAGTTCATCTTTAACAAGGTACTTTAAGTTTTTAGTGTGCTTTAACGGTTTTAAGCCATAACCACTACCGGTTGCAGATAAAACATCTGCAGGATAGGTTGAAAGTAAAGTCGATGTTGCCAAACCAATACCTGCATTAATTGATGACTTTAAGAAAGTGCGACGTTGCTCATAAACATCTTTTGGGGTTATTTCTGATGATTTTATGTTTTCTGGTTTTTTCAGTAACATCGACAAACGCTCCGGGTTAAAACAACAATAATTTAGCTATCAGCTTAGTGCAGCAAACAAATAAAAAGTTCTCTACGATTAAAAATACTTTATACAGAATCCTTCTGGCTATTCATCCGCGTTAGCTTTATTATCATCCATATTAAATTTTAAATATCACGATTTTATAACAAAACAAAAAATGACTGAAAAAACGATCAATTCCAGACTGGTACAACGAAGTAAAGCGAAAAGCGAAACCCGTCGTTTTGAAATATTTAATGAAAAATATATTCAAGTTACAACCAACAATCTTATTGAAGAAAAATCGTTTAGTATTAACCTTGGTTTACTCGAACCCTGGCCGGTGCGTCACCGTAAAATTTCGATTGCCTGGCTTGCCGCAGTCTTTTATTTTGCAATAAGCACAATTATTTACATAATCTATCTAATTACAAATATTAACGGAGACTTGCTGGGCAAACTTATGCCATTAATAGTTGTATTTATATTACTCACACTGTCATCACTCATTATGTTTTACTACCGCTCACCGAATGTAACGGAATTTAGAAGCCGTTACGCGGGTTGTGTTTTAATTAGGTTCTTATACAACAAACCTAATCCTGACATCTTTGATAAATTTATAGATGAGATGCGCGCACGTATATTATCCGCTAGCCAGAATATCAAAATGGATAAACGCCGCATGCTTGTAATTGAACTTAAAGAACTGGATCGTTTAAAGAAGGAAGAGGTTTTAGATACTGAAACGTTAAAACGTGCTCATGACCGTGTGTCAACTTTGAATTTCACGCCATAAAAGAATAATCACTAAGAATTTTAGTTCATTAAGTGTCTTTGCCTGTTCAGGTATCAAAGCAAACTTCGACATAAAAAGTACCAGCTTCACTATTGAACGGCATCAGGATATTTTGTCCCTGAGCCTTATGCGTTATTTCATGATTTTTGCCGGTAACTACAACAGGCGTAGCCATTCCTATATCGTAACCCTTTTCTTCAAGCAAACCTTTGGCACCACCAACCACCATATTAGTTAACTCACCAACCAGATCAGTAACCGTGTCATTTATTTCTGTCACCGTCTCGCCTAACATCCTGTTTACAATTTCAAAAACAACGGTATCCGGAAAAGTAATTGCCATCGAGCCATTTATAGTCGCCGTTGTCATACCAATAATTCCAGACACATCGCCACGAGACATTACGTCTTCCTTTATACTCGGCTTGCCTGGAGACACCTCCAACATTGCCATAGTTGACAATACATTAGAGACTGATGATAAAAATGGATTAATGATATCGGCTTTCATAAATATCCTGTATTTTTTTTCTTGCTAGCCCCTTCTCCTTATCGGCCAACGAATAAAATGGTTTAGCAAAAAATTAAATATGGAACTACTTGATTTTAATAGCCTTTAAAAAATAACCCCATCACTGATGGATGGGGTATTTGGTACAAAAGATAGCATGCGTGCTAAATCTAGAGGTATTTAACCTGAACTTGGGATAAGAAAGTCTACGGTTATACCCCGGACAGGGAACTGGAATCCTTCACTAAAGACACGCAAAAGATGCCATCCCTGGCTGCTCGGCTGCCGCGTCCATGCGGCAGACGGTCTTTAGTGAAGGATTCCAGTTTCCTATCCTTGCTTTGATACATTTTGTGAACACTATATTTCTTATCCCGAGTTCAGGTTATTTAAGCAGCCGAAACACTTCTCTGGTCTTTTATAAAGACCAGATCACCGTCTTTTACCTCGATTTTTACCACATCACCGCCCACAAATTCACTCGACAATATTGCTTGAGCAAGAGGATTTTCAACCATTTGCTGAATCGCTCGCTTTAACGGACGCGCACCATAGACCGGGTCGAAACCTGCTGCACCGAGCTTATTCAGAGCCTCGTCTGAAGTAATCAGCTCAATTTGCCTGTCAGCCAACCGATTTGCCAGTAAGTCTATTTGAATCTTAGCAATCGCACGAATTTGTTCCTGTTGCAGTGGATGGAACACAACCGAATCATCCACACGGTTAATAAATTCAGGCCTGAAGTGTTGATTCACTTCTTCCATCACCGCCGCTTTAATTTCATCGTAACCCACTTCTTTAGATTCGTTATTTAAAATTAATGACTGAATTTGTTGTGAACCTAAATTTGAGGTCATCACAATAACAGTGTTTCTGAAATCAACTGTTCGACCCTGGCCATCAGTCAAGCGGCCATCATCTAGCACCTGCAGCAATATATTAAACACATCGGGATGCGCTTTTTCCACTTCATCCAAAAGCACCACCGAGTAAGGTTTGCGTCGAACCGCTTCGGTTAAGTAACCACCTTCTTCATAGCCAACATAGCCTGGAGGCGCACCCACTAGGCGGGCAACAGAATGTTTTTCCATAAAT